>JANSXN010000006.1 GCA_024742935.1 Flavobacteriaceae bacterium
AAGTGCCTGATTTGTCAAATATTTTAACTCCAAGGTTAAAAGCGTGTACATAGTGGTTGGGTCCAACAGCTCCTGTTGGATCGGGTGGTAAAGCCCCACCTTCTGATACTGTAGCGCCGTCAAAGTTTTCTTCAAGGGCAAAGGAAGCAATACCTCCCAGTTCCCTTTGAGCTTGAGTCTCACCATAAAGTGGTAGTCCTGTGGGATCCAGTTTTCTTTGACCACGAAGTCTGTTTTTGATTATCCGCGCTTCTGTATTATCTCTCACCGGAGGAATCCCGGCAGATGGCATTTCACTTACAGGAGGTGTTTTTCCAAGAAAAACGCCTTGTGAAATAGATTCGGGTTCTTCTTGGGCACTAACACCCAAAGTAAAGAACATAAAAAAAAAGCTAAGCAATTGTACTTTTTGTTTCATCATTGTATTAATATTTTTAGGATAGCAAGTTAGCACTTTCAATATAATAAATTTAGTTTCAAAATTAATTTAACAAATGAACTGTTAGTTTTTACAACTCACAATCACAAAAATTTAATCACTAAAAAAAACAATATTTCAAAACAAAATTAGCTCATCACTTTTAGAATAAAAATCAGTAATTTTGTACTTTGTTTTTCATCATTAAACAAACACCCTTTATGATCCTCTTTTTTTCAAAGCAGAACACGGTTTACGCAGTATCTACAAATCAAAAACTTGACGACCAAAACATAAAAAAACTCAACTGGCTCTTTGGCAATTCCACACTCCTTGATAGTGAGACTGCCAATGCTGAAGCAAGCCATTGCTTCATAGGTCCGCGCGCTGCAATGGTGACTCCCTGGAGTACTAATGCCGTGGAGATTACTCAAAATATGGGTATTGAAGGCATCATTCGCATTGAGGAGTTTCAAATCACAAATGAAAAAGATGCCGATTTTGATCCCATGCTTCTGCAAAAATATACCGAGCTTCATCAGGAACTTTTTACTGTAAACATTCAGCCGGAAGCGATTAAAGACATTACTGATATTGCCGCCTATAACAAACAAGAAGGACTGGCACTCAATGATGAAGAGGTAGCCTATTTAGATGAACTATCAAAACGTTTGGAGCGACAGCTAACAGATTCTGAAGTGTTTGGGTTTTCACAAGTAAACTCTGAGCACTGCCGACATAAAATTTTTAATGGCACTTTTGTGATTGATGGAAAAGAAAAACCATCTTCGCTCTTTAAGCTCATCAAGAAAACCTCGGCTGAAAACCCCAATACCATTGTTTCAGCTTATAAAGACAATGTCGCCTTTATAGAAGGCCCCACCGTGGAGCAATTTGCCCCCAAAAGTGCCGACAAACCTGACTTTTACCAAAAGAAAAATTATGAGAGCGTCATTTCGCTCAAAGCAGAAACCCATAACTTCCCCACCACAGTAGAGCCCTTCAACGGCGCAGCAACCGGAAGCGGAGGTGAAATTCGAGACAGACTTGCCGGAGGAAAAGGCTCGTTGCCCCTCGCCGGAACAGCTGTTTATATGACCTCTTATCCACGGCTTGAAAACAGGTCTTGGGAACAAAACATAGCTCCCAGAAAGTGGCTGTACCAAACACCACTAGATATTTTAATCAAAGCATCCAACGGAGCCTCTGATTTCGGAAATAAATTTGGGCAGCCCTTAATTGCAGGTTCGGTTTTGACATTTGAACACAAAGAAACTGAACGAATGCTCGGTTATGACAAAGTGATTATGCTCGCCGGAGGAATTGGGTATGGAAAGAAAGACCAGAGCATCAAAGACAAACCGAATGAGGGTGATGATATCGTTATTCTTGGAGGAGATAATTACCGTATCGGAATGGGTGGTGCTGCAGTGTCTTCGGCTGATACCGGGGCATTTTCAAGTGGCATCGAACTCAACGCCATTCAGCGTTCCAATCCCGAAATGCAAAAACGCGCCGCCAATGCCATTCGCGGTTTGGTGGAAAGTGATATCAATCCCATAGTTTCCATACACGATCACGGTGCCGGTGGACACCTCAACTGCCTGAGCGAACTCGTGGAAGAAACAGGAGGCGAAATCAATTTGGAAAAACTACCTGTGGGTGACCCTACCCTATCGGCTAAAGAAATTATCGGCAATGAATCTCAGGAGCGTATGGGTCTTGTCATTGGAAAAAAGGACACCGCAACCCTGCGACGCATTGCAGAACGCGAGCGTTCTCCTATGTATGAAGTGGGAACCGTGACCGGCGATCACCGTTTTGTTTTCAAGTCTAAAGACGGCAAAAACCCAATGGATTTAGCCCTCGCCGATATGTTTGGAAGTTCGCCAAAAACAGTGATGACTGATACAACCATTGAAAGAAATTATCCTGAATTAAAGTATTCATCAGTTAAAATTAAAGACTATATCACCCAGATACTCCAGCTGGAAGCAGTTGCTTGTAAAGACTGGCTCACCAACAAGGTGGACCGTTGTGTGACAGGGCGTGTTGCCAAGCAGCAATGTGTAGGACCCTTGCAAATACCTTTAAATAATTGTGGCGTGATGTCGCTGGATTATAATGGCAAGGAAGGAGTGGCGACCAGCATTGGACACTCCCCTATTTCCGGACTAATTGACCCGATAGCAGGTTCTAAAAACTCTATTGCCGAAGCTTTGACTAACATCGTTTGGGCACCGTTGAAAGATGGTTTGCAATCCGTTTCGCTTTCGGCCAACTGGATGTGGCCTTGTAACAATCCCGGGGAGGATGCGCGTTTGTATGCCGCTGTGGAAGCCGTTTCAGAAATTTCGATTGCTTTAGGCATCAATGTGCCCACAGGGAAAGATTCGCTTTCGATGAAACAAAAATATCCTGGTGGTGACGTGATTTCTCCCGGGACGGTCATTATTTCGGCAGCCGGAAATTGTGACACCATCACTCAGGTGGTCGAACCTGTGCTGCAAAAAGGAAAAGGCAGTATCTATTACATCAACCTGAGCAAGGACGATTTTAAACTGGGCGGTTCTTCGTTTGCTCAGATTCTTAACGAAATTGGCAACGAAGCCCCATCAGTAAACGATGCGGTCTATTTCAAAACCGCTTTCAATACCATACAAGACTTAATTCGCAACAACCAAATCGCTGCAGGACATGATATTTCTTCTGGCGGACTATTAACAGCGTTGTTGGAACTATGTTTTGCAGACAACAATTTAGGCGCAAACATTAATCTTTCCGCTTTAAGCGAAAACGACCTCGTCAAAATACTTTTTGCTGAAAACACCGGGGTTTTGATTCAGGCAAACAATGATTCAGAAATTGAAAACGCTTTCGCGAAAGCCAATATAGAAGCCATAAAAATTGGAACTGTCGCCGAAAGTGATACCCTTTCCATAACGCACGGAACGACCATAGAAAGTTTTAAAGTTTCTGAAATGCGTGATGTATGGTATAAAACTTCCCATCTTTTAGATAGAAAACAAAGCGGAATCCAAAAGGCGGATGAACGTTTTGAAAATTACAAGAAGCAACCACTGGAGTTTAAGTTTCCAAAACAGTTTACAGGTCAATTACCCGCACCCAAAGAAGGAAGGCGTCTCAAAGCGGCTATCTTAAGAGAAAAAGGAAGCAACAGCGAGCGCGAAATGGCAAACGCGATGTACCTCGCCGGTTTTGATGTAAAGGACGTGCATATGACCGATTTGATTTCGGGACGTGAGACTTTAGAAGATATTCAATTTATAGCTGCTGTGGGCGGATTCTCAAACAGTGATGTTTTGGGAAGTGCCAAAGGTTGGGCCGGTGCATTTCTATACAATGAAAAAGCAAACAAAGCCTTGAAAGACTTTTTTGCCAGACCGGATACGTTGTCTTTAGGCGTGTGTAATGGTTGCCAGTTGTTTATCGAATTGGGTTTAATCAATCCCGATCACGATGAAAAACCAAAAATGCTGCACAATGACAGTGGCAAGTTTGAATGTACATTCACTTCAGTAGAAATTGCCGAAAACAAATCGGTAATGCTCTCTTCACTTGCCGGCAGCAAACTGGGTATCTGGGCGGCACATGGTGAAGGAAAATTCAGTTTCCCTTATGAAAAAGAAAAGTACAACATTGTGGGAACTTACAGCTATGAAGGCTATCCCGCTAACCCCAACGGCTCTGACTTCAACACCTCTATGATGACTGATGACACAGGACGCCACCTGGTGATGATGCCTCACTTGGAACGCTCTACTTTTCCATGGAACTGGGGGTATTACCCAAAAGACCGAAACGACGAAGTTTCACCTTGGCTGGAGGCGTTTGTGAATGCGCGGGAGTGGCTGGAAAGCAACTAGTTAATACCACGAGTGCGCTAAGATGTTTTATAAATAAAATAGCAAGCTTATACTTCCGGAAAAGAACTCTACAGGAGATTATTAACGGTATTTACAGACTTTAATGTTTTATTTAAAACTAAAATATGTACTAGTTGGCTCAAACCAAATTACTGAACTTTTTCTTTTTTTGGATTCCATCCACCAATTTAATAATTGTTTAAGGTGATGTATGAGATGCATTAGATCAATTTAAAATAGAAACTCCCCCTCACTTTAAACCGTTTGATGGTTTTGTGTTTAATCATCCATTAGAGAATCTCTGAAGGTTTTTTGAATCTTTTAATCAAAGTTTTTTGAGATAGTTTTCCCGATGTTAAGTTTTTGAAATTTATAGGATTGCATAACACTTCAATCTTGAGTTAATTGAGCATTAACCCCGGCTATTATCCCTTATTATTTTCTCTAATAAATATCAATAATTTATGGGAATATACTATTAGCTTAAGAGAATAGTGATTTAAAAATATTTATTTTGTGATTTAAATATCTGTAAATAAACTATTAAATATTTTTTTTTTAAATATAAATTTTTGAAATCTTCACATTAAGTAACATTGAATTTCCAGATTAACCTGTTTCCTTCAATTATTAATCCAAATCCAACTCAGGAAGTTTTAAACCTTCAAATTACCCATTTGTACTCAGATAATCTATTTTTTGAACTGTATGATTTAAGAAACAGAATTTTAAATAGTGATAAAATAACCTCAGCTCATACACTAATTTCAATTAGTAGATATTCCTCCGGGCCTTATTTTATTAAACAGATAAACTCAATAATAAATAAATTAAAAGCCAACTATGAATCTTAATTTTATTCCAATAAAAGCACATCAAAGATTGATGTTTTTACTATTAATCTCTAGCAGTAGTTTTGCACAACTTACAATTAAAAGTGGAGAACTAGTTACCATATCCAATAACGAAGTTTTTTATGTTGATGAAGCTTTTGAAAACGAAGGCGCACTAACCCTTAATTCAAGTAGATTATTACTTGAAAAAGACTTCAACAATATATCAGGCACTTTAAATGCTGCTGATGGCAGTATTGAACTAATAGGAGGCAATCCTCAAAGTTTAACCTTTGGAAGTAACGACGCCATTAAACGTCTTGAATTAAACAAATCAAGCAATACTGCTACTGTTGTCGGGGGAAAATTGACCATTACCAATCGCCTTAAATCTGAAGCAGGAACACTAGATGCTGCGGGAAAAATCATTTTGCAAAGCAACAGTACTACAACTTCTATTGTGGAAGAATCTTTGGGTGGAACAATTGATAATATTGTGGTTGAGCGTTACATACCGGCTAAGCGAGCCTTTAGATTATTGAGTTCGCCGGTTACCACTTCATCAACCATTAATGCCAATTGGCAAGAAGGAGCCACAGGAGCTACAATAAATCCAAGCCCTGGCTTTGGAACCCATATCACAGGATCGACTACCGGGGCAAATGGTTTTGATGCCACAGCCTCTGGAGCACCTTCTTTATTTATCTTTGATAACTTAGCGCAAACTTGGGACGCGGTAGCCAATACTGACATCAATACGCTATCAGCCGGTGGCGCATATCGATTAATGGTAAGAGGCGATCGCTCTATAGACATGACCACAAACAACCCTACACCAACCATCACGACTTTAAGAACAACTGGGTTATTAAAAATTGGAACTCATACCGTGTCAAACTTAAATGAAACTCCAGGGGCATTCAATTTTATTGGAAATCCATATCAAAGTGCTGTAGATATAAATAATGTGATTTCCGCCTCCACCAATATCAATCCGAATTCCTACTACATATGGGATCCCACATTAAATGGAGATAACGGTCGCGGTGCTTATGTCACCATAGATTTATCAGATGGAACCAATCCCTCCAGTTCATCAGGAAATCAGTTTTTACAACCCGGTCAGGCTGCTTTTGTAACGACACTGGCAACCGGCGCTGCAAGTTTTACTTTTGAAGAAAGTCATAAAAATATAGACGCACCTTTAACGACGGTATTCAATATTAGTAGTAAACTCGATCTGCGCTTGTATCGTGCAGATGCCTTTGCAGCCGGGGAGACTCCATCAGATGGTTTACGATTCAAGTTTGGTGAAGAAAACACCAATGCCATCACCTCAAAGGATGCACTCAAGTTGTACAATCAGGATGAAAACCTGGCGAGTTCAAATGACGACCGCTTATGGAGTATCGAGAGCAGAGCTTTACCGCTTGAAGGCGAAAGTATTCCGCTGTTTACAAATGCCTATCGTACCACAGACTATGTCTTTGAAGCCGATTTAAGCGAAATCAATGATATCAACGCTTTGCTGCTGGACCATTTCACAGGAACGACTACGCATTTGGAAAATAATGAAAACACGATATATGCCTTCACCATCAATCTCGCAGACCCTGAAAGCAGCGCGAGCGACCGCTTCGAAATCGTGTTTGAAGAAATGTTAAGCACCCCTGAGGTGAGTTTTGGAGACTCCTTTGTGTTGTTCCCCAACCCCGTTAAGGACCGCTTTACAATTGCGACCAGAGGAATCAGTGGGCAAGAGGTGACAATGCGCATCACCAATGTAATTGGACAAACAGTTGTCACCGAAAACCATACCGTCAATTCAAATGGTTTGCTCACCATGGACGCCGCTGCTTTGGCTCGTGGAGTGTATATCATTAAATTAACTCAGTCCAATGGTGGTCAATTTACAACTAAATTAATCAAAAATTAAAAAACCTATCAATGAAAATTTTAAAAACCCTCATAAAAAAAATAGTATTAATATTCACAATTGCACTCTGTGCGATGGCTTCACAACCCTTATATTCACAAATAATCTTTGACGACGACGTAGATGATAGTACTCCTGCGGCGCCCATTGACCACTGGATCATTCCCATGATTGTAATAGGATTACTTCTCATATTTTATTATTTTAAAAAATCACAAAAACCAGCTCACAAATAAAAAACACAAATGTAATTCAAATGAAAAAAACAATTTTCATAATTTTAACGATTGCCTGTATCGGCTTGAGCACTGCAGCAGCCCAAGTAGGTATTGGCACTGAAACGCCACACATATCAGCAAAGCTGGATCTAACATCCAGCTCACAAGGATTCTTGCCCCCAAGAATGACAGAAGCAGAACGCAACAATATCAATACCCCTGCAACGGGATTAATGTTGTATTGTACCAATTGCGGTACCAATGGCGAATTGCAGGTGTACAATGGTACAAATTGGACAAATCTTCTGGGTGGTGCAGCTACAGCTGCACCACCACCATCCGTAACTAACCCCATCACAGGTAAAGTATGGATGGACAGAAACCTGGGCGCCACACAAGTAGCTACCTCAAGCACCGATGCAGCTAGCTATGGCGACCTGTACCAATGGGGAAGAGGAACCGACGGGCATCAAATACGTACTTCTGGTACTACAACCACTCTAAGTACTACAGACACCCCCGGTCACGGCGATTTTATAACAATCATCAGTTCACCTAATGATTGGCGTAACCCACAAAACGACAATTTATGGCAGGGGGTAAATGCGGTAAATAATCCTTGCCCAAGTGGTTACCGCTTGCCAACAGTTACAGAACTCGATTCAGAGCGTGCAAGTTGGGTGCAAGCTCCTATAAGTAGTACTAACAACGCAGCGGGCGCCTTTGCCTCACCGCTTAAATTGCCTATGGCTGGTCGGCGCTCGTTCAGCGATGGTTTGGTCGACAGTGAGGGTTCTTTAGGCGGCTTTTGGAGCAGTACAGTTAATGGCATTAACTTACGCGTCCTCCGCTTCTTCCAATCCGACGCAGGGATAGATGACTACAGACGAGCCCACGGGTTCTCTGTGCGTTGCATCAAGGATTAAAGTATAACTAATTATAACATGATAACCCATTTATAACAGTCCATTTTAAAACAAAATAATAAATGATTACAAAAACTTCTTATTTAAAAACTTCTCTTGTTCTAATACTCGCCTTTATCGGCTTGAGCACTGCAAATGCCCAAGTGAGTATTGGCACTGAAACTCCAGACGCATCAGCAAAGCTAAACATAGTATCCACTTCCCAAGGTTTTTTACCTCCTCGTATGACCACCCTCCAGCGCGATGCTATCCCTTCACCTGCAGAGGGTTTAACTATTTACAATACAACTCTTAATTGCTTACAATGGTGGAACGGTACGTTTTGGTATGATGGATGCGACAACAATGCTTTTTATCCTGCCGGTTCTGTATTCTGTGCCTCAGATCCAACAGCTGTTATAGATGTAACTAATCCCACAACCGGTAAAACCTGGATGGACCGCAATTTAGGTGCTACACAAGTAGCAACAAGTAGCACAGATGCCGATTCTTACGGCGATTTATACCAATGGGGCCGAAGAAGCGATGGCCATCAGTGTCGGAATTCTGCAACAACAATTACCCTAAGCAGCACTGATATTCCAGAACATGGAGATTTTATAATAGCACAAAGCGAACCTGGTGATTGGCGCTCTCCTCAAAACAATAATCTTTGGCAAGGCGTGAATGGTATTAACAACCCTTGCCCAAATGGTTATCGCTTACCTACAGAAACAGAGTTAGATGCAGAGCGTTTAAGCTGGGGCAGTAATAATGCAGCCGGCGCCTTTGCATCTCCGCTTAAATTTCCTGCGGCGGGCATCCGCAGTTTTAGCGGTGGTTTTCTCGTTAATGTTGGCAGCCATGGGTACTATTGGTCTAGTGCTGTTCAAAACAGCTTTTCCCGCTACTTAAGCTTCTACGGTAGCTTTGCTGCCGCTAGCGGTGGCTTTTACCGAGCGTATGGAGCTTCTGTACGTTGCATCAGGGATTAAAAAAATATAATTAAGAAACACTAAAGCCTAACACTAACAATAAGTATAAGTAGACAAAATGAACACAAAAGGACTATTACTAATGATCGCATTGGTGCTTATAAGCACCAATGCCTTTGCTCAGGTAGGTATTGGCACTGAAACTCCACACGCATCAGCAAAGCTGGATGTAACATCCACCACACAGGGATTCTTGCCTCCAAGAATGACATTTTTACAAAGAGACTTTATTGCCTCCCCCAGCGAAGGCTTGACTATTTACAACATCAATACCAAGTGCCTTGAAACATATAACGGTATAAACTGGATAAGTCTCTGTGATGGTAGTGTGTCTCCAGCTGTTTTTATAGACTCTGGTGCATGTTCAGGCGCACAAATAGTATATACCTTTAATAGCCAAACTTATAAGCCAATAGAAAGCGTTGGTCAATGCTGGCTTGATCGTAATTTGGGCGCATCACGAGTAGCACTATTCTTCGATGATTTATATTCTCGTGGTTATCTCTACCAGTGGGGTCGAGGTGTTGATGGACATGAAGTTATAAGCTCTGACACCACAACTATCTTAAGCAGTACAGATTATCCTGGAAATGGCAACTTCATTGTTTCTCCAAATACACCTAGAGATTGGAGAAGCCCTCAAAATTCAAATCTTTGGCAAGGTGTTAATGGCGTAAACAACCCTTGCCCATCAGGCTTTCGTTTACCTACCCAAACGGAGTTAAATATAGAACGTGCAAGTTGGAGCAGCGACGACATCTATGGAGCTTTTGCTTCTTCACTAAAATTGCCGACAGCAGGTTTTCGTAGTACAACTAATGGTGAGATTATAGCTCCTAATGCAAGAAGTGCTTATTGGAGTAGTACAGTTGGTAGTACAACTGACGGTGATGGTGCGAGCTACCTCAATATACTTAGTTTTCAAGTTGAGGAGTTAATATCTCCCAGAGGTACCGGAAGATCTGTGCGTTGCATAAAGGATTAAAAAAATATTATTAAGAAACACTAAAAGCCTAACAGGAATAATAAGTATAAATAGACAAAATGAACACAAAAGGACTATTACTAATGATTGCATTGGTGCTTATAATCACCAATGCCTTTGCCCAAGTGGGTATTGGCACTGAAACTCCAGACCCTTCAGCAAAGCTGGATGTAACTTCCACCACACAGGGATTCTTGCCTCCAAGAATGACCTTTATGCATAGAGACTTAATCCCCACCCCTGCCGAAGGCTTGATCATATACAACACCAATACAAAATGCCTAGAAACCTACAACGGTACAAACTGGATAAATATATGTGATAATAATGTGTCTTTAGACCTTGTAACCTCTGGCGCATGTACAGGGGAGCCTACACAATTTACCTTTAACGGTTTAACTTATAAACCCGTAGAAAGTAATAATAAATGCTGGTTAGACCGCAACCTGGGCGCCACACAAGTAGCGACCTCAAGCACAGATGCTGCCTCTTATGGAGACCTCTACCAATGGGGAAGGTTAACAGATGGGCATGAGATTAGAACTTCGGCAAATATCACCACCCAAAGTGTTACAGACGTGCCCGGAAATGCGAATTTTATTACAACATTCACTGATTGGCGAAGCCCAAAAAACGATGATTTATGGCAGGATATAAACGGCATTAACAACCCCTGCCCGAGTGGTTATCGCTTGCCTACAGAAACAGAGTTAGATGCAGAGCGTTTAAGCTGGGGCAGTAATAATGCAGCCGGCGCGTTTGCTTCTCCGCTTAAATTTCCCAGGGCGGGCCGCCGCGTTACCTCCAGTGGCTCGATCAACGGTGTTAGCTCTGACGGCCGCTATTGGTCTAGTACGGTATTAGATAGCAGAGCTAGAGACCTCTTCTTAAATAATAGCAATGCCGGTATGGGAAGCGACAATCGTGCTTTCGGATTCTCTGTGCGTTGCCTCAAGGATTAAAATATCATTAATTCTAATATGGTCACCCATTTATAAAAGTCATTTTAAAACAAAAAAAAAGTAAAATAAATGATTAATATAAAAATAATAATATTATTACTAAGCACGGTACTTCTAAGAAGTAATTCATTTGCTCAAACTATATCGGGCAATTTAAATCTTCTTGCGAATCAAGAAATTAAACTAGAAGGTTTTGACGGTCTAAAAACCTATCCCATTTCAAATGCGAGAATTGATGAAAAAGGAAGCTTCAAACTTTTTTATTCCAAAGCAGATTATGGTGTAGGCTATTTAATGTCAGCCGATGAAAAACCACTATTTGTAATTCTAAGCGGAGAAAACGTTGAAATCGTTGGCGACGCCTTGAGTTATTCTGAAACCATCAAGGTCACTAAAGGGCAAGAAAACCAATGGTTTGAGCAGTATGCACAAGAACACCCACGCAGAGAACAAGCCTTGAGTGCCTGGATATACTTAGAAAAAATATACTCCCTCGATTCTCTTTTTGCAGTTCAAGCAACCCCATCAAAAGCGATACAGGAAGAAAAACAACGTATTAAAGAAGAAGACGCCGCTTTTTTAGAGTCATTGCCAAACGATAGTTATGTCAAATGGTTTTTACCGGCTCGCAAATTAGTGAGTTCGGTTTCTACAGTGGCACAATACCGCACTGAAGAAATCCCTGCTACTATAGCTGCTTTTAGAGCGATGGACTATACAGATTCACGTCTTTACAAAAGTGGGTTGTTTAAAGATGCCATCGAAAGTCATTTTTGGTTATTAGAAAATAGTGGACGTTCTTTAGATTCAGTATTTATAGAAATGCAACTTTCAATAGATGCAAAGCTGGTCAACTTGGTAAAAGACGAAAATAAACTCAACGAAGTGACTGCCTTTCTTTTTGATTTGCTGGAACGACACAGCTTGTTTCAAGCATCTGAATATTTAGCATTAAAAGTGCTGAATGAAGAGACGTGCACCATTGATAGCGATTTAGCCAAGCAGCTTGAAAGCTACCGCGCTATGAAAAAAGGGAACATTGCTCCCGAAATTCATTTTGGCGAGATGAGCTTTTTAAACGGCGTGAAACAAACCAATTTTAAAAATCTATCCTCACTGAGCACGCCTTATACCTTAGTAGTTTTTGGAGCAAGCTGGTGCCCCAAATGTGAAGAAGAATTGCCTAAATTGATACAAAACTATAGCAGATGGCGCAATTTAGGCGTTGAAGTGGTTTATATCTCTTTAGATACAGACCAAACTTCTTTTGAGCAAAGCGCTCAATCATATCCATTTTTTGTTTACTGTGACTTTGAAAAATGGGATAGCCGGGTGGCCCAAGATTATTTTGTTTTTGGAACCCCAACCTATTTCCTGTTAAATAACCAACGAGAAATCATTCTTAAACCCAATTCCATAGCACATATGGATGCCTGGGTAGATTGGAATTTGAAGTGATTTATTAGTCGAGCTTGCACTATTTTTTTTAACCACATCCGGTAAAGATTTTACAAGCATCATTATTTAAGTTTAAAAAAACGAACTAAGCTTTACTTGTTATTGCGCGTATAACCCAAAAGACCGAAACGACGAAGTTTCGCCCTGGTTGGAAGCGTTTGTTAATGCGCGGGAGTGGCTGGAAAAGAAATAAATTAGAAGAAGTTATATACAAACCGCTTTCAGGAAACTGCAAGCGGTTTTTTTATTAAAAAAAATTGGCATTCACCAACCATCCACTCAAAACTACCATTTATCAATTTGCCCCTATTCAGCAGGATGATTCATAGTAGTTTTGTCTCATAAACCTTTAACAAATACTATTATGAAAACGTTATCTACTTTACTTTTAGTTTTAACTATGAGTTTTACAATTGGGTTGGCAAACCTGACGGCGCAACCGCCAAATGATTTAATTGAAAATGCTATAGATCTTGGGTTTGGGCCCATTCCATTCACCGAATCTAATGTTGACTTTCCAAATGCAACAAACACGAGTGATCATACACCGGCATTAGGTTGTGCACTATCGCAGCCCGGAGTTTGGTATACGTTTACAGCTACTAAAACAGGTGTAGTAGGCGCAGGTATTTTTTTGCCAGACAGTCCTGTTATAGTTTTCTTTGAAGGCCCTTCAGAAGGAGTTACCTCGGGCATGCAACTTGAATATGTTGATCAACCAACAAATACTTGTGGAGTGGGATCTACATCTAGCATAGAAACAACAATTGGAACTACCTATTATGTTTACTTGAAAAATAATGTGGCATCAGACATTATAATAAATACAGCAAATGCCTTTCAAGCACCTGAAAATGATTTAATTGAAAATGCCATTGATTTAAATGGTTTGGAGGATTATTTTGAAGAGGACATTCATTTTTTATTGGCTACCATAACAGATGATGGTGGTCAACAAGGGGGTTGCAATACTCAAAACACTCCGGGAATTTGGTATAAATTTACTGCCGGAACTGACGGGCAAGTAATTGGTGGCTTGAGCAGTGGTCCCGGTAACAGTGCCATTATATTTTTTACTGCCATTGACGAAAATGCCCAGACCGGTGCAGATCTTACCTGGGTTAACCAGCCAACAAATATCTGTAATACAAGTAATTTATCATCCATTGACGCTACGGAAGGATCTGTATACTACGTTTTTGTTGGTTCGGCTGATGCGTATGCCGATTTTTCAATCAATCTTGCAGGTATATTGAGTACAACTGAAAACACACAGATTGAATTTGACTATTACCCAAACCCGGTCGTTAACCAATTAAATTTTAATTCAAAATCAACTATTGACAACATAAAAATTTATAACTTAATGGGACAGCAGGTTTTAAATCAAGACATCAATAATAACTCCGGTTCAATTGATATGAATTATTTATCAAAAGGAATGTATCTGGCTGAAATAACTTCCGGAGTACATAAAACAACTGCAAAAATCCTGAAAAAGTAACAGCAATGGAGTAGTTTGATTTATTTCTTTTGATTGGTTTCATTGCTTTGGTTGTCAACAATCAGCAAAAGTGGACAGGCTTGAAAAGAAGTTTAGGAACTAAAAGTCAGGCTAAATCCCATCGGATTAAAATGAAGAAAATAAATATGTATAGTTTCCTTTAATTGAAAAAATGCTGTTTTGTGTGGGGATGCAAGACAGCATTTTTAAATTTTATGAGATAATTTAATTACCTTTAATTCACTTTCTTAAACATTAAATTCAAAAAATGAGTTTAGAGACTACAAAAAACAGAAAGTTTAATACCGAACAGTTTGAAGAAATTTTAATTTATTTCACAACTGCGATACATACTAAAAATTCAGAGTCTGAAATCTTGTGGGACATTGCAAAAAACTGCATAGCAAAACTTGGATTTATTGACTGTGTAATTTACCTGGTGGATTATAAAAATAAATGTCTTGAGCAAATCGCTGCTTATGGACCCAAAAATCCAAAAGATTATGAAATTTATAAACCCGTAAGTATATCATTGGGAGAAGGGATCACTGGAAATGTTGCAATCACCGGTGAAGCCGAAATTATTAATGACACAACTGTCGACCCAAGGTATTTGATAGATGATGCAAGACGATTTTCTGAGATATGCGTTCCCATCCTTGCTGACAATAAAGTGATTGGGGTGATCGATTGTGAATCTCCTGAGAAAGATTTTTTCACAAAACAACACCTTCGCATTCTCAAAGCAATTGCCTCAATCACTGGAATAAAACTATATCAGTTACGGTTTGAACAAAAAGTAAAAGCAGAGCAGGAAAAACTGTTGCAAGCACAAAAGGAAATGGTCGATCTTAAACTTAAGGTTTTAAGGTCACAAATGAATCCACACTTTGTTTTCAATGCCCTCAATGCCATACAGTATTTTATAACATCAGGAAATCAGAAACGAGCTTTAAACTATTTGTCAGTTTTTAGTAAACTCATTCGGTTTTACCTGAAACATATTGAAAACGATACCCTATATTTAACAGATGAAATAGAAATGCTAAAAAGATACCTGATATTACAAAAGTTAAGATACAACGATCAGGTTTCTTATTCTTTTTCCGTCAAAGAGAATGTAAAAAATAAGGATGCAGTCATACCTTCATTTGTTTTACAAACCCTTTTTGAAAATATTATTGAACACGCTATTTTCAACCAATATAAAAACTTTTCAATCAATACCTTGGTTTCCGTTAAAACGAAAAGAGTCAAAGTAAAAATTGATTTCAGATATGATGTATCTGATGAAAAAAAAGTAAAGTATGTCCCTGAATACAGAAATCAATTGCTGAAGTGGCAGGATCAAATCAGATACCTGAAAAGATTGAAAAAATATGACATCACAAAAAAGGTTGTTTTTGAAAAGAATGAAAAAATAAACGGCGGTACTATCGTGATTGGATTTCCAATTATACATTAAAAAATGATTATAAATCAGTGGTTTAAATGCTTCGTTTTAACACTCATAATTGGGTGTTATTCACCTATTTATTCACAATTTGAAAAGGGAATCGATATTGGTTTCACAATCTTCCATTCAAGTCTGGATACCACGTCTGTTGAAACGCTCTTAACCCGACAAGCCTTATTCAAAAATCAACTAGATCTCAGATTAAAAACAACAAAACAGGACTCTTATTGGTTAAAAATTGACTTTTCTCAACATTTAAACACACTGGACAAAGACTCTCTTTGGTTTTTATACACCCGAAAATTTTTGGAATCAACACTTTATTTTGCCGATAACGGAACTATTTCCAAAAAAGATTATGGTTTTTTGAATAGAAATAAGTCTCAGGAAAAAAATGAGCCTATAAATGGTGTTTTTTTTAGTAAAAACAACCTAATTGATGGTCATTACCTTTTATTGAAAATAAGAAAATTAGCTCCTGGACAAAAGAGTAGTAAGCTGAAAATAGAATTAGTTGATTACAATCAATATATAACTAAAACCCACTTCTTTACCTCTGAAGACATAAATAGGAACATACCGGTATATTTGTTTGTGGGTGCATTCCTGTTTATTTTTATATTTTCATTAATCACCTATTTTACTTCAAAACGTTTTGATTTTTTATTCTATTCACTCTACATATTGAGTTTGCTTATCTATTTAGGGAAAAGTGCTTTTGGGATAGAAGAATACATCAATAAAGAAATAACACTTATTGCTTTTTGGATTCACTCTGTAATTCAAATACTCATCAATTTATTTTATGTAGCTTTTGCAAAATATTACCTGAACACTTCAGAAAATTATCCTAAACTAAACAGAGCTATAAACGGTATAAGTTATGTTTTATTCGGATTTATTATTGTTTCAACCCTAACTGTTTTTAGCACCTCCTTTGACTTACATCTCAAAATTATGAATATACATCGATTAGTGATGTCAATTTTTGCAATAGCTGCTTTTATATACCTTTTTCTTTACGCAAAAAACACGCTTGCCTATTTTATCATATTTGGTTCATTGGCGTTTCTAGCCGGTTCATTAATCATGCTGTTTACACTTGATAAAAATTATATGATTATCGGTGCAGCGATTGAAGTACTCCTGTTTGGTTTAGGTCTAAATTATAAATTAAAAATGGCCAATCAGGAAAAAATACTTTTGGAACATACAGCCTATGAAAATAAAATTAGTGCCTTGAGAGCTCAAATGAATCCTCATTTTATTTTTAATTCTCTCAATTCCATTCAGCACTTGATCATTTCAGATAAAAAAGAAGCAGCCATAAAATACCTCAATAAATTTAGTCTGCTTATGCGAAATTTATTGGAAAGCTCTATCGAAAAAAACATCCTGCTTTCTGAAGAAATAAACCTGCTTAATAAATATCTCGAACTGGAATCTTTGCGGTTTGATAATGCGTTTGAATTTTCTATTGAAGTTCATAAAAACCTGGACCCTGATGTGGTTGAAGTACCCATACTCATTGTTCAGCCCTTTATTGAAAATGCGTTACTACACGGTTTATTGAGTAAAAAGGAAGATGACAAAAAACTGCATGTTTTATTCAGAAAAGAAGAAAACAATCTGGTATGTGAAATTGATGACAACGGAATTGGTAGAGAAGCCTCTCAAAAATTAAAACCATTCTTAAAATCTGAAAAAAAGTCAAGAGGAATAGAAGTAACTCAAAAACGACTTCAAATACAAAATGAAGGTGATGATAACAATATCACAATCATAGACAAGGTCGATGAAAACGGTGAAGCCGCTGGAACTAAAGTGATTATAAAAATACAAATCGATTAAACCCAGTATAAGATGAGAATAACAGCCGTAATTGTTGATGACGAAAAACACAGTCGGGAAACACTTAAAAACCTTCTGGAAAACTTTTGTAAAGGAGTTGAAATTGTTGCCCTGGCAGCAAACATTCAAGAGGCATTGGAGTTAATTCCAGCTTCAAACCCAGATGTTGTTTTTTTGGATATTGAGCTTCAAACAGGTACCGGTTTTGATATTCTCACCCAGCTTCCCGAAATCAATTTTGAAGTTGTCTTCACTACGGCTTTTGACCAGTATGCCATCAAAGCAGTAAAATTTAGTTCGCTTGATTATTTATTAAAACCCATAGACCTAGAAGAACTTCAAGAGGCAGTAGAAAAAGTCAAAATAGCTAAAAATAAAGGTGATTATAACAAACAACTCAAAACGCTTTTACAGAATATCAACCAACCCAGCCTTACTAAAATTTGCTTGGCAACCTCAGAAGGCTTTGAATTTATTAATACCGCAGATATTTTATATTGTGAAGCAGGAGGTTCTTACACCACCTTTATATTAAATAGCAATAAAAAACTCTTAGTTAGTAAACATTTAAAAGAATATGAAGGCTTGTTAATAGAAAACCACTTTATGCGGGTTCACAACAGTTACCTTATCAATCTCAAAGAAGTCAAAAAATATGTAAAAGCAGATGGCGGCTATATTGTTATGAACAATGATGAAATTGTAAGTATTTCCAGAGGAAAGAAAGAATCATTTCTGGAGGCGATGCAAATGAACCAATAGAAACACTTTCTTTTTTTTCATAATTCTTAAAACTCCATCATTTTTTCTTATTTTGCATTGCAAATAAGAAACCCATGAATAAAATAAGCCGCCTTTTTGAATTCCCCTATTACCAACTTTCAAAAAACAACTTGCCCGATTGCCTTGTTACCAAATATGGTGACGATTGGGTGAAAACCTCCACACAGGAATTTATCAACAAAGCAAATGCAGTTTCCCGTGGTTTATTAAGAATGGGAATCAACAAAAATGATAAAATAGCACTCATTTCTACAAATAACCGCACCGAGTGGAGCATTATGGATATTGGGGTGCTACAAACAGGAGCGCAAACCATTCCCATTTATCCAACCATTAGTGAAGAAGACTATGAATATATTTTAAATCACTCAGAATCCATATACTGCTTTGTATCAGACCAGGAAGTATTTGACAAAGTAATGTCCATCAAAAACAACGTGCCCAAATTAAAAGAAGTGTTTTCTTTTGATACCATTAGCGGTTGTAAAAACTGGGAAGAAGTTGTTAAACAAGGTAGTGATGATTCCAATCAAGATGAAGTAGAAACCAGAAAAAACGAAGTCAATGAGATGGATTTGGCAACCATCATATACACTTCAGGCACCACAGGAAGACCCAAAGGTGTGATGCTCTCTCATAATAACATTGTCACTAATGTATTAGATAGCGCTCCCCGCATACCCGTTCCTGAAGGCAAATCAAGAGCGATGAGCTTTTTGCCCGTTTGCCATATTTTTGAACGCGTTATTCTCTATATCTATCAATATCACTCAGTTTCAATTTATTTTGCTGAATCCATTGAAAAAATTAGTGATAACTTAAAAGAAGTACATCCCAATGTCATGTCTGTAGTACCACGATTACTCGAAAAAGTGTATGATAAGATTTATGCAAAGGGTACAGATTTAACCGGCATAAAAAAAAGTCTCTTCTTTTGGGCAGTTGAATTGGGATTAAAATATGAACCTTATGGAGCCAATGGCTGGTGGTATGAAACCAAACTAAAGCTCGCCCGAAAACTTATCTTCAGCAAATGGAAAGAAGCCTTGGGTGGAAACCTTGATGTAATGGTTTCAGGAAGTGCCGCACTGCAACCCAGGTTGGCAAGAGTTTTTGCAGCAGCAGGAATACCGGTTATGGAAGGCTATGGCTTAACAGAAACCTCACCAGTAATTTCAGTTAATGATATGCGAAATGGTTTATTCAGAATAGGAACCGTTGGAAAAACCATTTCAAATGTAGAAGTTAAAATTGCCGAAGACGGCGAGATTCTTTGCAAAGGACCCAATGTAATGATGGGCTATTACAAAGATCCGGAAAAAACCGCTGAAGTTATGACCGGTGACTACTTTCACACCGGCGATATTGGCGAAATAGACGCAGATGGTTTCTTAAAAATTACCGACCGCAAAAAAGAAATGTTCAAGACCAGTGGCGGAAAGTACATTGCTCCTCAATTACTGGAAAATGCTATGAAACAATCCCTGTTTATTGAACAAATTATGGTAATAGGCGATGGCGAAAAAATGCCGGCAGCTTTCATTCAACCCAGTTTTGATTTCGTAAAAGAATGGGCAAAGCGTAAAAAAATTGACCTTGGTAATTCCCTGGATGAACTTTGTAAAAATGAAAAAGTCATTGCCCGCATTCAGGAAGAAGTGGATACATTTAATGAGCGTTTTGGAAATTGGGAAAAAATAAAACGTTTTGAACTCACCCCTGAATTGTGGACGGTAGATGCCGGTCACCTCACTCCCACTATGAAATTAAAACGTCGGGTGGTCAAAGAACGGTATAAGGATTTGTATGAAAAAATATACAATCAATAAAATAAATCCAAATGTAAGAATCCTTCAAAATTCAAGACTATTCTTAATTTCATAATTTTTTGGCCTTAAAAAATAGATATTAGGCAACTTTTTAATACATTTAGTATCAACTAACTAATAAAAGCCAAAAAAATGAAAACAAAAAATTTCTTAGTTTCCGGTATTGTAGGAGGTATTGTTTATTACCTTCTTGGATGGTTGTTTTATGGAATTCTTCTTAAAGATTTCTTTCCCCAGCCCGAAATGACCTCAAACACAATGATCTTCATTCTCTTAGGATGTTTAACTTATGGCTTATTCATTGCCTACATATTTACAAAATGGGCACAAATTAGTACGGCAGCTACAGGAGCAAGTGCCGGTGCTGTTATCGGACTTTTTATCGGTCTGTTTTATAACTTTTTTAACATGGCTATGATGCCTGAAGCAACTTATGAAATGGCCGCATTAGATCTGGTTGTAACAATAGTATCCACTTCAATTATTGGAGCGATAATAGGAGCCATAAATGGAAAACTAGGTTAGATCAATCACTATTTTTTTACAATCAAACTCCTCCACCGTGAGGAGTTTTTTTATTACTAGTATTTTTTTATAAATTTATTATGCGTGCATAGTATTTTTTTGTATATTTACAATCCCATTATTTAATTAAAAAAGCTCCTTTCCTTTTGGGAGAGGTTCTACTCGAGGAAAATGAAAGAAAAAACAATCGATTACGTTTTAAGGACAACCTGGCAAGCAGTCACAAGAATGTACAATGAGGAAGCTGCTAAATTTGAAAGCACCATGGCTACCGGTTTTGCACTTTTAAGCATTGACCCCGAAGAAGGCACACCTTCTACCTCCTTGGGACCGCGTATGGGAATGGAAGCCACAAGTCTTTCAAGAACCCTAAAATCGATGGAAGAGCGTGGCTTAATCATCAGAAAACCCAATCCTGATGATGGTAGAGGTGTTCTTATCTACCTCACCGATTTCGGTAAAGAAAAAAGAGAGTATTCAAAAGACCGGGTGCTACAGTTTAATGAAGCCTTAAAAAATAATATTTCAGAAGAAAAACTGAAACACTTCTTTGAAGTTACTGATACCATCAACGAAATGATTTCAAATAAAAAAGTATATACAAACGAATTAGTTTTTAAAAAATATGAGTAAACGTAGAATTAACAAAGTAGCCGTCATCGGCTCCGGAATTATGGGAAGCGGTATTGCACTACACTTTGCCAACATTGGCGTAGAAGTGCTCCTGCTTGACATCTTACCAAGAGAACTGAATGACATTGAAAAGAAAAAAGGCCTCACACTAGAAGACAAAGTGGTTCGCAACCGCATTGTAAATGATTCTCTTCAAGGTTCTATCAAATCCAAACCCTCACCGGTTTATCACAAGAGTTTTGTGAACCGAATCACAACAGGCAACCTGGAAGATGACATTGCTAAAGTAAAAGATGTTGACTGGATTATCGAGGTTGTTATTGAACGCCTCGACATCAAAAAGCAAGTATTTGACAATCTGGAAAAACACCGCACACCGGGAACACTCATCACTTCAAACACTTCAGGTATTCCCATAAAATTTATGAACGAAGGTCGAAGCGAGGATTTTAAAAAGCATTTCTGCGGAACCCACTTTTTCAATCCGCCACGATACCTGAAACTCTTTGAAATCATTCCGGGGCCTGATACTTCAAAAGAAGTACTCGACTACCTGAATGAATATGGCGAAAAGTTCCTTGGTAAAACTTCTGTTTTAGCAAAAGATACTCCTGCCTTTATAGGAAATCGCATCGGTATCTTCGGCATTCAGAGCTTGTTCCACCAAGTAAAAGAAATGGGACTTACTGTCACCGAAGTTGATAAACTTACAGGACCCGTTATTGGCCGTCCAAAATCAGCCACTTTCAGAACAGTAGATGTTGTAGGCCTTGATACGCTTGTACACGTGGCCAACGGGATTTATGAAAACTGTAAAGAAGATGAAGCCCACGACCTCTTTAAACTGCCTGACTTTATTTCAAAAATGGTAGAAAAAAAATGGCTGGGAAGCAAAACCGGACAGGGGTTCTACAAAAAAGTAAAAAATGAGGATGGCAGCAGCGAAATCAAAGAACTTAACCTCAACACCCTGGAATATCAATCAACAAAAAAAGCAAACTTCGCCACCCTTGAAAAAACAAAAACCATCGACAAACCCATTGACCGATTTCCGGTGCTGGTAGATGGTGATGACAAAGCAGGTGAATTCTACCGCAAGAATTTTGCCGGCATGTTTGCCTATGTGTCTAACCGCATTCCGGAAATATCTGATGAACTCTACAAAATAGACGACGCCATGAAAGCCGGTTTCGGCTGGGAAAACGGCCCTTTTGAAATCTGGGATTCCATCGGTGTGGAAAGAGGTCTTGAACTAATCAAAGCCGAAGGACTTCAGGCAGCAGATTGGGTAAATGAGATGCTCGCTTCCGGTAACAAATCATTTTATTCCGTTAAGGAAGGAGCTACCTATTATTATGATATTCCGAAAAAATCACAAACCAAAGTTCCGGGACAGGATGCCTTTATTATCCTGAACAACATTCGCGAAAGCAAAAAAGTTTGGAGTAATAAAGAAGCCATTATTCAGGATCTGGGTAACGGCATCATCAATCTGGAATTCCAAAGCAAGATGAATACGATTGGTGAAGGCGTTCTCGCCGGAATCAATAAAGCCATTGACCTGGCAGAAAAAGAATATGACGGACTCGTCATTGGAAATCAGGCCTCAAATTTCTCTGTGGGCGCTAATATAGGGATGATTTTTATGATGGCTGCAGAGCAGGAATATGACGAGCTCAATATGGCAATCAAATATTTTCAGGACACCGTAATGAGGGTTCGTTACTCCTCCATTCCGGTGATTGTTGCCCCTCATGGAATGTCTCTGGGTGGTGCTTGCGAAATGAGCATGCACGCTGATAAAGTGGTCGCCGCTGCCGAAACCTATATCGGTCTGGTAGAATTTGGTGTGGGTGTCATTCCCGGTGGTGCAGGATCTAAAGAAATGACTTTAAGAGCCTCAGATACTTTTCGTAAAAACGATGTAGAGCTTAATGTGTTACAAGAATACTTCCTGACAATTGGTATGGCAAAAGTCGCAACCTCAGCTTATGAGGCTTATGATTTGGGTATCCTTCAAAAAGGAAAAGACGTTGTAGTGGTCAACAAAGACCGCCAACTCGCTGAGGCGAAAAAACATGCGTTGCTCTTAGCAGAAGCCGGCTACACCAAGCCCATCGAACGCACCGATATTAAAGTGCTTGGAAAACAAGCTTTGGGTATGTTCCTGGTGGGCACAGACCAAATGGTCGCCGGAAAATACATTAGCGAGCACGATAGAAAAATCGCAGACAAACTTGCCTATGTAATGGCAGGTGGAGACTTAAGTGAAGCTAGCTATGTTAGCGAGCAATACCTGCTTGGACTGGAACGTGAAGCCTTCCTGTCACTTTGTACCGAGAGAAAAACACTGGAACGCATCCAGCATATGTTGAAGACAGGGAAACCACTTCGTAATTAGTATTAAGTATTAAGACGGAACTATTAAGATAAAAGTCTAAAAGATAAAATATGCACAATTTCGAAAAGCTAAAAATATGGCAAAAGGCAATGGATATTGCTGTTGAAGTATATGAAATTTCCTTGCTTTTACCAAAAGATGAAAAGTTCAATCTAATTCATCAGGTAAAAAAATGTGCAGTATCAATTCCTTCAAATATAGCAGAAGGTTCCGGTAGAAATTCCAATAAAGAATTTGTTCAATTTCTCGGGATTGCTAACGGCTCTACTTTTGAATTAATAACACAGTTAATACTTGCCAAAAGATTAAAACTAGTTAACGAAGAAGTTGTACAACCAATAATCAACCAATTAGTAGAAGTTTCAAACATGAATTTCTCTTTTCAAAAAACATTAAAAAACAATAACAAATAAAGTTGGAGTAAAAGTCTTAATACTTAATACTCCCATCTTAATACTATAAAATATGAAAACAGCTTATATAGTATCCGCTTACCGAACCGCAGTGGGCAAAGCACCACGCGGACTCTTTCGCTTTAAGCGACCTGACGAACTTGCAGCAGAAACCATCCAATATATGATGGAGAAAATGCCGCAATTGGACAAATCTAGAATCGATGACGTCATTGTTGGAAATGCCATGCCCGAAGCCGAACAAGGCCTCAATATGGGAAGACTCATCTCCCTGATGGGACTCAAAACTGTTGACGTTCCGGGAATGACCGTTAATCGTTACTGCGCTTCAGGTTTGGAAACCATCGCCATCGCTACAGCAAAAATTCAAAACGGGATGGCAGACTGTATCATCGCCGGTGGTGCCGAAAGTATGAGCTATATCCCTATGGGAGGCTACAAACCCGTCCCGGATTATGGCGTTGCCAAAGAAGGAAATCAAGATTACTACTGGGGTATGGGACTCACCGCCGAAGCTGTAGCCGAAAAATACAAAGTTTCCCGTGAAGATCAGGATGAATTTGCTTTTAACTCACATCAAAAAGCATTAAAAGCACAAGCCGAAAACCGTTTTAAAGACCAGATTGTTCCCATCAATGTAGAACATACGTTTGTCAACGAAAAAGGAAAAAAAGAAACCAAAAATTATAAGGTAGATACCGACGAAGGACCAAGAGCCGGAACAAGTACAGAAGCCTTGGCCAAACTGCGACCCGTTTTCGCTGATGGCGGAAGTGTTACCGCCGGAAACTCCTCACAAATGAGTGATGGTGCAGCCTTTGTGGTTGTAATGAGCGAAGAAATGGTCAAGGAACTCAATCTGGAGCCTATCGCACGATTGGTAAGTTTTGCTGCGGCCGGAGTAGAACCCAGAATTATGGGAATCGGTCCCGTAAAAGCAATTCCAAAAGCTTTAGCGCAAGCCGGGTTGAAACAAGATGATATTGCGTTAATGGAATTAAACGAAGCCTTTGCTTCACAATCACTGGCAGTGATACGCGAACTTGGTTTAAACCCCGATATCATAAATGTAAACGGTGGAGCCATCGCTTTAGGTCACCCACTGGGTTGTACAGGAGGAAAACTTTCGGTGCAGCTTTTTGACGAAATGCGCAAACGCGAAATGAAAAATAAATATGGAGTTGTCACTATGTGTGTTGGAACCGGCCAGGGTGCTGCTGGGGTGTATGAGTTTTTGAAGTAGAAAATAGAAGAGAGAAAAAAGAGTAAAGAAAAGAGATGAAACGATTACGACATAATTATAAAAACTTGAAAATTTGGCAATTGGGATTGGAAATTGCAAATGATGTTTCAGATTTACTCGTAGAATTTCCGAAACATGAAAAATATACTTTAAGTTCACAAATGAGCTCAAGTTCTATATCAATCCCCAGTAACGTTGCTGAAGGATCGTCAAGAACTGATAAATCATTTAGTCATTTTCTTGATATTGCTTTAGGCTCTTCTTTTGAACTTGGAACATAACTATTAGTAGCAAAACACAGAAAATATATAAATCAAGAGCAACTTGAAATACAGGAAAAGAAAATAGAAGAATTCCAAAAGATGACTATGAGTTTTCAAAACAAATTGAACCCTTAAAATCTCTTCTCTCTATTCTCTTCTCTCTATTCTAAGAGTCATTAAAAAATAAACAATTTATATGGAATCAAATACAACTAACAAAGAATTACTCCGCGGCGGCCAATTCATCGTAAAAGAAACGGCTTGCGAAGACATCTTCACTCCTGAAGATTTCAGTGAGGAGCAAAAAATGATGCGAGACTCTGTTAAAGAGTTTGTGGACAGGGAAATCTGGCCTCACAAAGAGCGCTTTGAAAAGAAAGATTATGACTTCACAGAAGAGGTGATGCGCAAAGCCGGCGAACTCGGTTTATTGAGCATTGCCGTTCCGGAAGCTTATGGTGGTATGGGTATGGGATTTGTCACTACTATGCTTGTATGTGATTATATTTCCGGAGCTACGGGTTCGTTTAGTACAGCTTTTGGTGCCCATACAGGAATTGGAACCTTACCTATTACCCTTTACGGAACCGAAGAACAAAAGAAAAAATATGTGCCCAAACTCGCCAGTGGTGAATGGTTTGGTGCTTACTGTTTAACCGAACCCGGTGCCGGAAGCGATGCCAACAGCGGAAAAACGAAAGCAGTACTTTCTGATGACGGAAAACAGTATAGCATCACAGGTCAAAAAATGTGGATTTCCAATGCCGGTTTTGCAAATATTTTCATCGTTTTTGCACGTATTGAAGATGACAAGAATATCACCGCATTTATTGTCGAAAGAGAAAATGCTGAAGGCCTTACCTTTGGTGAAGAAGAACACAAATTAGGCATTCACGGGTCTTCTACCCGACAGGTATTTTTTAGTGATGTCAAAGTGCCGGCAGAAAACCTTTTGGGCGAACGCAACGGCGGATTCAAAATAGCGATGAACTCACTGAACGTGGGACGCATCAAATTAGCCGCTGCTTGTCTGGATGCACAAAGACGTGTGGTTGAAAACGGCGTAAAATATGCAAACGAACGTAAGCAGTTCAATACCCCTATCGCCCAGTTTGGTGCTATCAAACAAAAACTGGCTGAAATGGCCACAGCAGCCTATGTAGGCGAAAGCGCTTCTTACCGCGCCGGAAAAAACATTGAAGACCGCATTGCCTTGCGCGAAGCCGATGGTAACGACCATCAGGAAGCCGAATTGAAAGGTGTGGAAGAATATGCCATCGAGTGTTCCATCTTAAAAGTAGCCGTTTCTGAAGATATTCAAAATTGTTCTGATGAAGGAATTCAGATTTTTGGCGGAATGGGCTTCTCAAAAGACACCCCAATGGAAGCTGCCTGGCGTGATGCACGTATAGCGCGCATTTATGAAGGCACCAACGAAATCAACCGTATGCTCGCCGTGGGTATGCTCGTGAAAAAAGCAATGAAAGGCCACGTGGACTTACTGGGTCCTGCCACTGCGGTGGGTGAGGAATTACTGGGCATCCCGTCTTTTGACAAACCTGATTACTCAGAGCTTCTTGCAGAAGAGAAAGAAATGATTGGCAAACTGAAAAAAGTATTTTTAATGGTCGCAGGAAGTGCTGCCAAAAAATATGGTGCCGAACTTGAAGAACATCAGCAATTACTTTTGGCTTCGGCTGATATTTTAATTGAAATCTATATGGCTGAGTCTGCTATTTTAAGAGCGGAGAAAAATGCCAAGCGTTTTGGTGAAGACAATCAAAAAGAGCAAATCGCGATGGCACGTTTGAACTTATATCACGCAGTTGATAAAATTGCGACGGCCGGCAAACTGGGAATTGCTTCTTTCGCGGAAGGCGACGAACAAAAAATGATGCTAATGGGCTTAAAGCGATTCACTAAATACACTAACCTGCCCAATGTGGTTGCACTTCGCAACACCATTGCAGATAAGGTGATTGCTGAGAATAAGTATCCTTTTTAGAATACAATTTTACAATCTATAACACAAAACGCCTTGAAGAAATTCAGGGCGTTTTATTTGGAATTCAGTTCCATATCAATAGCATTAATAAGAGTTGTGGTGTGCTGTTTCAAATTTGCAATGATGTCTTCGGCTGTTTGTGTGTTGTATATCCACTTTTCCAATAAAAGAGAGGTAAACTCAGGATTATTGATCAATGCAGCATAATCTTTTGGGAGGTATTTTAAATCTTGAAAAGTAGTGTCACTAGCTGAAAAAAACAGGTGTTTTCTGTAAAAAGGGTAAAAGACATTGGCATTAAAGTCACCCAGATTGTATTTGTTTCTGAAAATTCCTCTTTCCAAGTTAAAGTCATAATGCTTAACCAATTGGTCACGAAGGCTATCGTTTTTTACCATTTCCAATCCCAGAGATTTGAGTTGCTCAAAAGCACTGTTATTTGCCTGAATGGTAGTAGCAGATAGTGCTAGTACAAATGTGGTTGTTAGTGTATCACTAAAAGAAGGTTTTGTGAGCAGGTACTTTATGGCTTCATTGCTTCTTCGGGCATTGTTTGCCGCATCACGAAACATCAGTGTATCATTTACCAGCGACCTTTTTATGGTGGTTAAAATCTGGTGCTCACTGTTAGTTTTTTTTCGAATTTCATTCCAGTTATTGATTTGAAGGGCTATGAGAATACCCACTACAACCAGAAAAATTTCGCCAATGGCATACTTCAAATAAGAAGCGGATTTTCCTTCGGCAAGGTATTTTCTGCGAATGTTCCTGAAAATTTTTAGCATATTTAAAAGTAGTAAATTTTTATTTTGATTGTTAAATTGTTGATATAAATAATCCATCTATTTAAAATAAGGGCTTGAATTTTATTATTTTTGAGATAATTCTTAAAAACTTGCTGCTAATTTCTATTCTTTAAGAAACTAAATACACTGAAAAACTAAAAACCAAGCCATGGAAGATCACAGAAAAGTTACACGCATCGAGGGAGAAGAAACCTCGAATGAAAACAGAAGCGGAAAATTTGTTCCCACCCCTGAAAACAAAGGCAAAGCGACCCGTCTTAGAGTCATTGCCGGAATCCTCTGGATTCTAGCCATTGGTGCGCAAGTGGGTGCCATCTCACTTTTGTTTAAGGAACCTATCAATATGACCTGGATTATCGTGTTGATTGTCATAGACCTTATTTTGGCTGTGATTGGTTCCATTCTCTGGAAAAAATCAAACAGGCTGGACCCGGCTTCAGAAAAAAACAAGTTTATGTTCTTTATGCAAAGTCAGTTGGGGCTTGTTGTGGCTGTGATTGCTTTTTTACCACTCATTATATTTATATTGACCAGTAAAAATTTAGATGCAAAACAAAAAGGCATCCTGGGTGGAATTGCAGGAGCTGCGCTTATCATTGCCGGTGTTGTGGGTGTTGATTTCAACCCGCCCTCTGTTGAGCAATATACTGAAGAAGCCAATAGAGTAGAGTGGCTTAATGACGGGATGAATTTTGTATATTGGACACCTTCAGGTAGTGTTTATCACCTTTATGATGATTGCTCTTATATCACCTCTGCAAGAACTTCAGAAATTTTTGAAGGCAATGTGGCTCAAGCCAGAGAGTTGAAAAACATCACAAGCCTGTGCAGCCGTTGTGAGAACAAAGCCATTAGAGAAAAAGGGCTTAATGAAGAAGACTATATCGATGCCGAAACGCTTGAGCAGCTCAATGAAGAAAATTCCGGTGAGTAGTTGTTGGTGATTTGCAAAAAAGTGCTCATTACTAAATACATATAAACAGTCGCTAGTGCTTATTTATACACGAAAAATAAAAGTTATAAAACGTTAAGCTTACTATATATTCTAATCTTAAGTAAAATAATTTCAAAAACATGAACTTCGACCCAATTCAAATAAAAAATTTCAAATGTTTCGATGATGAAGGATGTGTGATTGAAAACCTTAGAGAAATAAATATTATTATAGGAAAAAATAATTCTGGTAAGAGTTCACTAATTGAAATAATTAAATTTTTATCAACTAAGGACAAAACTTTTTTTAAAAATAAAAGAAATGGAAAGACTCCGGAGTTAATAATTAGTCATAAAATAAAAAAAGAATTGATCAGTAAGGCTTTTCCTCAAAGTACTTCTGGTGGTCTTATTGGTATGAACCATTATCTTTATGGTTTGACTTTTGAAAATTCAATATTAAAATACTCTTTAAACGAAAATGGGCAAAAGAAATTTACTGGATTAGATAAAGAATATATTTCAGAAGCAAGTAGGTATTTTGATAATTATGTTAGCAAATTAACAAATCAAATAGAAAACAAGACATTTAGCCATTTGAGTGCAGAACGGGATATTCTTCCTGAAAAGTCAAATAGTGAATTAGTTATAACAACAACAGGAATTGGAGCAACAAATCTCGTACAACAAATAATTAATAGAGACGTATATAATAGTGACTTAGTTGAGAAAACTTTGTTAAAAGAGTTAAATACAATTGTTAACCCAGATATAAACTTTAGTAGAATATTAGTTCAACAAAATGAAGAAAAAACTTGGGAGATTTATTTTGAAAATATAGAAGATGGGAGAATTCCTCTTTCAAAAATGGGAAGTGGTGTTAAAACAGTTTTTCTAGTACTAATTCTACTTTATGTAAAGCCAGTGATAGATAAAAAATCTATTAAAGACCACGTTTTTGCACTAGAAGAATTAGAAAATAATTTACATCCATCATTACAAAGACGACTCTATTACTATCTCTACGAATTTTCTAACAAAAACAAATGCATCTTTTTTTTAACAACCCATTCAAATATTGTCATCGATTTATTTAACTCAATAGAAACATCTCAAATATTTCATATAAATAAAATAAAAGGAAAAACTAAAATAAATGCCATTATAAATCAATCTGATTTTAAAAAAATACTTGATGATTTAGAAGTTAAGGCTAGTGATATATTACAAAGTAATGGTATAATTTGGGTAGAAGGTCCAAGTGATAGAACTTATATTAACAGATGGATAAGTCTAATTGATGATAATTTAATTGAAGGTTATCATTATTCAATCATGTTTTATGGAGGAAGATTATTATCAAATTTATCATTTGACTATGATATAATAAATGATGAGTTGATTCCTCTTTTGAAACTTAATAGAAATTCCTTCGTAATAATGGATAGAGATGGTAAAACAATTACTACTAAGTTAAACAATACTAAAACTAGAATTCAAACCGAAATAGGAGACAATAGTGTATGGATTACAAAAGGTCGTGAAATTGAAAACTATCTCAGTAATGAATGTGTAATAAATTGGTTAAAAGACAAGTATGATGTTAAAGGTAAATTTGAAAACGAAATAAATACTAAGCTTGAAGATAATATTTCAAAATTACCCAAGACAGAGAAATTAAAATACAATCTAAATAAGAATAAATTTGCGTCTGAGATTATTGAATTCTTTAAAGTTGAATATTTAGATTATTTGGATTTAAATAGCAATCTTTTAAGTCTAGTAAAAAATATTAAAAATTGGAATAAAATATAAGTACAGCACTTATTACCTTGACTTTAAAGAGGGCGTCACTACCAAGCAATGAAGGCTGTGGTGACTGAACTAGTGGGTTTGTTAGTGTTCTGCTAACACGCTGTTTTCAATACTATACATTCTTTAAGATGGTTTTTTGTAAGCATTTTTTCTTTCCTAAATACGCACCCACATTAAATACAATTCCTATTTTTACAGTAAATTTCCAGCAATGTCAAAAAAAGATCAGTTTTTCGACCACATTCAGGCGGGTTACACCACCAAAGGTGATTTTATCACTATGGGGGCTGCTATGCTTGAGGGAGAAACCATCACCAATGCACATGTAAAAATTCCGTTGAAGACCTTAAACCGGCATGGTTTAATAGCCGGCGCTACCGGAACAGGAAAATCAAAAACACTTCAGGTGCTTTCAGAAAACCTTTCAGACAAAGGCGTTCCTGTCTTATTGATGGACATAAAAGGTGACTTAAGCGGAATTGCACAACCGGGTGAGGAAAAAACGTTTATCACAGACCGTCATCAAAAAATTGGTTTGGACTATGAAACTAAAAAATTTCCTGTTGAATTATTAACGCTTTCTGAAGAAAATGGAGCTCGTTTGAGGGCTACAGTTTCAGAGTTTGGACCCGTGCTACTCTCGAGAATACTGGACTTAACAGATGTTCAATCCGGCATTCTCTCTGTCTTGTTCAAGTATTGTGATGACCACCACATGCCTCTTTTGGATTTAAAAGATTTAAAAAAAATACTTCAGTTTAGCACCAATGAAGGTAAGGAAGAATTAGAACAGGAATATGGAAGAATCTCCTCTTCATCCACCGGAGCCATTTTGAGAAAAATAGTGGAGATTGAACACCAGGGCGGGGATTTGTTTTTTGGTGAACGCTCCTTTGAACCGGAAGATTTATTGCGAACCGATGAAAATGGCAGGGGATATATCAACATCATTCGTTTAACAGACATACAGGACAGACCCAAAATGTTTTCAACCTTTATGCTTTGTTTGCTTGCTGAAATTTATGCAACTTTCCCTGAGCAAGGTGACAGTGACAAGCCCAAGCTTGTTATTTTTATTGAAGAAGCGCATCTCATATTTAACGAAGCTTCAAAAGCGCTTCACAATCAAATTGAGGCTATTGTAAAACTCATCAGGTCAAAAGGCGTGGGCATTTTCTTTGTGACCCAAAACCCAACAGATGTTCCCGATGCGGTTTTGAGTCAACTGGGTTTAAAGGTTCAGCATGCCTTGCGTGCCTTTACGGCAAAAGACAGGAAAGCGATTAAACTTTCTGCAGAAAACTATCCCATTTCTGATTATTATAAAACCGATGAGGTATTAACTAAACTGGGAATTGGTGAAGCATTGATTTCTGTTTTAAACGAAAAAGGAATCCCCACTCCTCTTGCAGCCACCATGCTAAGAGCTCCCATGAGCCGAATGGATATTCTTGAACCCTCAGAAATTGATAGCCTTGTTCAACAATCAAAGCTGGTAAAAAAATACAACGAAACCATAGACAGGGAAAGTGCCTATGAAATCTTAAACCAAAAAATTGAGCGGGCTGAAACTGCAGAGGCAAAGGAAAAAGCACAACAAGAAAGAGAAGCTGCTTCAAAATCAACATCAACAAGAAAAACCGGGACACAAAGAAGACAAACCACTACCCGAAGAAGAACCACTCAAAACCCAATCACAAAAGTATTGTCAAGCCCCACGGTTATTAGAAGTATCCTGGGGATTTTAGGAAAAATGATCAAATAAAACCAATAAAAATTAATCACCCTTTTTATGAAAAACACATTCATTGCTTTTAGTATTATAAGTTTATTCCTTGTCAGCTGTTCAAAGGAAAAAGACCCATTTTTAATTACAGCAGATGCCATTGGCCATTTGACTAAAGAAATTAAAGTAAAACAGCTTGACTCGATTTTTGCTCAGGATTCTATTGTGAGATTGGGAGCCGATTCAAATCTTTTTTCAAAATCTGAACAGATTGAAGTCTATGAAAAAGGAGGCGAAAAGCTGCTGTTGCTTACACCAAAAAGTGGACAAGACCCCGAATCTAAAATCACTCACATACAACTGTTTGATGAACGATTCAAAACTGAAAAAGGGATTCATTTAAACAGCACTTTTAAAGACGTTAAGGACAATTATACCATTAGTTCAATATTAAACACCATGAGTTCAGTTATTGTATCTCTTGCAGAAACAGATGTTTATATAACGATTGACAAGAGTAATTTGCCGGCTTCCCTCACTGAACCCGGAATTAAAATTCAAGAATCTGATATTCCTGATCAAACAAAGTTCAAATTTTTTATGTTAGACTGGGAAGCAAAAGAATAACAAATTCATTGTTTTTTAAAAAAATCCTTTTAGATATCTCTGAAAGGATTTTTTGGTTTTTAAAAGTTGTAAGATTCAACTAACTTAATTGTATATTTACAACAAGCTTTAATAAAAATGTTAACTAATCAGGAAAAAACAGCCTTTCGCGAAGAGCTTTTTAGACATTTAGACGGCATTGCGGTTGCGCCGGTTGCATATCAATTGTATAATAAGGAGGTCACCAAAGAACTCTTATCAAGTAAATCAACAACGCTTGAGCAACTCTGTAAATCGAATGAAGCCAATGACGGCTATTTAAATGTTGCTCTGCGATTGCTAGCCTCTCAGGGATGGATTGACTATCGGGTTGATAATTTTACAAATGAAGTGTCTGTTTCTATTAATGAAAAAAGTGAAGTTGCTTTTTCTTTGTTTGAATATTATAAAATGGCCGTAGATTTTTTAGAGCTTTCAAGGACGTTTCATCCCAGAAAATCAAATCCGGCAGATTTTTATAAAATTCAAAAAATACTTGAAGATTTTCAAAACCCAAAAAGTTTTGAATCTATCAAATCAAAAGACCCGGAGATTCAAAACCAAATAAAAAAACATATTGAAGGAGCTATAAGTGGCCCTTTGACAGTTGCATTGGCGATGAATGGTTTTTTTCATAAATACTTTATGGAAGCCTCGTTCAGAGCAGGTGAATATCATGAAGACCCTGAAAGTTTTAGTAAAATTCTTGACTTCTATACCCACCTGCAATGGTTTACCAAAAAAGAAAATACATACAGGTTTACTGAAAAGGGATTGTTTTTTGCCAAAAGAGCCAGTGCTTATGGTGTTACCGTTTCATACATTCCTACTTTTAACAACATAGAAGACTTATTGTTTGGTGATTTTTCTTCGTTGAGAGATACCTCAAAAAACAAAGCCGAAATTCACGTAGATCGCGTGATGAATGTTTGGGGAAGTGGGGGTGCTCATACTGCTTATTTCAGGCAAATAGATGATATTGTTATTGAAGTTTTCAATAAGCCCATAGAAGAACAGCCCAAAGGAATTCTCGATATGGGATGTGGAAACGGCGCCTTTTTAATTCACCTTTTTGATGTGATTGAACAACGCACATTAAGAGGCACCATGCTGGAAGATTACCCATTGTTTTTGGTGGGAGCAGATTATAATAAAGAAGCATTAAAAGTAACCAGAGCAAACCTTGTAAATGCAGATATATGGGCCAAAGTGATTTGGGGAGATATTGGGAAACCAGAGCAGTTAGAGAAAGATATTTTTGAGGATTATGCCATTCACTTAAATGATTTACTCAACGTAAGAACCTTTTTAGACCATAACAGAATGTGGTCTGAACCCAAAGAAAAAATCTCTAAAAACAATTCAACTTCAACAGGTGCATTTGCCTTTCGCGGAAAAAAACTTTCAAACAAAGAAGTTGAACTCAATTTAAAAGAGCATTTTAAGAAATGGGAACCCTATATCAATAAATTTGGATTACTCCTTATAGAACTTCATACGTTACCTCCTGAAATTGCAGCAAAAAATATTGGGAAAACGGCTGTCACTGCTTATGATGCCACACATGGTTTTTCTGACCAATACATCGTTGAACTGGATGTGTTTTTAAAAGTTATTAAAGAAATAGGGTTGAAAAGCGTCAAGAAAAACTTCACTAAATACCCTGATTCTGAGTTAGCTACTGTTAGTATTCATTATTTAATGCTTAAATAACTATGCAACGAATTCACCAAGATATCATCAGGCAAGTGTTTACACTTTTATTAATAGTGACACTGGGAATGTTGATTTTTTTAGAATTAGCACCATATCTCAGCGGACTTTTGGGTGCTATAACACTCTATATTATTTCAAAGAATTTTATGACTAAACTCGTAAAAAAAGGATGGAACCCATCACTTGCAGCCGGATTGATTATGTTTATTTCATTTGTTGGCATTTTGATTCCTGTGGGTCTGGTCGTACTATTGTTATCAAATAAAGTTAAAAATGCATTGAATAGACTTGAATCACTTATTTCAATGGTTAAGGAAAATTTTTCAATAATCGAAAATCAATTTAATATTGAATTCCTTAGTTCGTTTGATTCTCAGGAAACAGCAGACTGGATTTCAAATAATATTCAAAATCTTTTGGGAAGCACCTTCAATATCTTTATTGCGCTAAGTATTATGTATTTTTTACTTTATTATATGCTCGTTCACAGAAAGGAATTTATCGAGTCTATTTACACTTATTTCCCAATGCGTCCTGAAAACATAAGTGTTATTGGTAAAGAAGTTAACAGTGTTGTAAAATCAAATGCAATTGGGATTCCATTAATTGCTATTATTCAGGGACTCGTGGCATTGCTTGGTTTTTTCATTTTTGGAGTTCCCAATCCCTGGTTTTGGTTTGTTATCACAGCTGTTGGGTCTATGATCCCTTTCATAGGAACAGCAATTGGTATTATACCTGTTGTAATTATTTTATTTTCAACCGGTCAAAATTTTGAAGCCATTGGAATTCTTATTTATGGAATTGTAGTTGTAGGCAGCACAGATAATTTATTCAGAATGATCGTTCAAAAAAAACTTGCAAACATTCATCCACTTATAACCCTTATAGGGGTGATTATTGGTGTTCCACTTTTTGGATTTATAGGACTCATCTTTGGTCCTTTGTTGATCAGTTTGTTTTTGGTAGTGCTTAGGATTTACAAGGAAGAATTTGTTGTAAGGCAAAAGCTTAATTGATTTAGTCTTTATTTTTTCTTTGTTCTCTGGCAATCAAGGTATTCTTTAACAACATCGCGATTGTCATAGGCCCTACTCCTCCTGGAACAGGTGTTATAAAAGATGCTTTTTTACTAACGTTTTCAAAATCAACATCCCCTGTAATAACATAGCCTTTGGGATGATTATCATCTGGAACTCTGGTGATACCAACATCAATAATGACTGCTCCGTCTTTAACCATTTCTGCTTTTAAAAAGTTGGGCACTCCTAGTGCAGAAATGATAATATCTGCTTGAACGGTGATTTCCTCAATGTTTTTTGTATGGCTGTGAGTAAGAGTAACTGTTGAGTTGCCAGGCCAACCTTTTCTGCCCATAAGAATACTCATGGGTCTGCCCACAATATGACTTCTACCGATTACAACGGTATGTTTTCCATTGGTTTCAACTTTATAACGTTCCAAAAGCTCTAAAATACCAAAGGGGGTTGCCGGTATAAAAGTGCTCATATCCAATGCCATTTTCCCAAAATTTTCAGGATGAAAACCATCTACATCTTTTGAGGGGTCAACAGTCATCAACACTTTTTGTGTATTTATTTGTGGAGGAAGTGGTAGTTGAATGATAAACCCGTCTATAGATTCATTTGTGTTAAGCTCTTTGATTTTTTGAAGCAATTCCAACTCACTTGTTGTGTGAGGAAGCCTCACCATAGTAGATTCAAAACCCACACGCTCACAAGCTTTTACTTTGCTGGCAACATACGTCAAACTTGCTCCATCATTTCCCACGATTACAGCAGCCAGATGAGGCACTTTTTCGCCTCGAGCTCTCATTTGATCAACTTCTGATGCTATTTCATTTTTAATGTCGTTTGATACTTTTCTGCCGTCGAGTAATGTCATTTTGAGGAAATTTTATAAATTATTATCAAAAGTGTTATCAATTATATTGTTGTATTGTTGTTTGTAGATACTCTAGCAATATCATTTAATTTAAATACTTAAGGATTTGCCACGAATGCACAAATGATTTTCTTAGTTTTAGCTTTTCACTTTTAAAAAATTCCAAAAGTTGGAGTTTTGGCAGTTCATAAAACTATTCTTCTATAATCTAATTTGTCCTGTTTAAAGTTTACTAATAAAGCTAATTTATTATTTGAAATCTTTAAATAATTTATACATTGAGCGATATGAGAATCTGTAAATATTTCACAAGATTTTACTTCAAGGATTATTTTTTCAAAGACTACAAAATCAGCATAAAACTTGTGTTTTAAAACTATGTCTTTATATTTTACTTTATATTCTTTCTCCCTTTCAAAAGGAATGTTTAAGGCGTTAAATTCGTACTCAAGAGCATCTTTGTAAACAATTTCTGAAAAACCAGACCCTAGTTGATTATGAACATCAAATAAAACACCTAGAAGTGAATAACTTTCTTTTTTAAGAATAAGATCTGGCATAATCTATATTTATATGCCACACGAATAGAAAATTATTCGTGCATTCGTGGCTTCATTTTTAAAAGACTAAAATCTTTATAACTATCGCATTTTGCCCATCATTTGCATCATCTTTTTACCGCCGCCACCTTGCATCATTTTCATCATTTTGCTCATTTGGTTAAATTGCTTCATCAATTGATTGACTTCCTGAACTGAGGTTCCGCTTCCTTTTGCAATTCGTTTTTTTCTGTTTGTATTAATAATAGTTGGAGATGATCTTTCTTCAGGAGTCATAGAATGAATAATGGCTTCAATACCTTTAAAAGAGTCATCATCAATATCAACATCTTTTAAAGCTTTACCGGCACCGGGAATCATCCCGACGAGGTCTTTCAAACTCCCCATTTTTTTGATTTGCTGAATCTGGCTTAAAAAGTCATCAAATCCAAATTGATTTTTGGCAATTTTCTTTTGGATTTTTCGGGCTTCCTCTTCATCATACTGCTCTTGAGCTCTTTCAACAAGCGAAACCACATCACCCATTCCCAAGATTCTATCGGCCATACGGTTTGGATAGAACACATCAATGGCATCCATTTTTTCTCCCGTACCAATAAACTTAATGGGTTTATTGACCACACTTTTGATAGAAATGGCTGCACCACCTCGGGTATCACCATCCAGTTTTGTGAGAATTACACCGTCAAAATTCAATCTTTCATTAAATGCTTTAGCTGTATTCACAGCGTCTTGCCCTGTCATTGCATCAACAACAAAAAGAGTTTCCTGTGGATTAACAGCTTTATGAACGTTTGATATTTCGGTCATCATTTCTTCATCAACAGCGAGTCGCCCGGCGGTATCAATAATAACCACATTAAATCCATTTTGCTTGGCATGTGCAATGGCATTTTGTGCTATTTGCACCGGGTTTTTATTTCCTTCATCACTGAAAACCTCAACACCAATCTGATCACCTACCACATGCAACTGATTGATTGCCGCAGGACGATAGACATCACAAGCAACTAAAAGTGGTTTTTTAGATTTTTTGGTCTTGAGATAATTGGCCAGTTTTCCTGAAAAGGTTGTTTTACCACTACCCTGAAGACCAGACATTAAAATAACTGAGGGATTCCCACTAAGGTTGATTCCTTCTGCATCGCCTCCCATGAGTTCGGTTAGTTCGTCTTTAACGAGCTTTACCATGAGTTGCCCGGGCTGTAGTGTTGTTAAAACATTTTGACCCAGTGCTTTTTCTTTTACGGTATTGGTGAATTCCTTAGCAATCTTAAAGTTTACGTCGGCATCGAGTAGTGCTCGTCTTACTTCTTTGAGTGTTTCAGCAACGTTAACTTCGGTGATGCTTCCGTGTCCTTTAAGGACGTGAAGGGCTTTATCTAACTTTTCACTTAGGTTATCAAACATAGTATTTACTTCATTTTAAGGTGTACAAAGATAAGGATATGTTGTTGAGTATCAAAGATGGATTTTAGGAATAATTTTATTAAAAAAAGGCTGTCCTTTTGAGACAGCCTTTTACAAATTAACTAAAATTTAATAATACCAAATTATGGTAGAATTACCTTATCGATGGCGTGAATTACACCATTTGCTGCTTGAACATTCACAACAATAATATTACTTACGCGACCATTGGGGTCTGTGATTGTTGCGTTAGTGGCATCAATCGTTATGTCACCGCCCAGTGTTGTTACAGTTCCATCAACGAGGTCTTCAGCTCTAACATTTGCTTCTGCAATGACGTGCATATTTAAAACCGCAGTTAATGTGGGTCCGTCAATATCACCCAGTCCACCAACACCCAGCTCCACGAGTAAGTCACCAAATGCAGTATCTGTGGGAGCAAATACTGTAAATGGTGCCGGGCTTGTTCCGTTTGGAGTAGTAAGCACGCTCACAAAGTCTGGCTGGTCTGGTCTTGTCAAAGCAGCAACCAGATTACTAAATGTGGGGTCTGCTACTGCAAAAGTGACTACTGTGGGCAAATCAATCACAGCATCTACCACGTGAACAACACCATTTGCAGCAAGTATATCTGGAGCTACTACATCTGATACTCCATTTAAAGTCACACCGCTATCTGTGTTGATGTACAGACTTAAATTGTTATCGGTATTTCCAAAAGTAGCCAGAGTTGTTGTGTAAGAAGTAGAAAGACTTGAAGACAAAGCTATACCTGTTAAAGCGTGATTTAAAATCACTTGAGTAAGTGCAATCACCGGCACATCATTTATAGATGCACCTCCCAAAAAGGAATTAAAAGCCTCATTGGTGGGAGCAAAAACTGTAAACTCTGCATTTCTATCATCTAAAACTGCATCTAACCCTGTAATTTGAAGTGCTTCTGCCAGAATCGACAAATCTGGTGTCATCATTGCAAGCCCGGTAATTGTTGGGTCAACAATATCAATAGCGGCTTGGGGAAGTAATACTTTATCTATAGCATGAACCACACCGTTATCTGTTTGCACATTTGTCACAATTATATTTGAAGGAGCTCCTGTCGCATCAATTATTTTGGCACCGCCTGTAAGGTCAAATGTTAAGTTTTCACCTTGAAAAGTAGTTGCTGTTCCACCATTTACCAGATCTTCTGCACGCACATTTGCTCCTGCAATAACGTGATAATTTAAGACTATCTGTAATAGGTCTTGGGGAATATCGTTCAAAGAAGAAAGTCCAAGAGCTGCCAGTAAAGAAACAAACGAATCATTTGTGGGAGCAAAAACTGTAAAAGGTGATGCCGCAGTTCCTGACAGTAAATCAACATAGTTAGTATTTGAATCACTTGCAGCTATTAAAGCGTCAACTAAAATCGAAAATTGTGGATTAGCTAGAGCCTGAGTTGTAATATTAGGAATTCCTATCACTGCATCTACAGCGTGAATCACTCCATTATCAACAGCTATATCAGCTAGGGTAACTTCAGAAACACCATTAATTTCCACACCGGATGCTGTGTTAATAAACAAGCTTAAATTTTCAGACGAACTTGCACCTTTTCCTAATGAAGTGATGTAACCCGTGGTTAAGTCACTAGAAAGATTTGTTCCGGTAACGACGTGATTGAGTAGTATCTCTCTCAAAGCATCGACTGGAACATCGCCCAAAGCGGCAAAACCATTGTCACTTAAAAAAGCTGAAAATGCTGCGTTGTTTGGAGCAAACACAGTAAATTCTCCTTGACCGGCAAGTGTGGCAGTTAATCCGGCTGCATCGAGAGCAGCGGCAAGTGAAGAATAATCTTCATTTGATGCAACAAAATCTGAGATTGTTACACCTTCAGGTGTTGGCGTTCCGCCATCGTCATCATTTGAGCAGGATGCGAAAAGCAACGCAACGCAAATAATTGCAAAAATTTGATTAAGTTTTTTCATAGTAGTATTTTTTTTGTTTACGCAAATATGACAATTGTTAAACATAAAATCCTACTCTTAATTTTTAGTTTAGTATTTATTTAACATAGATGAAATTTATAAATTGAGTTCTTGTTTTTATAAATTTCAAGAAATACAATACTTAAGGCTATTATATTTTTATACTTTTACAAAAATCAATAAAACGCAAATCGCATCTGTTTTTAAAGTTTAATTAACAAAATTCAATGAAAAAGAATCTATTTGATTCCGTTTGTGACGAAAGTGTTTTTGCAACGATACATAAAACTGTTGCAAAAGATTTACACGATTTTATTTATTATAAATATGGTGAGCGTTTTAAACCAAAAGACAAAGTCCAAGAGGCGTTTTTAAAGTTATGGGAGAATTGCGGGAAAATTGTACCTGAAAAAGCTAAAGCATTTCTTTTCTCTGTCGCAAACAATACCACTCTCAATGAGATAAAACATGAAAAAGTAAAATTAAAATATGTACAATCTTCAAATAGTGAAGTGAACAATGAAAATCCTCAATTTCTTTTAGAAGAAGCAGAATATTTAAAAAAATATCAGGATGCACTTTCAAAATTAACAGAAGATAAAAGGGTTGCTTTTTTACTAAATCGGGTGGAAGGAAAAAAACATAAAGAAATCGCCAAAATTCTGAATATTTCCAAAAAAGCTGTCGAAAAGCGTATTTACAGTGCTTTGAAAGAGTTGAGAAAAGAAATTGATGGAATTTAAGGTGAATTCGGTAGGAATTTTAATGCCAAAGTTGTTATATAGTTGAATCGATTGCTATGAAAGAGAAAAAGTTAGTTAAAAAATGGTTAGTTAATGAACTTAACCAAGAAGAATTGGAGGCGTTTAAGCAATTAGACGCCTACGATTCTTACATTAAACTATCTGAAAGTGCCAAGAAGTTTAGGGCTCCCTCTTATGATCTAGAAGATTCTCTCGATAATTTAAAAGTTAAAATCTTAGAGAAACAAGCTCGTCAAAAATATTCCTTCTTAAAATATGCTGTCAGTATTGCTGCCGTTTTTGCCATCAGTTTTGCTGTTTATTTTGCATTTTTCAATAATCCATATACTGTTTTTGAAACTCAAACAGCAGAAAGCAAAACAATCACCCTTCCTGATGATTCTCAAGTTACACTTAATGCAAAAACACAATTAAAATTTAAAGCTAAAAATTGGATTTCAGACAGAACTTTACAACTGGATGGTGAAGCATTTTTCAAAGTAGCTAAAGGTCAAACTTTTGAGGTTCAAACTTCACATGGTACAGTGCGTGTTTTGGGAACTGAATTCAATGTTAAAAGCCGCAAAGACCTCTTTGAAGTAAACTGCTATGAAGGGAAAGTAAATGTGAATCATCTTAATAATTCTCTTGATCTTGCTGCATTGAACTCTTACAAATACCAAGATGGTAAATTAATAAATGAAGAAATGCTTTTCAAACTACCCTCTTGGATGGAAAACAAATCTACTTTCAAAAGTATATCCTTTAAGCACGTGCTTGATGAATTCCAAAGACAATACAACATCACTTTTAGCTTAAAAAACATCAACACAAATCAACTCTTTACAGGAAGCTTTATTCATAATGATATAGACAATGCTTTACAGTCTATTACCTTACCTTTGCAACTGACCTATCTAAAACAAAACGGTACAGTAATTTTAGCAGCGAGTGAATAAACTTAAACTCTTTTTATTAATCATATCATTACATTTTCTGGCTTTGGTATCTTTTGGTCAAGAAGCCGGTGAATCAGTACCTCTCATTCAAGTTTTAAAAGAAATTGAAAAGAACTTTTCAAGTAACTTTAGTTATGCAGATGCGACTCTTGAAGGAATCTTTATAGACAATCCACCTAAGTCTAACACCTTAGAAGATGCGCTCAATTTTCTAAGAAAAAATACCCCTTTTGATTATACTATACTTACTAATAATATTATTGCTATAAGTCCTTTAAATGGATCCAAAAGTTATTGTGGATTTATCTTTGATTTGGTTTCAGGATTGCCCGTTTCAGGAGCTTCAATTAATAGTAATGGTCAAAAAGTACTCTCAGATGATTCAGGTAAATTCACCATAAAATTAGCAGAAAATGCCGGTAAAATTACAGTCGATTTCATTGGTTTTAAAACGTTGGAAATAGCAGTTGATGACTTTTCAAATACCTCTTGCACCCGTTTCTACCTTTTTCAAAAAGTAGAACCCCTTGATCTTATATTTCTTCAAAATTATATTACCAAAGGAATTACAAAAACAAGTACCGGCGAGTTACAAATTAGTTATAAAGATTTTGGAATATTACCCGGACTTGTTGAACCTGATGTTTTACAGACCATTCAAGCGCTTCCGGGTATTATAAGTAGTAATGAAACGGTTTCATATCTCAATGTAAGAGGAGGCACTCACGATCAAAATTTATTTTTGTGGGACGGAATTAAAATGTATCAAACCTCACATTTCTTCGGAATGATATCGGCTTTCAACCCCTATCTCACTGAAGAGGTCAGCCTTATAAAAAACGGCAGTAGTGTGGTTTATGGCGACGGAGTTTCAAGTGTGATTGCTATGAAAACAAGTCAAGAAATAAATGATAGCTTGAAAGTGAGTGCCGGTTTGAATATGATCAATGCAGATATTTATCTGGACACCCCATTACATAAAAAAGCATCGCTTCAACTTGCAGCCCGAAGTTCATACAATGATATAGTTGAAACTCCTACATACCGTCAATATTTTAAAAAAGTATTTCAAAATAGTGATGTAACAAACAGTATCGCCAATGCTACAGATAGGCAAGACGATTTCTCTTTTTTTGACACCTCATTGAGGGGTTTGTTTCAACTTTCGTCAAAAGATTTTTTAAGAGTTAATTTCCTTTATACAAACAACGACCTTTTTGTGAAACAAGACGAGTTCAGAACAAGTTTAATTCAGTCAAGAATAAGTAACCTAAAACAGACAAATCTTGCCTCCGGTATTTTTTATGAACGCAAGTGGAACGATAAATTGAAATCAAATATTCAGCTTTATGGCTCAAACTATACCATTGAAGCGACAAATCTCAATGTAATATCAGAACAGAAACTCACACAGGAAAATGACGTGAAAGAATGGGGAGCAATTTTGAGTACTGAAGTATCGTTTAGCAATCTTTTTTCTTTAAAATCAGGCTACCAAATTAACGAAACTACTATCACAAATTTTGAAGAGACCAACACTAGTAGAAATCAAGCAGGATTTAGAGAAACTCTTTTAACACAAAGCCTTTACAGTGAAATAAACTATATATCTTTAAATCTATTAACACGTTTCAGGCTAGGTGCAAGAGCCAATCATATTTCCAAATTTAACAGAATTCATTTTGAACCCAGATTGAGTTTCAATCAACGATTTTGGAACTTTTTTACATTGGAAGTTCTTGCAGAGCAAAAGAGCCAAACCACTTCACAGGTCATAGATTTTCAAACAGATTTTCTTGGTGTTGAAAACCGAAGATGGGTATTGTCTAAACCAGATGAAATACCCATTTTAATAAGCAATCAAATATCATTAGGTCTCAATTACAAACGAAACGGACTGTTGCTGAATGTTGAAGCCTATATTAAAAATGTTGATGGAATAACAACTCAAAGTCAAGGTTTTCAAAATCAATTCCAATTCATCAGAACACACGGAAACTATGAAGTAAAGGGAATTGACTTTTTATTACACAAGGATTTTAATGGTTTTTCCGGATGGTTGAGTTATTCCATTTCTGAAAATAATTACTTCTTTGAAGAACTGGATCCACAACACTTTCACAACAATATTGATATTACAAATGCAATTGCTCTTGGTCTTTCTTATGACTTTAATCGCTTTAAACTATCTACGGGTTTCAACTGGCATACCGGAAGGCCCACAACTTTACCGGTTGAAAATGAAGAAATAATAAATAATGAAATCCAATACAATTCTCCCAATACTTCCAGATTACCTGAATACTTTAGAATTGATTTATCTGTAACTTATAATTTTAAACTGATGACCGGTGTGAAGGCATTTACCGGTGTCTCTCTTTGGAACCTCCTTGGAAATAAGAATATTTACAATTCGTTTTACAGACTTGACAGGGAATTTGAACTTGAAAAAATTGAACAAACAGGCTTAGGATTTACTCCCAATGTAACTTTCAGAGTTAATTTTTAGGCTTATTTTTTTCCTCAATCCATTTGCCCATATACTTTGTGCTCTGCATAGTATGGTGCATTAAAAGCGAGCCTACAAAATTATTTAACCGATGAGAAGTTAGATTTTTCTGAAGAAAAGTGATTTTATTTAAAAATTCACTTTCAAACTGAGTTTTATAGAATCGTTTGTCAAGTATATTAAAACCAGTTATCTGAGCCTCTTGCCAGCTTTTTTTATCAGTATATAATTGAATCGCTTTTAGGGCAAAATCATCAGGATCGTCTTCAATGTAGCCGTTCCAAATCTCAACATTTGAAATACCTTCACAGCCAATTTTTGTAGTAACGCTAGGTGTGCCATATTGCATCGCTTCAATAAGTTTTCTTTTCAATCCGGCTCCAAATCGCAAGGGTGCGAGCATCACTCGGGCATTTCCAATTACAACTGCTGCGTCTTCTGCCCAGCCTGAAATAAAAAAACGCTCTTTGGGATTGTGCAATTGGTTAATTTTTTGTGATGCATAGGCTCCATAGCAGTGTAACTCAGCCTCGGGTAATTGTTTTGAAATAAGTGGCCAAATGGTATTTTTAAGTTCCAAAACAGCATCAATATTGGGCCCGTGTTTAAAATTTCCTAAAAAAATGAAATGCTGTCTTTTATTGAAATTAAGTAAGGGTTCTTTCAGTGTCATTTCCCGAATAAAAGGCAGGTAATGCAAAAGTGATTTGTCAATTTTAAATTCTTCCTTGAGCAGTTCTATTTCAGCCATTGAAATTATCAGCGAAAGATCACAGCGGAAAATACTTGCAATTTCACGTATAGCTATCTCAGAATTTTTATAATTTACTTTTATTTTGCTTTTTAATGCTTCTTCTCTGGAATATCTGAGAAAATGCAAATCTTCTGTATCCAAAATCCTAAGTGCTTGAGGACAATTTTTGGCTACACGCCAACCAAATTGTTCTTCAGTATAAAAGCGGTCAAAAAGAACGATATCCGGGTTGAGTGTTTTTACAAATTCATCAAAGGAAGAATCATTGATCTTGATACATTTTTCCTGTAAAGCATAAGGTTTTAAAACCTCAGAATACATAGTTTTTTCAGCAGCCGAAGTAAAACTAATTTGAAATTTTTTGTTTTGAAAAGCTTTAATTAATTGCATCATCCTTACTCCCGCACCGTTGGTCTTGGGTTCCGGCCATGTATAGAAAATCTTTAATATTTTTTTCATTTTTTGGTATTTATTTTATTGTTATCAATATTTTTTTTAACTATTTGCCAAGTTTCATTAAGTTTTACATTTAACTACTACCTTAGATTAATCAATTCAAATATTTTATGAAATTAAATTATTTTATAATTTTAAAGTTAGTATTTTTTTCAAGTGTTTTATACCCCCAAGTTGGAATAAATACCACGAATCCTTCCTCTGGAGCAATATTGGATATCAATAGCACAGACAAAGGCATTCTAATTCCAAGAGTTGAAATAATGGATGTTTACGACAATTTTACTCCAGTAGAAAATCCTACATATGGATTAATGGTTTTTAACACTAATAATCTTTCGGGACGAGGTGAAGGTTTTTATTATTGGAACGGAAGTCAATGGACAATGATTGGCTCAGATATTCCTATTTTTAGTATTTCAAATAAAGATATTCTTTCCATAACCATACCAAACACACCAAATTTTAATAACATTAGTGACAATATAATTAGTGATATGAAACTAGAATTTACAGCCTATAAGAGTTCTGTTCTGTTAATTCTAAGTGCCTCTGGAAACTCAGACTTCCAGACAATGGGAGAAGTTTATTTTATAGCAACAAAAACGCTTGAAAATGGGAGTCCAATTATGCCAAGCCCTGAAATTCTTGGAGGTTCAGCTTCTCAAATTGGAGGATTTTATTCAGATGGTAGTATTGGTTACTCAAACAATAGATGGAATTGTGATCTCACAATTATGGTTGACAATTTAACCATTGGTTCAACATATACTTTTGAAATTGCTGCAAGGGCAAGTGTACCTTTAGGAAATGAAAACGGTATAAAAATATTAAATTCAAAACCAGAAAATCATTTAACCCTATCTGTTATTCATTGAAATTTTAATCTTGCGATTTTTACTGAAGTTAAATTTGTATTCACATTAAAATCTGTCCAGACAAAAAAATAATAACCTTGAAATACAGTCATTTGCGGAAATCCGGTAGCTCTTGAATCATCGATTGATGTGACTGTAATTACCTCTCCCAATTTTCCATTAACGTTTACTGTTCTAAATTTGATAAATAGCTCGTTTTCATAATCTTCCACCCAGCAAACAACCGCTTTTTCTGAGTCAATAATTGAAATAGCCACGCGACCTAAGGGATTTCCTGAGTCTATCCTAATTGGTATGTCAAAATCAATCCCGGCGTTTTTAGAAAATGCAAGATTTACTTTGCTTTCCATCCCTGCGGCAGTAAACCACGCCACTGCAACCGTTTCGCCTTGAGCAGCCACTCTGGGACCATTGACCGGGCACCCGTGAATCTGCCAATTGTCGTTATGTACAGAAACCGGTGCTGACCATTTCCCGTCCTCAAATCTCACGATGGAAATATCCCTTATTTCTTCGTCAGAACGGTCTCTGTAAACCACCACCGGACCATTTGCCGTCATAGCTGATGAAGTCTGGCAGCAATCACACACGCTTTTGTCTAACAAAAATTCATTATCAAGGCTACCATTAGGGTTGACAATAGCTGCCCGAAGCGTCATTGGTCCGCCATTGTGGTCGTTATGCCCGCCCGAAGTGTTTCTTCCATCCAGCCAATTGACTAAAAATTGGCTTTCGCCGAAAGGTGTATAAGCAACAAAACCGTGTTCCGATATGGTGGTATCGCTATGAATTTTAAATGGAGTTGACCAAAGGCCTCCCTTCTCTTTTTGTGTGACCATCACATCATACGCATAAGTAGCCTCGTCTGATTTTTGAAGGATGTGCGCAATATAATTTTCTCCATTTTTAGCAATCTGCGGATAATCGGCCCAGTTAACAAACCAGTCTGTGCCTGATGTTATTACTTCTGGGGTTGACCAACTATCATCAGACAACCTGGAATAATATAAAGTTGCCAAACTATCTATTTCTGAAACAAAGGAAATCAACAAATCATTGCCATCTGAATAAAGATAAGGCAGCGAACTGTTTTCCATTTCGGGGAATTGAACTTCACTTAAAATGGGAGTTGATTTTTCATTTTCTCGTTGACACGAAAAGAAAAAAATACTAACTGAAATCGCGATAAATAGATTTTTTTTCATTTTAAGTTATTTAAACCGGCTCCCCATACAAATCAAAATCGGCAGCATCAGTGATTTTAACATTTGTAAAATCACCTGTTTTTAAGTAGTGTTTTGAAGCATCAATCAGCAGTTCATTGTCGACATCAGGTGAGTCAAACTCGGTTCTGCCCACAAAATAGTTGCCTTCTTTGCGGTCGATGACTACTTTAAATTCCTTCCCTATTTTTTGCTGGTTCAGTTCCCATGAGATTTGAGATTGAATTTCCATAATCTCATTGGCGCGTTCTTGTTTTACCTCTTCGGGAACATCATCTTCGAGATTGTATGCGTGTGTGTTTTCTTCGTGGGAATAGGTAAAGCAACCCAAACGCTCAAAGCGCATTTGCTGTACCCAGTTTTTAAGTGTTTGATAGTCTTCTTCAGTTTCACCGGGATAGCCCACAATTAAGGTGGTTCTGATTGCCATTTCGGGAACAGCAGATCGGAAGTCTTGTAATAATTTTGTGGTTTTGGCATGTGTGGTTCCGCGGCGCATCGATTTTAAAATAGCATCAGAAATATGCTGCAGCGGAATGTCAATATAATTACAAATCTTAGGCTCCTCTCTCATCACATCCAGAACATCCATTGGGAAACCGGTGGGGAATGCATAGTGCAGTCGAATCCACTCTATTCCTTCGACTTTTACCAATGCCTGTAGCAATTCTGCCAGATTTCTTTTTTTGTATAAATCAAGTCCGTAATAAGTCAAATCCTGTGCAATGAGAATGAGTTCTTTCACACCGTTTGCAGCAAGATTTTCAGCTTCCTTAACTAAGTCTTCAATGGGCGTACTGCGATGTTTACCTCGCATAATGGGGATCGCACAAAAGGAACAGGGACGGTCACAGCCTTCGGCTATTTTGAGATAGGCATAATTTTTTGGAGTGGTAGTGAGACGTTCACCTATGAGTTCGTGTTTGTAATCTGCCCCAAGGGCTTTTAATAATCCGGGAAGTTCTGTTGTGCCAAAATACTGGTCAACTGAAGGAATTTCCTTTTGCAAATCGGGTTTATAGCGTTCAGAGAGGCAACCGGTTACAAAAACTTTATCAACGATTCCATCTTCTTTTTTCTGAACATATTCAAGGATGGTGTTTATGCTTTCTTCTTTCGCGTTAGCGATAAAACCACAGGTATTGATCACAACAATGTTGCCTTCTTCCTCGTGGACCACTTCTTTATTGTTGGCACGCAGTTGTCCCATCAATACTTCAGAGTCATAGACGTTTTTGGAACAGCCCAAAGTGACTACGTTGATTTTGTTTTTTTTTAATGTTTTGGTGCGCATAATATTTTTTAAAAAGGACTTCAAAGATACAATCTAAATCACACTTTTAGTTTTAATTGAAGATTAGTTAGAAGAAGAAAATTATTTTAAACTAACCAATGTTATTTGACTTTCTTCTATTACACGGCTGACAAAGAAGCTGTATGTTACGATAAGTATTTGAGCCTCCCTTTGAAAATGGAATAATATGGTCAAACTCTAAATTTCTATTTTCTCCACAAACCCTGCATTTACCCATGTCTCTATTCCAAACTTGATCTTTCACATTTTGGGTAATACCTCTACCACCAAAATGGTCTTTTATTGTAGCTGATTTAGGAAACCTTGCTGTGTCAAGATCAGTAATATCTGCTCCCCTTTCCAAGGCATTTATTATTTCAACCGATTTAAAATTATCAAATTGGTCATAACTCAAACTAAAGATTTCCTGAAGATCAACTTTGTGAAGTTCCTCATGCTCATCAATTTTATCATCTAAATAAAGTCTTTCAAATTGTCTTTGCAGAATCTCTTCAACTTCTGAAAAACGATACTTATAAAAATCCCCCTCCTCAATTTTAAAATAGGCTTTTAGCAGTTTAATATTTTTCTTTTCGTTGTCTGTTAAAATATGGTCATTTAGAGCAAGATTAATATAAACCAAAACTAAATCGAGCAGTTCTTCTTTTATATCCTTGATGTTATTTATTTTGTGCTCTTTTAAAACAGAATTTAGTGTCTCTACACTAAGGTTTTCATTATAGACAAGATCAACAATATGGGAAATATAATTACTGAAAGATTTAATTGACAGTATGATTTCAAAAGCTTTGTGTAATTCTAAATCCCCCTTTGACAAATACTTTCCCATGCTTATTTTGCTCTAAATTACTTAATTACTATTCTTTAAAAGTAATTAAAAATGTTATAATTGAATAGTTTTATTTGAAAAAATAGACTGAACAAGTAGAAGCTTGACAACCTCTTTCAGGGTTTTGGAGTTTGAAACACGAGACCTCCGCCTACGCGGAGGTAAAGAAAGAGTCCACAAACTCAAACTTATTAAAAACTTGCAAATGCTCCATTCCTTCACCTACTCCGATGTATTTTACCGGAATTTGAAACTGATCACTAATACCTATCACTACACCCCCTTTTGCAGTACCATCTAATTTAGTAACTGCTAATGCGGTCACTTCGGTGGCGGCGGTGAATTGTTTGGCTTGTTCAAAAGCATTTTGACCTGTGGAGCCGTCAAGAACGAGTAAGACTTCGTGTGGAGCATCAGGAACCACCTTTTGCATCACGCGTTTCACTTTGGTTAGCTCATTCATCAGGTTTACTTTGTTGTGTAAGCGTCCGGCGGTGTCGATGATGACAACATCTACGTTTTGGGTAACAGCACTTTGCAAAGTGTCAAAAGCCACAGAGGCGGGATCGCTGCCCATACTTTGTTTTACAATGGGTACTTGTGCACGGTCTGCCCAGATTTGAAGTTGATCGATTGCAGCTGCCCTAAACGTATCTGCAGCACCCAGTACAACGCTTTTTCCGGCTTTTTTAAACTGGTGTGCCAATTTACCGATGGTGGTTGTTTTACCCACACCATTGACTCCCACTACCATAATTACGTAAGGTTTTTTACCTTCAGGCACTTCAAATTCGGTGGCGTTACCGGAATCTATTTCAGAAAGTAAACCGGCAATTTCTTCTCGTAATATCAGGTTGAGTTCGTCTGTGCCTAAATATTTATCTTTAGCAACACGGGCTTCAATGCGCTCAATGATTTTAAGTGTTGTATTCACACCCACGTCAGAAGAAACGAGAATTTCTTCAAGATTGTCCAGTACATCATCATCAACTTTAGATTTTCCGGCGACTGCCTTGCTTAGTTTACCCAAAAAACTGGACTTTGATTTTTCAAGTCCTTTGTCTAGGGTTTCTTTTTTTTCTGATGAAAATATTTTTTTGAAAAAACTCATGGTTAGCTTGTAGTTAATTGTTATTAGTTAATGATTCTGCTCTAATAACTCGTAATCTTATCATTTTTAAGGGTACAAATATACGTAAAAAGAAAAAGCCGTCTCACCAAAAGGAGGACGGCTTCAATATCTTTAATAGGTATTTATTTTTGTTTGCTTAGCCAGTCATTAACTAACTCTGGAGCTGTAATGGTTTCAACAAAAGTGTAAGCTCCTGTTTTAGGAGATTTTACCATTTTGATAGCTTTAGTTAATCGCTTTGAACCTGTTTGTAACGTTGCTACTGATTTCTTTGCCATGACTTATATCTTTATGAGATTAAAATCTCTATTATTTAATTTCTTTGTGAACGGTCATTTTCTTCAAAATGGGATTGAATTTTTTCAATTCCATTCTGTCTGGAGTGTTCTTTTTGTTTTTAGTAGTGATGTAACGAGAAGTACCGTTAACACCTGATTCTTTATGCTCAGTGCACTCTAAAATTACCTGGATTCTATTTCCTTTGCTTTTCTTTGCCATTTCTGTGTACTATGTTTAGAAGATTACTTAGTTAAATAACCTTTTTCTCTCGCTTTTTTGATTGTAGCAGAGATACCATTTTTATTGATTGTTTTTAAAGCAGACGTAGATATACGCAGGGTAATCCATTTATCTTCTTCAGGGATGTAAAACTTCTTCTTTAGCAAATTAACCTGAAACTTGCGTTTCGTTTTGTTCATTGCGTGAGAAACATTGTTTCCAACCATTGCTCTTTTTCCTGTAAGCTCACAAACTCTTGACATTTCTATAATCTTTATTCGTTATTTTAAAACAGGCTGCAAATTTAATACATTTTTATGTGCTGCACAACAAAACTATCTTAGTTTTTTAAAATTTCTTTTCTTAGAAGCTCAAAGCCTTTATTTGATGCATTTGTGATGACTCGTTGTCTGTCTTTTCCAAAATTAAACTTTTCTGAATGGACTCCTGTGGGTGTTGCGATACCAATAAAAACAGTCCCCACATCTTCATTGGCATCTCCTTTTGTGGGTCCGGCTATACCAGTTGTTGACACAGCATAGTCTGTTTCATAGCGATCCTTTGCCCCTTTTGCCATGGCCTCAGCAACTTCAGCGCTCACAACGGTATATGTATCAATAATTTCTTTAGATACACCCAGTATATTTGTTTTACTTTGGGTTGCATAGGTCACAAAACCTCCGGCAAAGTAGTTTGAAGCACCGCTCATTTTTGTAACTTTTCGAGCCATTTGACCACCGGTGCAACTTTCTGCTAGACTCAAGGTCTGTTTGTTTTTTATTAGAAGATTTGCCACCACTTCTTCAATGGAGGTTTCTTCATCATAACCAATAATAATATCTCCTATGAGACCTTGCAGTTGCTTCACGTGATTATCAATCGCTGCGTGAAGTGCGGCTTCATTAATTCCTTTTGTTGACAAGCGCAGTCTCACTCTGCCAAGTGACGGTAAATAAGCAAGTTTGATATCGTGAGGAAGTTTATTTTCAAAATCTTCAATGATTTCGGCTATGGTACTTTCGCCCATTCCTGTTGTAAGGATAGTTTTGTGAACAATGATGGGTCTTTTAAACTTTTTTTGGAGCCCGGGTAGAATTTCGTTTTGCATCAACCCTTTCATTTCATAAGGCACACCGGGCATTGAGATAAAAACTGTATTATTTTTTTCAATCCACATACCGGGTGCTGTACCAAATTTATTTTCTAACGCAATGGCTTTTGATGGCAAATGAGCCTGTAAAAGGTTTTGATGATTTGGCGTGCGATTAAGGTGCTTTTCAAATAGTTCATAAATGTTGTGAAGTGCTTTTTCGTTTAAAACGAGATGATCCTCAAAAAAGTCACAAAGTGTGCGTTTTGTAATGTCGTCTTTTGTGGGTCCTAAACCACCGGTTAATAAAACAATATCTACGCGTTTTTCAGCATTTGACAGGCTTTCCAATATGTGATTTTTCTCGTCCTGAACAGAAGTAATCTGAACAACTTGAACTCCAATTTTATTGAGTTCAGCAGCTATATAAGTCGAATTTGTGTCCACAATCTGACCGATGAGAATTTCATCACCTATGGTAATTATTTCTGCAAGCATTACAGGTTAAAATCTGCTTTGAGTTCTTTAAAAACTTGTTTTAAAATTGTATTTATTTTTTGGACTTGAGAGTCAACAGCTGCTTTGTTTTTTGAAGTATTTGACCATGACTCAATTGCCGTGACATCTTTTGTGAGGTTGAGTCCCAGCATTTCCAGATTGGGTTTCATTTTATGAGCAAACTGATAAGCGAGTGCTTTGTTGTTGTTGTCAACGGCTTGAATTAAGGCTTCAAGGTCTGGCGGAATTTCATCGAGAAATGTTTTGGCGATAACAGCCATAAATTCTTCATCGCCACCGGCAATTTCCTGAAGACTGTCTAAGGAGTATGTTTTGCTCATTTTTCTCTATTTTATTTTTACTGAAAAGACTTTTTTGTTTTCTAAATACCCTTCAAGTTGATCGTTGGGGTTTACTTTTGACACACCGGCTGGAGTACCTGTAAAGATAATATCTCCAATCTTTAATGTGAAATATTTTGAAATATATTCGATTAACGCGTCTATTTTCCATAGCATTAGTGAAGTATTGCCTTTTTGAACCGTTTTTCCATTATTTTCAAGATGGAAATTTATATTATTCAGATTTGAAAATTCAGTTTTTGATACAAAATCTCCAACCAAAGCCGCACCATCAAATGCTTTTGCTTTTTCCCAGGGGAGCCCTTTTTCTTTGAGTTTTGATTGTAAATCCCTAGCGGTAAAATCGATGCCCAACCCTATTTCATCATAATAAGTGTGTGCAAATTTTTCTTCAATGTGTTTTCCCACCTTTTTTATTTTAACTAAAACTTCCACTTCGTGATGTACATCTTTAGAAAAATCGGGTATAAAGAAAGGTTGCTTTTTAAGCAGAATGGCAGTATCAGGTTTTAAAAAAATTACAGGGTCTGTAGGCCTTTCATTTTTTAATTCCTCAATGTGTTCTGTATAATTTCTTCCTATGCAAATAAGTTTCATCTTCTAATCTAAGAATTAATCAAGCTTGTTGTTTAGTTTTCTCAATTTAATGCCGGTCAATATTTTTTTTGTGTACAGTGGAAAATCTGCGTTGAGCAACCATCCAAAATAACCCGGTTCTTTTTCTAAAATTTCTTCTACTTTGCTTCCCCTGTGTTTTCCAAAAGCAAAAACCTCAACTCCATTTTTGTCATAACCTATAAAACCTGCAAAATCTGCAAATTGCTTATGTGAACTGAATTGAGCTAAAAATTTGGTGTTGTTTTCAAGGTCTTCATACCTGGATATCTGAGCTTTGAGCACTTCATAAGTTGCGTTAGTATCTGCCTCAGCGCTATGGGCGTTTGTTAGATCTTGGTCACAATAAAATTTATAAGCTGCTTCTAATGTGCGTTTTTCTTTCTTATGAAAAATGGTTTGTACATCAACAGAGAGCGTGTTTTTCATATCAAAATCAACACCGGCTCTAAGCATTTCTTCTGCAAGCAAAGGGATATCAAAACGATTTGAATTAAATCCGCCAAGGTCTGAATCTTTTATGAGTGCATACACTTTTGGTGCGAGTTCATTAAAGGTGGGTTCATTGGCAACCATTTCGTCTGTAATTCCATGTATAGCTGAAACAACTGGTGGTATGGGCATTTCTGGATTAACTTTCCATGTATGACTTTCTTTGTTTCCGTTTGGAAAAACCTTAAGAATAGATATTTCGACTATCCTGTCGCTGGCAATATTGGTGCCTGTGGTTTCAAGATCAAAAAAGCAAAGGGGCTTGTCAAGGTTTAATTCCATTTTAATTCTTTTGTTTCACCGGCAAAATTACTATTAATCATTGATATGGTTAACCCTATTTTCAAAAAAGATTATAAATTACCCCAATTGAAGGATGATACTAATTGTTGTGTAAAATGAATTTTATTTGTTAATTTTAGAACTTAAACCTAACTGACTTGATTAAATATATTGCATACGTGAGCCGTCAATCTTACATTTTAACAGATGAAGATATTTCTGCCCTTTTGGTTACTTGCAGAACCAAAAATATGAGAAATGAAATCACAGGAATGTTGATTTATTTTGATGGTACTTTTATTCAGTTTTTAGAGGGTCCAAAAGAAAATATTGACCCATTATTTGATCTCATCTCAAAAGACAAAAGACATCAGGATGTTATTTTATTGATTGATGGTGTTTCGAGTAAAAGAGAATTTGAAGACTGGTCGATGGCATTCAAAAAAATGACGCAACCGGAAACAGCAAAAATACTTGGTCAAAAAGACTTCAAAAAAGAGGACTTATTTAAAGGAAAAGACCCAAACACTGAGCATCCGGGTCTTTTATTAATTAAATCGTTTGTGAATAATTTACATATTTAAATTCCCCGGCTTACATCAAAGCTTTCCAGGTATTCTGCAACGCGTTTTACAAATTGTCCGCCCAATGCTCCATTTACCACCCTGTGGTCGTAAGAGTGTGACAAGAACATTTTGTGTCTTATCCCAATGAAGTCTCCTTCGGGCGTTTCAATAACCGCAGGCACTTTTCTAATAGCTCCCAGAGCCAATATAGCAACCTGTGGCTGGTTGATAATGGGTGTTCCCATAATACTGCCAAAAGTTCCCACATTTGTTACTGTATATGTGCCACCTTGAGTATCGTCTGGTTTTAGTTTTCCGGTTCTTGCTCTTTCAGCGAGGTCATTAACCGCTTTTGCCATTCCGAGAAGGTTAAGCTGGTCTGCATTTTTTATAACCGGAACAATGAGGTTCCCATCTGCAAGTGCAGCAGCCATTCCCAAATTGATATTTTTTCGTTTGATAAGCTTATCACCGGAAACAGAAATATTAATCATTGGAAAGTCTTTGATGGCTTTTGCAACTGCTTCCATAAAAATGGGTGTAAACGTAAGGTTTTCACCTTCTCGTTTCGCAAACTCATTTTTCATTTTATTTCTCCAGTTCCAAATATTTGTGACATCAACTTCTATAAATGACTGAACGTGTGCAGAAGTCTGAACACTTTCAACCATATGATGAGCGATGATTTTACCCATTCGGGTCATTTCTATGATTTCATCTCCTCCATTAACAGAAACAGGAGCTGCTTTCTGAACGGGTTGCTGAGACACTGAAGGTTGCGTTTGGCTTTGCTGTGCTTGAGGCTGAACACCTCTGTTTTCAAGGTAACCGAGTATGTCATTTTTTGTAACTCTTCCCTCTTTACCTGTCCCGGGAATGGCATCTAATTCAGATTGGGAGATATTTTCCTGTTTGGCAATACTTTTTACCAAAGGCGAATAAAATCGCTCTGAAGTGTTTTGTATAGAACTTTGTGTTGTTTCTATTGCTTTGCTAAGGTTTTCTTCTATTGCAGTTACAACTTCTGGCGCTGGAGCTTCTATGGGGGTTTCTTCAGTTTTTCCGGCAGGGGTTTCTGAACCTTCACCAGAGGTTTCAATCACGGCAATGGTTTGCCCCACCTGAACAACATCATCAACTTGAAAAAGAATTTCAGCTAAAACTCCATTTACTTCACTGGGCACTTCAGAATCTACTTTGTCTGTTGCTATTTCAAGGACTGCCTCATCAACTTCAATGGTGTCACCCACATTTTTAAGCCAGTTTGTAATAGTTGCTTCTGCGACGCTTTCTCCCATCTTGGGAAGTTTTAATTCAAATTTTGCCATAGTATTTAAAGAAAGTCCTTTTGATTGTGCGACTGCAAAATTAATTATTTTTTTATCCTTCAAAGAGGTTTTTAGGATTTATTCTGATTTGATGGATTAAACAGTGCTAGGAATGTTCCTTTGAAAAGTCAAAAACTTCTCCTTTGCTGTGGCTGCTGTCGCTTCCAACAACATAATCTGTGTTAACCGGCCGTATCCTGAAGAAATTTTCTTTGTTTTTGTGATTTTCCATTATTTTGAAGATTTTTTCATAGGAAATATAATTGGCATCAAAAACAAAGTGAGAATTAAAGTACTTATCATCTGATGCGGCACTTTTTGATAGTGATTTAAATTCTATTTGTGTTGCATCACTTAATTTTCTAAGAAAACTAATATTGTCACTCAGCAAAAAATAATTCTCAATATTTTGAGGTCTGTTTTGAGGTCTATTCATTCTAAATATACTTAAAAATCTAGCTACAGAAACTCCCATAAAAACCAAGGTTTTAAAAAGGCTATTGGATTTAAAGTGTTTTTTATAAAAGAGATGCATTGCTCCATAAAACCGTTTCAAATAAGCTGCATCTTTTGTGGTACTTTCACCTTTGTAATGGAGAACCGTCTCTGTTCCTAAATAATAATTTTTATAATTTGCTTTTAACAATTTGTATGACAAATCAATATCTTCGCCATACATAAAATAGTCTTCGTCAAATCCGTTTACTTCTTTATAAACATTTGTTTTTAAAAGCATAAAAGCTCCAACTAGCACATCTGCTTCACCCGTTTCATCTTCAGCCAGGTGAGTCGCATAGTAGTTATGTTCTTTTGACTTGAATCCAAATATTTTATGAAACGCCACCTTGGGAGTGGGTATGTTACGTTTACTTTCTGGAAGGAAGTTCCCGGTGCCATCGATGAGTCTAACACCTAAAGCGCCTAAATTTGTTTTGGTTTCGGCAAAAAGAAGTACATTTTTAAAGGTTTCTTTCGCTACAGCGGTATCAGGATTTAAAACACAAACATATTCACCTTTTGCAATTGCTACTCCCTGATTGTTTGCTTTACTAAATCCAACATTTTCTTTATTTTCAATAAATTTTATGTTAGGAAAATGAGTTTTGACCATTTCACAACTATCGTCTTGAGAGTTATTGTCAATGACAATTATTTCTGCCTCAATTCCCGCCAGTGCTTCCTGAACACTAAGTATGCATTGCCTTAAAAAATAAGACACATTGTAATTGAGAATAATGACAGATAGTTTCATTCAGGCTTTTTAAATCATCAACAATTTAAATTTTTAAGGAATTTTCAAATGGTATTCGGTTTAGTATACTTCTTCCCAGGGTAATCTCATCTGCATATTCTAACTCGTCACCCACGCCAATCCCCCTGGCTATCGTGGTGGTGACAATATCGAAAGATTCAATTTGCTTGAAGATATAAAAATTGGTGGTATCTCCTTCCATAGTGGAGCTTAAAGCGAAAATGATTTCTTTAACAGAGCCGGTTTTGACCTTTTCAACGAGTGAATGAATGGTTAAATCATTTGGCCCAATACCATCCATAGGTGAAATTTTCCCACCTAAAACGTGGTAATGACCTCTGTATTGACTGGTATTTTCTATGGCTAAAACATCTCTGATATCTTCGACAACACAAACAATTTCACCGGAGCGGGATGGACTATTACAAATTTCACAAAGATCAATATCTGAAATATTATGGCAATTTTTACAAAATTTTATTTCGCTACGCATCACATTCAAAGCCTTTGAAAGTGATTCGGTTTTGCTTGATGGTTCTCTAAGTAAATGTAGTGCAAGTCTCAATGCAGTGCGTTTTCCAATGCCCGGCAACTGCGCTATTTCATGAACAGCATTTTCAAGCAATTTGGAAGAAAAGTCCATACGCGATAATCTACTTGATTATTATTTTTTTAGTTGCAACACCTTTTTCATTATTTATTCTCAAATAATAAATTCCGGTACTAAATTTTGAAATATCGATTTGATAGGGATTGTTTAAAGATTTTTCTTTTTCAAAATAAATTAATTTTCCTGTACTGTCAAACAACCTTAAATCTGAATTGTAATTTTCATTCCATTTTACATTGAGAATATTTTCAGCCGGAACAGGATATACTGTAAATGAATTGAATAAGCTGTTGTTTTCAAGGCTCAATGTTCCGTCATAAACAGGAGAAACCCAAAGACCTCTTCCATATGTTGCTGCATAGATTTTATCTTCAGCATCGTTTATTTCAAGTTCATTGATTATAACATTGGGCAAGTTGTTATTGAATACTTGCCACTCTGTAAAGGTGTTGTCAATATAATAAATACCATAATTCATTCCTAAATAAAGGCCGTCAAGCCCATTATTCTGCCAGACGACTGCTAATGCTTGAAAATTTGGAAGTCCGCTAAAAACAGCTTGCCAGGTTTGACCACCGTCATCAGAAATAAATACTTTAAGAGAACTTGTAGTGGCTATTGCAACTAAATCAGGGTTTGTGGGATGAACAGCAATAGAATTCACAACACCGCCAAAACCTGAAAGTTGTTGCCAGGTACCACCTCCTGTTGAGGTTTTAAAAAGTTGTGCCCCTCTTGAAGCATACATTACATTATTATCTGATGGTGCTATTTTAAGGTGATCTAGGTTTCCGCCAAAAATCTGTGATATTGCTGTCCAGCTTGCGCCGGAATTAGTCGATTTAAAAACTTGATTATACCCCACATAAATAGTATTGTTTGCAATAGGATCTTGCTCAAAGGGAGTTACCCAATTTCCTTGACCGGGACCGGGTTCATTAAGACCATTGTATGACAAACCTCCTGTTGTGCTCCTGTATAATTGTCCGCCTTGGGTTGTTCCATACATAGTGTTTTGATTGCTTTTGTCAATAAAGGTTTCCATGCCATCAGCTCCCAGCCAGTCTCTCCAACCCTCAGATACAGTATAAAATGAAGT
>JANSXN010000119.1 GCA_024742935.1 Flavobacteriaceae bacterium
CCCGACTGAAATTTTGTCAGTCCAGCACTACAACAGTTTGATTGATATGTGTAATAAATTGGAAATCAGTATTTCATTACTCACTGGTTCAACTAAAACTTCAGAGAGAAAGAAAATTCATGAAAATCTGGAAAACGGTACTTTAGACATCTTAATTGGTACCCATGCGCTCATTGAAAACAAGGTAAAATTCAAGAATTTAGGCCTTGCCATAATCGATGAGCAACACCGTTTTGGGGTTGAGCAAAGAGCAAAAATGTGGCATAAAAATGAATTTCCGCCACACATTTTGGTGATGACTGCCACCCCTATTCCGCGTACTTTGGCGATGAGTGTTTATGGTGATTTAGACATCTCGGTTATTGATGAATTACCCCCCGGAAGAAAGCAAATTAAAACTGTTCATCGCTATGATTCCAATCGTTTAAAAGTGTTTAAATTTATAAGGGATGAAATTGCAAAAGGAAGACAAATTTACATTGTTTACCCTCTGATTCAGGAGAGTGAAAAAATGGATTACAAAGACTTGATGGATGGCTATGAAAGTATCGAACGTGAATTTCCAAAACCGAACTATCAGGTATCCATAGTTCATGGTCAAATGAAAGCGGCAGATAAGGATTATGAAATGCAGCGTTTTGTTAAAGGGGAAACTCAAATAATGGTCGCCACTACTGTAATTGAAGTGGGTGTCAATGTACCCAATGCCAGCGTAATGATTATTGAAAGTGCAGAACGCTTTGGATTATCACAACTTCATCAACTAAGAGGACGAGTAGGTCGCGGTGCAGATCAAAGTTATTGCATATTGATGACCTCCTTCAAACTCTCAAACGATGCCAAAATTCGCTTAGAAACAATGGTGCGCACAAACGATGGCTTTGAAATATCTGAAGTGGATTTAAAACTAAGAGGCCCGGGAGACCTAATGGGCACACAACAAAGCGGCGTTTTACAACTCAAAATTGCTGACCTGCTAAAAGATGGCGACATTCTTAAAATAGCCCGCAGCTTTGCCTGGCAGGTTTTGAAACAAGACCCATCACTTGCTAAACCGGAACATTTGGCAATCAAAAATACCTATACGCAATTGACGCGATATAAAAATATTTGGAATTATATTTCTTAAATCTTTTGCTTTCTGCAAAAACTAAACTCTTATTCTAAAACAACATATTTAAATTTGAGTTCAAGGGGGCTTAATTCTCGAAATAGCTGAGGAATCAAGTCTTCTCCATACTCTTTATAAAACTCAGAAAAATTAGCATTGCGTTCTTGCAGGCTCCCATTAGGAAAGAGTTCGTCTTGAAGTTTTGTAATTCTTTCTAGGTGATCTGAAAGTTTTCTTTTTTGTGCTTTCAGCAAACGCTTTTCAAGTGTATCCAAGCCATTGAGTTGCTTTTTTTCTTGTGCTTCCACAGCACCTATAAATGATTTATCTGTTTTTTCAGCAAGTTCATACAGTTCTTTAAATTGTTGTTGTAAATGCTTTCGCTGTAGCGAAAAATCAATTTTTATGGCAGAAATTTGTCGGGTTACTTTTTCTTCCAATTGGTGTTTAGGTAAAAATAAATCTTCAACCTTAATATTAAGTTTTTCAATTTTATTCTTTTGTTTCTCTGAAAGTAACAATGCGGAGTTTCGCAACAGCAAGATTGGGAAGGTCACATTCATCTTATCAAAATACAACTTTAATTGAAGCCAATATGCTAACTCTCCGCCTCCGCCAATGTAGCATAAATTGGGCAAAATCACTTCTTGATAAAGCGGACGAAGAATGACATTGGGACTGAAGCGTTCCGGATGGTTTTCAACTTCAGTTAACAAACTCTCTTTACTAAATTTAAGTTGTGTATTGTTGATTAAAAACGTATTGTCTTTTTCGATAATTCTTTCACGTAAGCCTTTTTTGAGGTAAAACAAATTAATTTCCCGTGGGTTCACTTGCAATTTGTAGTTTTTACCAGGGAGGGCATTAATTTCCTTATTTGTTGTGGCGACAAGTTCAGAAGAAGTTTTATTAAACAATTCATCCTTAATATGAGGAACAAAAAGTTTTTTTAATTCTTTCTCATTTCCATCGAGAATAACCAACCCATAATTCCCAAAAAGTTCATTAGCAAGATGCCTTGTCGCTTCAGAGAGATTGTTGTGTTTGAGATAGGAGTTTTTAAAAAGGGTCTTTATTTTTTCGGCATTGGGTGAAGTTCCCAGTGATTTAGCAAAGGGTTTATACACTTGTTCAATACTTTCTGTGGAAAGTTCTCCCACAGCACCACTTGCTTCACGGTCCCAAACCACTTTTTTACTTTCAAAATTGAAAAAATTGATTTCGTCAAAATCATGATCTTCAGAAGCCATCCAATAAACAGGAACAAATTGGTATTCAGGATATGCTTCTTTTAATTCTTTACACAAATTAATTGTTGAAATGATTTTATACAAAAAATAAAGGGGCCCGGTAAAAAGATTGAGTTGATGGCCGGTAGTAATGGTAAACGTATTAGGCTCTTTTAATGCTTTTATATTTTCTTTAGTGATTTCAAAGGGTGTTCTATTTTGATATTGTTTATTTAAAATTTCAACTAAGATTGTCCTGTTTTCAAAAGTGTAGTTTTTTTTCTTCTCAAGTAATTGATTTAGAAATTCGGGACTTTTTGGAAAACGATTGTATAAAGATTTAACAGACTCATCTTGCTCTAGATAGTCATTAATGAGGTTGGAAAAATATCCGGTTTTATGATACGAAATACAGTCTTCGGGCATAATCAATTTTAAAACGAAAATCAAAGATAGTTTTTTGCAGGTTTATTTTCTTAAAAATTCCGTTAATCTTAAAGTGAATTATCGTTGTTTTTAGTAGTTTTAGCACCACAAAATATTAAAACAACTTCTTCAAAA
>JANSXN010000052.1 GCA_024742935.1 Flavobacteriaceae bacterium
CGCTTGAGTATCTCCCCTTAAACTTGAACCAACGTAAAATGCTGGTAATTCCTTAATTTTCAGAACTTTAAAGAGCCGATGGAGGGACTCGAACCCACGACCTGCTGATTACAAATCAGCTGCTCTAGCCAGCTGAGCTACATCGGCTTTTACTACTTTTTTGAACATAAAAAAGTCCGCTATTTCTAACGGACTGCAAATGTATATAAATTTTGTTTTTAAAAAAACTTTTTTGAAAAAAAATCTTTACAAGTGTGCTCTTTGTTTTTCTTTTCTTTTTTTGAGTTGTCTTTCTAAAGATTGAACACATTCATCAATTCCTATTTCAAAACGTTTGCATTCCTTTTTAACAATTAAATCTCCTTTAGGAATACTTAATAAAACTTCAACTATTTTATTTTCCGGGCTGGCAGTGTTTTCTAACTTTAGGAAAACATCTGCAAAAATTATTTTATCGTAAAACTGTTCAAGCTTACTTAATTTTTTTTCGATAAAGTTTATCAATTTGATGTCTGCATCAAATCCCGGTGTTTGAACATTTACTTTCATAGGCTGTGGTTTTAAAATTTATTTCATTATTTTTTGTTTCTTGGATGTGTCTTGGCATATACCTTTTTTAATTCAGCGATGCTATTATTTGTATATACTTGTGTTGATGCCAAACTTGAGTGCCCTAACAATTCCTTAATAGAATTCAAATCTGCCCCTTCATTTAAAAGATGTGTTGCAAAAGAGTGTCTTAAAATATGGGGACTCTTTTTTTCTTTTGTTGATATGTTACTAAAGTAATTATTAATAATTCTGTACACAAGGGTTTGACTTAATTTAACTCCATTTTTTGTTAAAAAAAGAATGTTTTCTGATTGTAGATTTCCAATCTCCACCCTCTCTAATAAATACTTTTTTAATGTGGTTATTGAAGAATTAATTAATGGCACAATGCGTTCTTTGTTTCTTTTACCTAAAACTCTTACAACCTCCTTTTGTAGGTCAACATCTGTAACTTTCAAATTAATTAATTCTGATTTTCTCAGGCCGGTGGCATAAAACAACTCAACAATCGCTTTGTTTCTAATGTTTTCGAAACCTTCTAAATTCTCAAAGTTAGTAATGACTGCTGCTATTTCCTTTTCTGAAAAAGGAACTTGAAGTGTTTTTCCAACTTTCAAAGACTTGTGTTTTGCTAGAGGATTTTCAGTAATTTGATTTGTTTTTAATAGGAATTTATAGTAGGATTTTAAAGAAGCAATTTTTCTATTAATTGATTTGTTATTTAGCTTCTTATCTACCAGCGATATAATCCAAGACCGTATCATTGAATAATTTACTTTCTTGCTATTTTGACAGTCAAACTCTTCTTCAATAAAATCTAAGAATGAATTCAAATCATTTTTATATGCCATAATAGTATGAGAGGAGTATTTTTTTTCTAACGACAAGTAGTTTAAAAAGGCAGTCACTTGCATAAGTAAATCGTTGAGAAGTAAATTTACAAAACTTATCAGATATATATATGATAATTGTCACCAAAAAAAAATCCCGATAGCTCGGGATTTTTAAATTTATATGATTAAGATTAGATATCTTCATTATCTCTCAAACGCTGAATGTATTGCGCTTTTTGTACTTGCGCTCTGCGGGATACAGAAGGTTTTGTAAACGCTTGTCTGTTTCTCAACTGCCGCATGGTTTGAGTTCTGTCAAACTTTCTCTTAAAACGCTTTAACGCTCTATCGATGTTTTCTCCGTCTTTTATGGGTATTATTAACATAAGTTGTGCACCTCCTCTCTTTTAGTGCGGCAAAATTATATTAAAAAAATCTAAAAAATCTAAAAAATCTAAAAAATATTTTGCGAGGTTTCTAGGTAGCAGGCTTATATTCTTTCTTATCAATTATCATTTTTGCAATAATTTCCCTTAGTATCTCTGATGTACCACCACCAATTGGCCCAAGTCTACTATCACGCAATAAGCGGGCCATGGGATATTCTTCCATATAGCCATAACCTCCCAAAAATTGCAAACACTCATAGATAACTTCATCAGCTATTTTTGTAGAAAGTAGTTTTGACATCGTAGCTTCCTTTACAACATATTCACCGTTGTTTAATCGGGCAGCTACATTATAATTAAACACTTTACACATTTCAACTTGGCTAGCTAAATCTGCTATTTTGTGTCTCAGTGCCTGAAATTTATCAATGGTTTGTCCAAAGGCTTTGCGCTCTGCCATATAGCCAAGAGCATATTCTATGGCATACTCTGCTCTAGCGTGTGCATTGATTCCCATAATCAATCTCTCAGAGGCAAAATGTTGCATTATATATCCAAAACCGTTATTCTCTTCTCCCATTAAATTTGAAGCGGGGATTTCTACATTATCAAAAGCAATTTCTGCAGTATCTGAAGCCCTCCATCCCAGTTTATCGAGTTTTGTTGCAGAAATTCCGGGAGTGTCACGGTCCAAAACAAAAATACTCATTCCCTTGTTTCCAAGTTCAGGGTTTGTCTTTGCTGCAACAACCAAATAGTCTGAATACACCCCGTTTGTTATAAAAGTTTTAGAGCCATTGATTACATAGGTATCTCCTTTTTTAACAGCTGTTGTTTTCATTCCGGCAACATCGCTTCCGCCGAAAGGCTCTGTAATGCACAAACAGCCAATTTTTTCACCATTTATGCTCGGGGTTAAATAATTTTGTTTTATTTCTTCACTCCCTTCTGCATTCAAATGGGTCATAGCAAGATATGCGTGTGCCCACATTGCTGCAGAAAAACCTCCGGAATTAATTTTTTGTAATTCTTCTAAGAATATAACTGTGTAGAATAAATCAAGGCCCATTCCACCATACTTTTCAGGATAGTTGAGACCAAAATAACCCATCTCTCCAAATTTCTTCCAGATAAAGCGCTCTATAGTTCCGGTTTTTTCCCATTTTTCAATATGTGGAACAACTTCTTTTTGTAAAAACTCCTGAAAGCTTTTGCGAAATAATTCATGTTCCTCAGTAAAGTAAGTGATATTCATCGTAAATAATTATGGATTAAATTTTAGGCTTGAGTCGTAAAATTTTACGGCTGCACTTAGTTGTTAATTGGTAATCGATGTTTGATATTCTTAATTTGATATTCGTTATTAATCAACGGTCAAATATAAGGCAAATCTCTCAATTTTTTGCTTTGGGAAGCCCTTGATGTTTTTGAGTTCTTCCAAGTCCTTGATTCCCTCACGCAGTAATCTGTAATCAACAATTTCTTTCGCCAGATTAAAACTTATGAATGGTAGCGTTGCCATATCTGAGGCAGAAGCAGTATTAATGTTAATTTTTACCACCTCAGGTTTCTCCTTAACTGTAAATTCTGCCAAGATTCTTTTTACAACACCATACTCCAGACCATAGACATCGTGCAATTGTTCATCAATAAGGAAACCATTGAGACGATTCCTGAAATTGATTATCCGATTTGATAAAACTTCACCAACTCCATTGATTTCCTGAAGTTGTTCTGCAGTTGCAGTATTTAAATCTGTTTTTTGAGCAAATGATTTTTCGTTTCCGGAATTCCAATTATTTGTTCTGTGTCGAGGGTTTGTAACCCAATCAGGAAACTGAAAACGGGGGCTTATTTCGTCCAAAAGTGAATCTGAAACTTGTGTAACCCGTTTGAAATCTGCAACAGAATTGATCCATTGGTCTTTTGTTCTAAATTCATGCAGACGGTCAATTTCTTCCGGTGACATCCCTAAGGTATAACCTGAATATTCTGTAATAAAGTTAGGATTGAATTTTCTTGGTTCCCTTTGTTTTGAATTTGATGCAATTTGTTTTAAAGAGTCTATTTCAGTCTGTAAAGCTATTATTTCAGGCGAATTGATATCTAAAACAGGATCTTTAGAAAAATCCACTTTGTAATATATGATTTGAAGGGTTACAATCGTAGCTATCAAAAGCAAAATCCCATTTCGTTGATTTTTAGAAAACCGGAAATGGGATTTTAACCTGTTCATTACACTGCTTTTTTTATTTTTTCTTATCAGGAGTTTTAAATAACTCTCCGGCTTTTAGTTTAACCATATACTCTCTCAAATCCTGACGCACTTCACCAGACATTAAATAGAGCCCTATTATGTTAGGAAATGCCATCGCAAGAATCATCATATCTGAGAAGTCAAGAACAGCCCCAAGACTTACTGAAGCTCCAATTACTATAAATATAAGAAATAAAAGTTTGTATGCCATTTCTGTTTTTTTACTTTTTCCAAATAAATAAGTCCAGGCTCTCATACCATAATAAGACCAGGAGATCATTGTTGAAAATGCAAACAAGAAGATAGCTCCAGTCAATACATAAGGAAACCATGTTAGAACAGTTCCAAACGCGTCTGAGGTGAGTTGAGCTCCTGCCATACCGGCAACTTCGTGTTTACCTGTGAAAATTAATACCAAAGCGGTTAAAGTACAAACTACAACGGTGTCGATAAAGGGTTCTAATAATGAAACAAAACCTTCAGATGGCGGATTGTTTGTTTTTGCAGCACTGTGTGCAATTGCCGCAGACCCAATACCAGCCTCGTTTGAAAAAGCTGCTCTTTGGAAGCCTAAAATTAAAACTCCTATGACACCCCCTTTTAGAGCTGACGGACTGAAAGCTCCATCAATAATTGCTGTAAATGCCGGTATGATATTTTCAATGTTTACGCCAATAACGATAATACAGGCAATTATATATATACTTGCCATAAAAGGAACCACTTTTGAAGTTACTTTTGCAATACTTTTTATTCCGCCAATAATTACCGCTGCAACCAAGAGCATAATAATTACCCCAAAGAAAGCTCCATATTCTGCAATAGCAGGAATTTGACCTTTTACAGCTTCAAATGATTGGTTTGCCTGAAACATATTTCCGCCACCAAAAGAGGCACCAACACAAAGTACTGCAAAAACAGCTGCCAATACTTTACCTAATTTCTTTTTATTTTGTTTTTCAAGTCCTTTTCTCAAATAACTCATAGGGCCACCAAAAACACGACCATCAGCAGCGATTTCACGGTATTTTACACCCAATGTACATTCTACAAATTTTGATGACATTCCTAAAAGACCTGCAAGAATCATCCAGAAAGTTGCTCCGGCCCCTCCTAAAGATATTGCTACAGCAACCCCGGCTATGTTACCCAGCCCCACTGTTCCTGATACTGCAGTAGTTAAGGCCTGAAAGTGTGTAACCTGACCGGGCGCATTGGGGTCGTCATATTTTCCTCGAGCTAAATCAATAGCGTGTTTGAATCCTCTAATGTTGATAAAGCCCATTCTTATTGTAAAAAATAAAGCTCCAATAACTAACCATATTACAATAAAGGGAATCGGTTTTTGCTGCTTATCACCGTTGGGATGAAGAATTGCAACTTTTTCATCATAAATAATCGAAGCAAAATTATGTGCTCCGGCTTCAATAATATCTGTTCCTTTTGTTGAATCATAAATAGCATTGCCTTCTTCTGTAAGATGCCTTAATGTACCATCTGCTAGTGCATATACTTCAAGGTCTTCTCCGTCTTTATCAATAATAGCAATGGGTTCTCCTTCTTTCACCTTAGCACCATCTTCTTTAAGCCATTTTTTTATTTTGAATACACCTTCAATACCCGGCTCCCATCTTGGTGCAGGCACTAGCTTTTCATCAGCATAAACGACGGGGTCATAAATTCCAATAGCAGAAAAAGGATCCCAAAACAAAACACTACCAATACTGGAAACTATGGGTGCAAATGTACCGTTAAACCTTTCTGTTATAGCTTCAGCAGGAACTGTAAATTCACTACTAACCGAATTGCCGGCAGCATCAGTAACTATAAGAGTATAGGGAACTCCTTCAACAAGATTTACAGCTTTGCTTGAATGTTGTGGGGTGTCCTGATTACTCCATTTATAATTATAGGGAGGCACACCACCATCAACAGTCACTTCAATAACACCATCATTGATGATACTTGAAGGATTTGTTATTCGTTCTTTTACAGTGAGATCTTGAGAAAATACAACGCTTGAAAAAAGCATTAATAGTGCAACAATATATCTTGTATTCATATAGAAAAGTAGTTGGTTGATAAACTGTGTTTCAAAAACAGCAAGCAAGATGCTAAAAAAATAAGCGAATTCAAATTTTTTTTAGAATTAAAATCAATATTAGCTTTCATTATAGATTACAAATCAAAAACAGAGCTTCGTTTTGTATAAATCAAATCTTTTAATCTAATCCAAAAAGCAAGCGTGAGATAAATGGCAAACCCCATCCCTAAAGTAGCAAAAGAAACATAAATAAAAAACAAACGCACATTCTTTGCGCGCATCCCAAGTTTATCTGCAACACGTGAGGATACAGCAAAGCCATACTTCTCAAAAAAATGACGGATTTTGTAAATGATGCTTAACATATTATCGTAAAAATACTAATTCTTCTGTAATAATCTATTCCCAACTGCACATTGCAAGCACTTCTTTTTGTCACAATAGTTCGTTTTCAATTCAATCAAGGCCTGAGAGTGTAAAGCACTTTGGGCAACAGGTTTTAAATCATTGAATCTGGAAACAATTGTGTTTTCTTCCTTTTTCACACTGTTCATTAAAGTGATTAATGCCTCCGGAAGTTCCTTTCCGGTGTGTTTTCTATAACAAAATACCAGCGGAACAATCGTATTGATAATGAGTAAATCAATAAATGCCTTTGTAAGTCGTTTTTTGCGAGGTGCAGAAACCGAACTAAAATGAAAATGAGTATCCCAAAAACCAGACGCGCTTACATCAAAAAGAGTATAAATTTCTTCTTTGGTTGTCACCGAAATTATTTTAGAAAACAATTGCTTATTCCTTGAATAAACCGCTGCCAACTGAGCCAATCTGATTGTAGGGAAATTAACAGGCCGCAACCTGAAAAACTGAATAGGAGCCACCTGACTATTTTCTAATTTGAATTTGTTTTTCAGAAAATTATATTCTTTTTTTAAATCGTTCACATAAGAATCCTCACTTTCAATTTCCAGTAATCCGGCCTGACCAAAAAGCAGGGCTTCCAACTGTATGGGGTTTTCCCTGACTTTTCTAAGCACAGAAAAATCAAAGGAGTGTGCCATAGAAAGAAAAGCTTCTGCATTGTTTTTTAAACCAAAATTTTTAGCAAGCATTTTAAATAACACAGCTTCCCAATCGTTTTTTGAGGTCTCTAAAAGATCAAAAATCAAACCCGATTTGTTTTCTAATCGTTCAAAGTAAAGCCGTTCCATCCAGTTTTCCAAAAGGAAATCATCCACTCCTGGGAAATCCTCTTCACAGGCTATCCATTGTTTTTTGTTTGAGAAGAGTTTATTGTATTTCGCTAAAGCGAAATCATCAACCCTGTGCTTTAAAACAAAAGTGGGAATGACTGAATTGTCTTTTCTATACACTTCCACATCATGCTCCCATACCACGTGGAGTATCACATTATCATAGGCCTTGTCTGTCTCGTGATGATGCGCATACCAGTCTGAAGATTTTAAATGAATCTCCACATTACCCACCCAAAGTTGGTTCCCTATTTTAATCTGCGCATTGAAAAAATCAGGTCCCGAATTAAAATTATGGGTTCCTTGATGCACAATTTCAATGGGCTCTCCTTCTTCAGACTTAAGAGTTACTTTTGAAAACTTTTGAAACTTCCAGATATGATGTAGAAAATTTTCTTGCATCTTATAAAATTACAAATTTTTACAAAAAATTATATTAGAGGTATAACTTGTTAAAGTTAAACAAAACCTACACCTGAATAATTTTTGATCATTAATTTTACTAAAAAAAGTAAATCTATGTTTTTAATCTTATTCCTATTAACCTTTTCAAACCCTCCTTCAATGATACTATTTGATTTTGATTCAAAAACAGCTATAAACAAATGGAATATAGTCACTGATGGTGTGATGGGTGGAATCTCAAAAAGCACTTTAGAATTAAATAAAGACGGGCAGGCTTTTTTTAGTGGGACTGTATTACTGGAAAACAATGGAGGCTTTTGCTCGATTAGACATCGTTTTGTAAAAAAGGATGTAAGCCCTTATCAAAAAATAGTATTGCGTGTCAAAGGTGATGGAAAAAACTTTCAGTTCAGAGTGAAGACAAATGCAACAGATTTTTATTCCTATACATATACTTTTAAAACAAACGGGGAATGGGAAACGATTGAAATACCATTTTCTAAATTGACGCCCTCTTTTAGAGGTAGAAGAGTCAACTTACCTAATTATCCGGGTGAAACCATAGAAGAAATTGCCTTTTTAATTGGAAATGGCAAAAGGGAATCTTTTGTGCTTGAAATAGATAAAATTGAAGTAAAGTAGATTTTTAATCGCTACTGAAGCTTACTCAATATAGCCCATCTTCTTCATCCACTCATCGTTGAACATTTTACCTACATAGCGGCTTCCGTGGTCGTGAAAAAGGACAACGACTACATCGTCTTTTGTAAAATGTTCTTTTAACTGAAGGAGACCCTTCATCGCCGCACCGGCAGAGTTGCCAAGGAAAAAACCTTCTTTTTTGGCAAGTAATTGTGTATAGACGGCTGCGTCCTTATCGGTTACTTTGGTGAAGCCATCGATGATGCTGAAGTCTACATTTTTGGGAAGAATATCTTCACCAATACCTTCTGTAACATAAGGGTAAATTTCTTTTTCGTCAAAAATACCTGTCTCGTGGTATTTTTTGAAAACGCTTCCGTAGGTATCAATTCCCCATACTTTGATGTTTGGGTTTTGTTCCTTTAAATATTTTCCCACTCCTGAAATGGTTCCTCCGGTTCCAACGCCCACCACAAAATGAGTTACTTTACCATCGGTTTGTTTCCAGATTTCAGGGCCGGTGGATTCATAATGAGCTTTCGCATTTGAAAGATTGTCATACTGATTGACATACCAACTATTAGGGGTTTCTTTTGCTAATCTTGCCGAAGTGGAATAATAAGACCTTGGATCATCAGGCGCGACATCTGTGGGACATACTACCACTTCGCTACCCACCGCGCGTAAAATATCCATTTTTTCTTTGGATTGTTTATCACTGATAACACACACCATTTTATACCCCTTTACAATAGCCGCAAGCGCCAGTCCCATTCCGGTATTGCCTGAGGTGCCTTCTATAATAGTACCGCCGGGTTTTAGTCTGCCGTCTGCTTCTGCGTCTTCAATCATTTTAACCGCCATACGGTCTTTTACAGAATTCCCGGGATTGAAGGTTTCATATTTTGCTAGCACCAAAGCGGGGATTTCTTCAGCCAGTTTATTGATTTTTACCAGTGGGGTGTTTCCAATGGTTCCTAATATATTTTCAGCGTATTGCATAGTTTCATTTTGCGAATGCAAAGGTAGGAATTCAGATGTAAATTAAAATTAAATTTTTCAATGTTATGGAGATTACTTTATTACTGAATCAAAAAAAACTTACATTTGATTTTTAAAAAAATACTTTATGTTACCTTGGCATCAATATTTAATGGCGGTAGTTTTTATTATCGCAGGCGTGAATCACTTTCGAAATCCAAAATTGTATGAACGTATTATGCCTCCATTCATTCCGGCTCATAAAAGTATGGTTGCATTGAGTGGAATCGCCGAAATGATTTTAGGGATGATGCTTCTCATACCTGAAAACCAAAACATTGCTGCCTGGGGAATTATTTTAATGCTAATTATTTTCTTTACGGTTCATATTCATATGCTTCAGGATGAACGTGCATCCATGAAATTACCCCGCTGGATATTGATTTTAAGGATTCCGTTGCAGTTTGGGTTGATATTTTGGGCCTATCAATATACATGATAAAATTCATGGAAAAAATTGACTTAAATCTCCCGGATGCAAATGTGATTTACTTTCCGCAGTTTTATGATTTCAAAAGGGCTTCTATGATGTTTGAATCCTTACTAAATGAAACCGACTGGCAACAGGACGATATTAAAGTTTTTGGAAAGACATACAAACAACCCAGACTCACGGCTCTGTTTGCTGAAAATGAAAAGTCGTATTCTTATTCCAATATCACGATGATTCCTAAGACTTTCACTCCTTTACTCAAACAAATAAAAAACGACATTGAAGCGATTTCAAACCAAACCTTCACTACAGTTCTTTTAAATTTTTACAGAGATGGCAATGATTCAAACGGCTGGCATAGTGATGATGAAAAAGAACTTGGTGAAAACCCTGCGATTGCCTCTTTGAGTTTGGGTGCGGCCCGGTGGTTTCATTTAAAACACAAAACTGAAAAGCAACAAAAAACAAAAATTGAACTCCCTCACGGCAGTTTACTTTTAATGCAAGGAAGCACCCAGCAATACTGGAAACACCAACTGGCAAAAACTGCTAGAAATGTGGGACCCAGAATAAACCTTACGTTTCGGTTAATAAAATGATAAACTTTTTTAAGTTGAACCGGGATGTTTTAATTTAGCTCCTGCTATGAATAAAGAATTATCCATTATTGAAATTGACCGGGTTATTGAAATGGCCTGGGAAGACAGAACGCCTTTTGAAGCGATTGAATATCAATTTGGTTTATGTGAGCAAGATGTTATTTCGCTTATGCGAAAGGAAATGAAGCCCTCCAGCTTTAGGATGTGGCGAGAACGTGTTCAGGGAAGGGCAACAAAACACCGAAAACTAAGAAATGAAGCTGCTAAAAGATTTAAATGCAGTCGTCAAAAACAGATTTCGGGCAATAAAATCTCAAAACGTTAACCAAAAATTTCATTGAGAATTTTTGCCAATCGCAATCCGCCTTTTTGAAGTTGGGTTTTTACGGTTGAAAAATGTTCATACATATAGCGATAGCCTAATTTTTCACCAATTTCTGCACTCTTGTAAATTTCTTTTGTCAACGCTCGTTCTTGCTCTACCCACTCCAGTAAAGTACCTTCCTGAATTATTTTTTTTTCTTCATTTGAAATTCTTGGAAGATTGGTGGTCAACTCTGAATAAGTCATTTGGTAACTATCTATCATCTCTGAATCCCAAACACGATGCAAGTTTGTACCCTCATTAAACCATCTCACTTGAAAGTCGTTTCCGCCTTTGTCTTTTTCCAAACCTAAATGCAATGGTTGATGCAAGTCACCTATAAAATGTACCAATAATTTGAGATGAAAAGATTTTTCTTCTTTGGTGGATTCTTTGTCTTTTAATATTTTTATACAGTGTTCTATCCCGGTTATGATATCTCCATTTTCATTTGGCACAACTTCTTGATATGTTTTATCAAATGGGATATTTACATAATGCCAGGGTCTGTATGTATCAAAACTTCTATCACTTTTAATTTCATCTGCATAGGTAGATGCTACAGCAAGAGACATCCCGTTTAACAATTGGTCAATTTCTGCAGAGGCCTTTTCAGTTAAATGATATGCTGCCACTTCTCCAACAACGCGATGCCCTGTTTGACCCCAATCTTCAATGTTGGAAGAGAAAGAATGACTGCAGATACAAAAAGCTGTAATAATTAGAATTTTTTTCATTTAAAAACTTTTAAGCTGTAAAGATAAAAAAGTAGAAGCTATGAAACGCTTACTATTGGAAATACATATTTTACAATATATAAATTTCAAGCTACCGATTACCAAACTGCTAAATTTTACTTAAATACTGTTTTTCAACTCAATTTTTATTTGAAAAAATAGTATATTATGGATTGAAAAATTAAAGAAAAAGAACCTAGAGTTATTATGAACAAACTATTAAAAAAAGTAAAAAACATCCAAAGTGAAGCTTGTGTAACTATAATTTGCAACACACATCGCACACATCCTGAAAATGAGGGTGACCCTATACGTTTAAAAAACTTAGTAAAAAATGCTGAAGAGCGCCTTTACAATGATTATGAAAAGCGTTTTGTATGGCCAATAATGGAAAAACTCAATGAAGTTGTTGAAAAAATAGATCACAGAGAAAACCTTGAAAGTTTACTGATTTTTGTAAACCCTGAAATGATTGAATTCACCAGACTTGCAATAAATGTTACAGACAGAGTTGTAATTGACGATACTTTTGCAACCCGTGACCTTGTAAGAGCTGAACACGAGCAAGAAGCATACTATACACTGGTGTTAAGTAGAAATGACGCTCGTCTTATTGAGGCTATGAATGATAAAGCTGTTGTTGAAGTTAAGGGCAATTTTCCCTACAAAAATGAAACGCTATACAATACCGATAAACTGGAAAGAAACACTGCAGGGTCTGATGAAAAATTAATTGAAGAGTTTTTTAATCGTGTAGATAAAGAAGTGCAGGCCGCAATAAAAGGCCATCCCCTCCCTGTTATGATTATAACAGATGAAAGAAACCACACCCATTATATGAATGTTGCAGACCGCAAAGAAATGTATATGGGCTATCTCAATAAAAATCGAGGTGATGAAAGTGCAAAGATTCATCATATCATTGATGATGTTTGGCCGGCTGTGCACGAAATCAACAGAAAGCGCAATGCAGCAAGAGTTGAAGAACTAGGTCGTGCTGTTGGTTCAGGAAAATTTTTAAGTGATATCAATGATATTTGGAGAGCAATACTTGAGGGTCGTGGTCAAACACTTTTTGTGAAAAAAGGATATTTCCAACCCGGCCTCATTGCCGAAGATGAAATTATGCTGGTTGACAAGTTTGAAAGAGATCAAAAAGGCATTTGTGATGATGTTGTAGATGAGATGATTGAGCACAATTTATCTTTTGGAGGTGATACGGTATTTCTATCAGGTGATGAATTGGATAAGTTTCAAAACGTAGCTTTGATTACACGCTATTAAAGCATTAGTTTATAAAAAAAAACCGACAGCTATCTGTCGGTTTTTTTATGTATATTTTTATATTGGTTTATGACTTTTCAGTTTCAGTCATAGTTTCATATCCCATCTCTTTCCAAACTTGAATACCTCCTGACATTTCGTGAATTATTTTAAAACCCATTTCTTTTAATACTTCTGCAGCTTTAGCACTTCTTACACCAGATTTACAGTATAAATAAACAGGTTTGTTTTTATCAAGTTTTTCAGCTTGAGCTCTAAAATCTTCATTTGTTATACAAATATTTTGAGATTTTTTTAAACTCCCCTCCTTATACTCTTCCGGGGTCCTCACATCAATTAATTGAATGGATTCAAATTCAATCGCCTCAAGCATTTGATCTGCTGTAATTTTTTGAATTTGCAGATCCTTATCATTTTGGCAAGAGACCATCACAAAGAGAACAAATAAAAAACTAAAAAATAATGATTTTGTCATAGTCGTTTAATTATTCTATAGGGCCATCCCATTCAGTGATTCCGCCAATTAAGTTAAAGGTATTTTTAATTCCAAGAGACTGAAGAACAGCACACGCTTGCGCACTTCTTCCTCCTGAACGACAATAGATATAGTATTTTTTTGTAGGATCTAGTTGCTGTGCTTTTTCCATAAAAAGAGCTGGGTCGAGTATGTTTAACTGTTTGGAACCGGGAATCATACCTTCTTCGCATTCCTCATCAGTTCTAACATCAAGTATTACAGCATTGACATCTTCTACAATTTTTTCTTGCCACTGTGTTGCATTTATTTCTTGCATTGTTTAAAATTTTAAACAAAATTAATTGATTTGAATTTCATAAACGCAAAAAAACCGAAAACCTTGCAGTCTTCGGTTAGAAATATATTTGAATTTTTGATTAAGACTTTACTTTAATTGTACAACCAATAGCTCTGGTTGTCTTTACCGGAACTTCTTTTTTGTTTAAGATAGCATCAATGGCATCTTCCAAGAACTTGTCCTTTACTGCGGCGGCATCTTTAAAATTGTCATCAATCGCACCAATGTATCTTACAATGTTACCTTGAGTTGTTTTTTCCAAAAGATACACCTGTGGTGTTCTAGTAGCTCCATATTGAGGAAATATTTCTTGTTTTTCGTCAAAAACATATGCAAAAGGGAAGTTTTTTTCTTTGGCACGTTCTTGCATTTTTTCAAAACTGTCACCGGGTGAAATTTCGGGATCATTAGGATTAATAGCAATAACAGGAAATCCCTTTTTGTTGTATTTATTGTGTAAGTCTATCATTCTATCTTCATAAGCAACCACATAAGGGCAGGTATTACAACTAAAAATAACAATGTATCCATTCACTTCTTTATAGTCTGAAAGTGAAACTATTTTACCGTCCACATTTTTAAGTTTAAAGTCTGTGGCTAGATCTCCAACTTCATAACCTTTATTATCATTGGATGATGTGAAACTTAATAATCCTGCACTTACAACAAGAAGTGCAATCAAAGTCGATAAATATTTGCTTTTGTTTTTCATATGTTTGTATTTATTTGTTTTTAATTGGTCATATGTAATGGCTTATCAATAATTTTAGTTTGATTGCAAATTGTTAATGGGCATTTCATAATAATGTATTTAATTCAGTTACTAATTCATCATAGGTAAATGTGCGTTCATAAAATTTTCTTCCATTTTTATTGTAAATAACTGTTGCGGGAATAGCGCCACTCCATTCTTCTGATACTAAGGGGATCCACCTATTGCTATCAACATCATCAAGAAGTACTACTTTAGATTTTAAATTATGTCTTTCTATAAAAGGAAGTACATGACTTTCAATATTCTCAGGAAAATCAAGACTGACTAAAATAACTTCAACACCAACATCCTTATACTTATCCCCTAATTCTTCAAAGTAAGGTAACTCCTTGATACAAGGCTTGCACCAGGTTGCCCAAAAATTGACAACATAAGTCTTTTCATCATTAAAATCCAACATATATTCAAATCCGTCATAATCATAAATTGGAATCATATCCTCCTCATCAACGATTTCTTGATCTTTTGTTTCAGAACTATTTTTACAGGAAATTGAAAAAAATAGTACAATTAAAAACAACAAGTATGATTTGCTTATTAATTTCATTATAAAATTTGAGAGTTAAAAGTAATAATTATAAAGACTGTATCACTAATATTAACAGCTCTTTAGCATTCTTATTCATTAAACAAGTGTGCTAAATAAGTGTTAATATTTTTTTGACAAATAAAATTTCCATATATTTGTATCGACAAATGTTGTAAATACAATTATGAACATAGAAGAAGCTATAAAATCAACAGTTCCACTTAACCCTCATACAAAGACGGTATTAAATATTATGTACACCAGTAGAATTGTAGAGGAAAAAGTAGCTGAGATGTTGAAGCCATATGGTCTCTCAATGCAACAATATAATGTGTTACGCATTCTTAGAGGTCAAAAAGGAACACCGGCAAATTTATCGACTATTCAGGAGCGTATGATTAATAAAATGAGTAATACCACACGACTTGTTGATAAACTAATCGAAAAAGGCTTTGCGGAAAGAAACATTTGTAAAAGTAACAGGAGAAAAGTTGAAATCAGTATTACTCAAAATGGGCTGGAATTATTATCTGAAATTGATCCTCTAACATTAACCAATAACAATGTGATACTTAAAGACTTTTCAATGAATGAATTAAATACTTTAAATACACTTTTAGACAAACTTAAATAACAATTTTTTTTTTAACTTAACATTTGTATATACAAATTAAAATCACAAACTATGAAAACAAACATTTTTAAAGGCATTGGTGCCTCAGTATTAATTTTAACAACAGTAGCATTTACAAAACCTATGGAAAAAGAAATGACAGTAAAAGAAAGCACGATTACCTGGAAAGGGAAAAAAATTACGGGTTCTCATTATGGTTCAATAAACCTCTCTAAAGGATCTATGATTCTAGAGGGTGACCAGATTAAAAGTGGTGAATTTGTTATTGATATGACATCAATCGCTGTTGAAGATTTAAAGGGTGATAGTAAAGGGAAACTAGAAGGCCATTTAAAATCTGACGACTTTTTTGGTGTTGCAAACCACCCCACCTCTACCCTAGTTATCAAAAGCGGAAACAAAACCGAAGATGGTTTTTATATCAACGGTGATATTACCATAAAAGGTACCACAGAGCCCATCGCATTTTTATTGAAAATGAATGGAAACAGTGCCACAGCAAATCTCAAAATTGACAGAACTAAATTTAATGTGAGATATGGTTCAGGAAGTTTTTTTGACAATTTAGGTGATAATACCATATATGATGATTTTGAACTTGATGTTACTCTAAAGTTTTAAAACTCTATCATGAGAATATCTTAAGACCCGTTTTTTTAAAACGGGTTTTTTTATTATATTAATGCGAGTTAAGAAAAAATGAATTATTATGGGAAAAGGTGATAAAAAAACACGAAGAGGAAAAATAATTTTAGGAACTTTTGGTAAACTGCGACCCAAAAGAAAAAAATTCAACATTAGGCCTAAGACTGTTGACGACAATACTCCTAAAAAATAAAAAAGAGCCGGATTTCTCCGGCTCTTTATATTTATAAAATGGTTTGATTTTAAGCAGTGACTTCCTTTTCAATACTTGACAGGTAACGTTCCGCATCGAGGGCAGCCATACAGCCAGTTCCTGCAGCAGTTACAGCTTGTCTGTACTCTTTGTCTTGTACATCACCTGAAGCAAATACCCCTGGTTTGTTTGTTTTAGTGGATTTTCCCTTGGTGATAATATATCCCATATCGTCCATATCAATTTGTCCCTTGAAAATATCTGTATTGGGTTTATGACCAATTGCAATAAATAAACCTGTGATTTCAATTTCTTCTTTTTCACCGGTCTCATTATTTACCATTCTTAGCCCTTCTACTACTTGTTCTCCCAACACCTCATCTACTTCTGTATTGTAACGCAAATCAATATTTTGGGTGGATGTAACACGATGTTGCATCGCTTTTGAAGCTCTCATCGAGTCTCCTCTAACCAGCATGGTTACTTTTTTACAAATATTGGCGAGATAAGTTGCTTCTTCAGCAGCAGTATCTCCACCACCTACAATAGCGACTTCTTGGCCTTTATAGAAAAATCCATCACAAACTGCACAGGCAGAAACCCCACCACCTCTCAATTTTTGTTCACTGGGTAACCCCAGATATTTTGCTGTTGCTCCTGTAGAAATTATGATTGATTCTGCTTCAATTTGTTTTGAATTATCAACAGTAGCTTTATGTATACCGCCAACTTCGTCACTTAGTTCAACAGCTGTAACCATTCCTATTCTAACTTTAGTTCCAAAGCGTTCAGCCTGTTGTTGAAGCTGGACCATCATAGATGGACCATCAACTCCTTCAGGATAGCCTGGAAAATTATCAACTTCTGTGGTAGTTGTTAATTGCCCGCCCGGTTCCATACCGGTATAAACAACCGGGTGCATATCAGCTCTAGCTGCATAAATTGCAGCTGTATATCCCGCAGGACCTGAACCAATAATCAAACATTTTATTCTTTCAATTGTATCTGACATATCACACTTTTATTTTTCAAATTTCTGTTTACAAAAATACATACTTTTATATAAGTAAGTCTTTAAAACTTATTAATATTTATGTACTAATGATATACTAAATAAAAACCCCCGAAGCTTTGACTTCAGGGGTTTTCTTTAATTATGAGTAATTAAAAAAATTACTTTTTAATCAATCGTTTTACTGTTGTTGCATCTGCACTACTGATGTTTACCATATAAACGCCTGATGCTAAACTAGACACATCCAGTCTTTGCTCGCCAACCATTTGTGACAAATCAAACTTAGATACTAATTTACCATTGATGTCATATATAGTTGCCTCA
>JANSXN010000042.1 GCA_024742935.1 Flavobacteriaceae bacterium
AGAGTAAAAAAATGAAACACAATATGTATAAGGGTTTATTTTTTTTATTATTCTTGAATTATTTGTGATTAATTATTTATAAGTTAAAGAATTCTACAACAAATTTAAAAAGTGTTTAATTGATATAAGGTATTTTTGTTAATAAGTTTTTTTATAATTCTCTCTTTATTTAAAAAAGTATGTTAGCAAAAAAAAAAAAAAAAAATTATAATATTTGATGATCGTTCAGCACACGGTTCATATATAAGTAGGACCTTTGATAAAGAGATTGTTTACTTTAGTTCAAAGTATAAGAATCTTGACACAGTAGTTCATAATACAGAAACTGCTTTTATTTTTGTTGTCACTGATTTTAAGAGCGTTAAAATATTAAAATCATTCTTGAATAAGGGTCTTAAGAAAATTTTAATTTGTTCGGATAATTATCATAAAGAATCAATTCCATTTGACATACCATTTAATTTTGTTTCGCTTAATGTTATAAAAGATCATTGGATGAAAGAGGTTGTTGAATGGCTAATTACAGAGCAGTCAATAGAAGCTTCTGATTTTATTAAAATAAAAAATAATCCCTATGCGAAGTATTTTAAAAACTTCTCAGCGCAAAGTGAATTTAATTTAACAGCATAAGAAGGGGTAACTATATAATCAAATTTTTTTAAATATATCTTTGGGGGATATATTTAGTATAGGGAAAAAAGTTTTTTTATAACCCCTTTTTTAAGTTTCTAAAAATAATTCTCTTATATATATATTAAAGTATTTTTCTTATTTTTAGCCACTTCCTCAGGTGTGCCTGTTTAGATTAGGTTGGCAGCTTTTTTACAGCCTTCGGGGCCTAAATCGATTACAAACTCGGCACTTTTGATTAAATCGAAATTGTGTTCGACCACGATGACTGAGTTTCCTTTTTCAATCAGAACAACAATAGATTTGAGTAGCTTTTTAAAGTCGTGAAAATTGGGGCATGTGGTGGGCCTTTAAAGATAAAGAGCATTTTGACCGGCTACTTCACCAAAAAACGTTCTGCTTTTAAATGCCTGGTATCTTCAAAAACCTGATAAAAATAAACCCCTGTAACAAAGTCTGTTGCGTTTATTGTGAAGGTGTCTTTTTGATTGTGGGATTCATTGAGCACTTTTCCGTTTAAATCAAAAATCTTTATGCTATAACCTTTGCTGTTGGGAGGGAGCAGGATTTGAGATGTTTGCTTAACAGGGTTTGGTGATAAAACAAAGTTTTGTTTGTTGAAATGTTGCTGACTTAAAGTGGTATTGTCACAGGAGGTGGCACCGTTAAAAAATGTAGTTTGATCATTTTGAGTAAAACAAACCAATAGGGAGCCGGCGGTCACATCAATTTGTTCCCACATCAGGCTAAACCCGGAGATATTTCCTATGCCTTCGATCCATTGGAAATTCATAAAAAGGCCTTCTTCTTCAAAAGTGATAACTTTTCGGTTTTGCCCGGCAATAAACAAGTAATCAACACTTTGAACGTTAAGAAATGGTTCCCAGGCCTGGCCTCCCAGTCCCAGGCAAAGTTAGAAATCACTATATGTACTATCATATAAAGAAAATACATCTCCCTCCTCAAGGGTGTAATCAAATAATATCTTTTCTGAACTCCCATCACGACTTAACTGATAGATAATTCCATTTTATTCTCTAAGAAAACATTCAAGGGTGGATCCGTTGTCCACTTCAATGCTTTTATATATGTTATTATTAATAGAGACAGTTTCACCAATGGCTATCTGATATGTGATTGTAAAGCTTCCGGGCTCGCCTGGGTGTGGTTCAAATATTTCGTAATATAAATCCACACTCCATTCATTGCCTTCTTCTAACATGGGAAGGTATTGTTGTGCTGTCGCTGTTAAACAGCCCACTAAAAAGAAAATTACTTTTAGTTTCATAATCGAAATGAATTGTGTTCTATAAATTTACTACAATTTCTCTTTCAAATAACTTCCCGTAAACGATTTCTTATTTTTAGCCACTTCCTCGGGTGTGCCTGTTGCGATGAGTTCGCCCCCTTTTTCACCACCCTCAGGTCCTAAGTCGATTACAAAGTCGGCACACTTGATTAAATCGATGTTGTGTTCGACCACAATGACCGAGTGTCCTTTTTCAATAAGGGCTTCAAAGGATTTGAGCAACTTTTTGATATCGTGAAAATGAAGGCCTGTGGTGGGTTCGTCAAAAATAAAAAGCACCTTGTCTTTGGTTTCGCCTTTTACGAGAAACGAAGCCAGTTTGATGCGCTGTGCTTCACCACCTGAGAGAGTAGAGGAACTTTGTCCCAATTGCACATAGCCCAAGCCTACGTCTTGCAGGGGCTGTAATTTGGTGAAGACTTTCTTTTCATTGTGCAGTTGAAAAAAGGCAATAGCTTCATCAATGGTCATTGTCAAAATATTATCGATGTTTTTTCCCTGAAACTGCACTTCGAGTACTTCTTTTTTAAAACGTTTGCCATTACAAGCTTCACATTCCAGATGCACATCTGCCATAAATTGCATTTCGATAGTAACTTCGCCTTCCCCTTTGCAGACTTCACAGCGGCCGCCATCCACATTAAAGGAAAAATGTTTGGGCTGAAAGTTGCGAAGTTTGGAAAGTTTTTGAGACGAAAACAAATTCCTGATATCGTCATACGCCTTTATATAGGTCACGGGGTTAGACCGACTAGAGCGACCAATGGGGTTTTGGTCAATAAATTCCACATTTTTAAGAGTACCAAAATTACCATCCATTTTTGAAAACTGCCCGGGTTTATCCCCCACACCGGTGAGATGGCGTTGCAAAGCGGGATACAGTATTTTTTTGACAAGGGTACTTTTTCCACTTCCTGAGACACCGGTTACAGCCACAAAACTTGCCAAAGGGAAGGTGACATTAATATTTTGTAAATTGTTGTGTCTCGCCCCGGTGATGGTGATTTGGTATTTGGAAGTCCTCCTTTTTTTGGGAACTTCAATTTCCATTTTTCCATTGAGATATTGTGCTGTAAGCGAATCGCTTTCTAGAATCTTTTCGAAATTACCACAAGCCACCACTTCACCACCAAAACTTCCTGCTTCTGGACCAATATCGATGATTTCGTCTGCGGCTTTCATAATGTCTTCATCGTGTTCTACTACAATAACCGTGTTGCCCAAATCGCGCAGGGATTTCAGGACTTCGATAAGTCGCTCCGTATCCTTTGGGTGCAGACCAATGCTGGGTTCGTCGAGAATGTACATAGAACCCACCAGACTACTTCCCAGCGAGGTTGCTAGGTTGATGCGTTGGGATTCTCCTCCAGAGAGGGTGTTTGACTTTCGGTTGAGGGTGAGGTAAGAGAGTCCCACATTGTTGAGGAAACCCAATCGGTTATTGATTTCTGTGAGGAGACGTTTAGCAACCTGTGTGTCGTGGTCGTTGAGTTCCAGTTGGGCAAAAAATTGTTGTAGCTTTTCAATGGATATCTCCACCAAATCGATGATGGATTTTCCTTGAATTTTGACATAGGCTGCTTCTGTACGTAATCTTTTTCCTTTACAGGTACTGCATTTTGTTTTTCCGCGGTAACGGGAAAGCATCACCCGGTTTTGGATTTTATAGCTTTTTTCTTCTAAAAACTTAAAAAAGGAATGTAGTCCTTCAAAATATTGATTGCCTTCCCAGACCAGTTGTTTCTCCTCATCAGTGAGTTCAAACCAGGGGCGGTGAATGGGGAAATCAAATTTATAAGCATTATTCACCAACTGATCACGGTACCAACTCATGCTTTCGCCGCGCCAGGAATAAATAGCGTTTTCATAGATGGAAAGCGCTGTGTTGGGAATGACCAGTTCTTCGTCAATGCCAATCACATCGCCATAGCCTTCACAAGTGGGACACGCTCCATATGGATTATTAAAGCTGAAGAGATGAATGTTTGGTTCGAGAAAAGTGATTCCGTCCAGTTCAAAACGATTATTGAATTCGGTGACGGCCTTGGTTTCAAGATCTTCAATAAATAAAGAGCCTTTCCCTTCAAAAAAAGCCATTTCAACTGCATCTGCGAGACGGTTGTAGAAGTCCTCCTCATCTTTTGTGATGATGCGGTCAATCACGATATAAACAGTGCCTTTTACTTTTGAAGCGTCAAAGGCGTCGATGCGTGAGACAGTGTCTTTGTATTTGACACGCGCATACCCTTGTTGTGTGAGGGCTTTTATTTTATTTTCTAAAGTTCTTCCTTCCTCAAGAAAAATAGGGGCGAGGAGCAGTAGTTTTTTTCCTTCTTCCAGCGATTTGAAATAGTTGATGACATCTGAGACGGTATCTTTTTTGACCTCGTTGCCGGAAACAGGTGAATGTGTTTTCCCGATTCGCGCAAAGAGTAGTTTTAGGTAATCGTAAATTTCTGTTGAAGTTCCCACGGTTGACCGTGGATTTGTGGTATTTACTTTTTGTTCTATGGCAATTGCCGGAGCAATGCCTTTGATGGAATCTACTTTGGGTTTATTAAGTCTCCCAAGAAATTGTCTTGCATATGATGAAAGGCTTTCCACATAGCGACGTTGCCCTTCTGCATAGAGCGTGTCAAAAGCCAAACTTGATTTCCCGGAGCCTGAAAGCCCCGTTATTACTACAAGTTTATTACGAGGAATAACAACATTGATATTTTTAAGGTTGTGGAGTTTTGCTCCTTTTATGATTATATGTTGTTTTTGATCGACTGCTTCTATATCCAATTTGACAGATTTTTTAATCCACAAATATACAGTTTTAAACGCAGTTTTTTAGTGTTGAAGAAGTTGTTATTTTCGTTTGGAAGCAATAATTGATAACAGTAAATCCAAGAGTTTAGTATATAAATCAAAATATTTTTTTGTTAAAAAAATTAACTTAATTTGGATAAGAAAAATATTTGTTGTTATATTTACGACGAGTTTACAAACTAAATAAATCAATCGCCTATAGCATAATATTACTTTTTAAGCAACTTAATTAAGATTTCGATAGAAGTCTGCCTTATTTTAAATTGTAATATTATGAAAACTACTTCATCAGATGCATTCTTGGTTAGTGCATATATAGACGGTAATGAAAAAGCACTTTCAGAGTTAATTGAACGACACAAGCAACGTGTGTACAGTTTTATTTATTCCAAAGTTTCTGACAGAGATATTACTGAAGACATATTTCAAGATACCTTCATTAAAGTGATAAAGACTCTCAAAAGAGGAGCCTACAATGAAGAAGGTAAATTTTTACCTTGGGTGATGCGCATTTCTCACAACTTAATTATAGACCATTTCAGAAAGAACAACCGTATGCCAAAATTTGCCAATAATGGTGATTTTAATATTTTCTCTGTACTGAGTGATGATGATTTGAATGCAGAGCGAAAAATTATTAAAGGGCAGGTTGAAGATGACCTGAGAAGGTTGATTCAGGAGTTGCCGGAAGATCAAAAAGAAGTACTGGTGATGCGTCTTTATAAGGATATGAGTTTTAAAGAGATATCTGAACAAACAGGAGTAAGTATCAATACAGCATTGGGGAGAATGCGGTATGCACTCATCAATTTACGTAAAGTAATTGAGAAACATAATATTGTTTTAGTGAACTAATACAATAAAAACTTTTTTGTCTCGTTAGAGTTTAGACACTAACAACAAAAATAGTTTTTATATGGAAAAAACTTACTCAAAAACCTCATCTGACAAGGTGAGTAACTTGTCCCCGAAGGAAGAAACTGTAAGGTTCCTTCTTGATTATTCTAAGGCTTTAAGTGTTATAGATTGTAATAAATGGAAGTTTGAAGCACTTCTAAACTAAACTTTGGAAAAGTCCCGTTAGCTAGCGGGACTTTTTTTTGTAGTATTCTTCAAGGATCTTTTTTCTTCCAATAGTCTTAGTAATTTTGTCTTTTTCCAAATCCCATCCTCTTGCGGGCGAGTATTGCCTTCCATACCAAATGATCTGAAGGTGTAATTTGTTCCATAAATCTTTTGGAAATAAGCGCTTGGCATCTTTTTCAGTTTGAACAACATTCTTTCCATTTGAAAAGCCCCATCGATACATCAGTCTATGAATGTGTGTGTCCACAGGAAATGCCGGAACATTAAATGCTTGAGCCATCACCACACTCGCTGTTTTATGTCCCACAGCTGGTAACTCTTCCAAAGCTTCAAAACTTGCAGGTACCTGCCCGTTGTGCTTGTCAATCAAAATATGGGAGAGGTAATAAATTCCTTTGGATTTCATAGGCGAAAGCCCTACGGGTTTGATAATTTCTCTTATTTCTTCTATTGAAAGTTTAATCATGTCATAGGGGTTGTCAGCAATTTCAAAGAGTAACGTAGTGATTTGATTCACTCTCACATCGGTACTTTGCGCCGAAAGCAATACTGCTATTAATAGGGTATATGGGTCTTTGTGGTCTAAAGGAATGGGGATATCAGGATAAATAGTATTTAACGTTTCAATAACAAAAGCGACCTTTTCTTGTTTGTTCATTTTATGTAACTTTAAAGCTGTAAATTTAAAAGAAACCATTGTGTGAAACAATTGAAAACCATTGGTTTTTCTAATATTAACATAAAAATTGCTATACAAATGAAAACATTACAAGCCGGGGATACAGTCCCCAATTTTAAATCAACAGATCAAGATGGAAATACAGTTTCATTAAACGATTATAAAGGAAAAAAGCTGGTTGTTTTTTTCTACCCAAAAGCAAATACACCCGGCTGCACCGCTGAGGCTTGCGACCTGCGAGATCATTACGAAGAACTTCAAAAAAATGGATATGAGCTATTGGGTGTAAGCGCAGATAGTGAAAAGAAGCAAAAGAACTTCAAGGAAAAGTATGACTTCCCATTCCCATTACTGGCTGACGAATCTAAGGAGGTTATAGAGTCTTTTGGTGTTTGGGGGCCCAAGAAGTTTATGGGAAAAGAGTATGAAGGCATTCACAGAATGACTTTTTTAATTAATGAAGATGGAAAAGTAGATCGTGTAATAGATAAGGTTAAGACCAAAGAACACGCGGCACAGATTTTAGAGAATTAAAAAAAAAGCCTCAATTAATTTGAGGCTTTTTCGGTTTCGTGATAGCTAAATAACTTTTTATCCTTAATGATTTTTGCAACACCATCCGGCAGTGTATCTTCCCATCCTTTTTCATCATTTGCGATTTTTTGTAGTACATCCCTAGAGAAAATCTGAAGAATTTTTGGGTTGTAATCAACAATATCTACTACTTTTCCGTTGTATTTAAAGAACTTGTAAAGTTCTTTCATACGAGGATGTACTTTAAGGTTATCGCTGTTTGTCAATTCACCTGTTTCGTGATCCTGCATGGGGTATAGATATACTTTTAAATCTTTGAAGAAGAGTTTTCCAAATGCTTCAAGAATTCCACCACTTAAATGACGATAGTATTTCTCATCAAATATATCAACCAGGTTATTGACACCCATGGTGAGTCCCATTCTTGATTTGGTGTATTTTGAATAGAATTCAACCAATTTATAATACTCCTGAAAGTTTGATATTAAAACAATATGCCCCAAATTACAGAGCAAACGAGCTCTGTCCATAAAATCTTCTTCGTCTATTTCACCTTCAGCCCTTAGGTTTGATAGTGTGATTTCAAAAATGGTAATTGCATTTTCTTTTTCAACTTTATTTTCATTCAAAAACATATCGTGGGAGCGTTCAAACATATCAATATTGACCTTTGTAACCGGTCTAAAACTTCCTCTTAGAGTGAGAATGTTCTTTTTATAAAGAATGGCTGCGGGTAAAATATTGTTGCCATCAGGACCAAACATAACTGCTTCTGTCATCCCGTTTTTAATCAATTGAAGACTCATTAAACGGTTGTCAACATCTATAAATTGAGGACCTGAAAAATTGACCATGTCGATTTCAATCTGGTCTTTGTCTATGTGATCATAGAGGTAGCGCAAGAGTTTTCTTGGTTGGTCATATTTATAAAAGGCACCATATATTAAGTTTACACCTAAAGTTCCCAAAGTAAGTTGTTGCAGTTTAGCGTCATTTTCTTTAAAGCGAACGTGCAGAATGATTTCGTTATAATCTTCTTTTGGATCAACCTGAAATCGAATTCCCACCCAACCGTGACCCTTAAATTTTTTTGCAAAATCAATGGTAGCGACAGTATTGGCATAGGTGAAGAAAATTTTGTTTGGATGTTTTTCTCTCGAAATGCGATCTTCCATCAATTTTGTTTCGTGTCGCAGCATTTTTATGAGTCTGGATTCAGTAACATAGCGTCCGTCCTCTTCTATTCCATAAATAGAATCACTGAAATCTTTGTCATAAGCAGACATTGCTTTTGCAATCGTTCCGGAAGCACCACCTGCTCTAAAGAAATTTCTAACGGTTTCTTGACCGGCACCAATTTCGGCAAAGGTTCCATAGATGTTTTCATTGAGATTAATGCGAAGCGATTTGTCTTTGATGGAGGGAATTTGTTCAAATTCTTTATCTCCTTTCAGGAATTCTGGCATTGTGATTTCAGTATTAAAATATTTTATACAAAGGTAGTAAATAGCTAATAAATACAAGAGTTAAACAAAAAAATATCTTTAATTTTGTGACTATGTCAAAACCGCTTTCTGTGACATTTTTAGGTACGGGTACTTCTCAGGGAATTCCTGTGATTGCCAGTGAACACCCTGTGTGTAAGAGTACTGACTCAAAAGATAAGCGTTTACGTGTTTCTGCATTAATTTCCTGGGGTGATTTTAACTTTGTGATTGATACGGGGCCTGACTTTAGAATGCAAATGCTACAAGCAGGATGTAAAAAACTTGATGGAGTATTGTTTACTCATGAGCACAACGACCATATTGCCGGATTGGATGATATAAGGCCCTATTTTTTTAGACAAGGGGATATTGCTGCTTATGCACATAAACGAGTTTTTAAATCCTTGAAAAGAAGGTTTGATTACATTTTTGTCACTGAAAATAAATATCCTGGAGCTCCAACACTCCAGGAAATTGAAATTGACAAATCAACTCCTTTTAGTATTGGAGGTAAGCTTGTGGTTCCTATTGAAGTGATGCACAATCGATTGCCCGTTCTCGGTTTTAGGATTGAAGATTTTACCTATATTACAGATGCTAAAACAATAGCTCCGGAAGAAATTAAAAAAATTAAAGGCACTAAAGTGCTCGTATTAAACGCATTGCGACAAGAGGCACATTATTCTCACTTTAACCTTGAGGAAGCCCTTAATTTTATTGATATTATAAAACCTGATAGGACTTATTTAACTCATATTAGTCACATGATGGGGTTTCACAAAGAAGTTCAAAAAACACTGCCTGACAATGTATTTCTTGCCTATGATGGCTTAAAAATTAAAGTTTAAATATATTATGCGAAATAAAATTATCCTCTATCTCTTTATTTTTTCTGTCTTAATGCTGTTATTTATGTATATGAATCAAAAGCGTATTTATGAAGACCAGGAATCAAAAATCAATGATTTAAAAGAAAAAGCTGACTTTTATAAAGGGCTTAATGAATCACTGACCTCTGAAAACTTTGATTTAAACTATTTTACATTACTTGGCAACGACAATGCCATGACTTATTTTGAAAATTTTGGACTGGAAGCCGATTTTATGCAGGAAATGGTTACAGAACAAATTTATGCGCAAAACAATGTAGAGGGAGACAATCCTTTAGTGCCTTATGTGGGTATGGAAGGCAAAATGAAAATCAATAAAGTGCGTTTTTTAAACCACCGTTGGGTCATAGCTGATTTTACAGATGGTCGCTACTGGGGGGAAATGCTGCTTGAGTATGACCTTGATGAAAACGAAAACCTAAACCTAAAAACAATTGCTTCTTTGTTGTATTCGGGGAATTAAAATTGAGATTTTTTTATTTAGTCGATTTTATGTCTATATTTGCTATATATAGACATAAAATTATAGTCATGAATATTAGTTTCACAAAAAAACAAGAGGAATACATATTAAAACAAGTAGAGTCTGGAGACTATCAAAATAATAGTGAAGTTATTAGGGATGCTCTAAGGCTTCACGGTGTATATCGTGATAAAGTAATTCAAGATTTAAAAAAAGATATTGAAAAAGGTTGGAATGGTCCGGATAGTTCAATGACCTTGGAACAAATTATTGAATCAAAGAAAAAGGGATAATGAACCACTATGTTTTATCACAAAAAACAGAGGAGGATATTGAGGATATATATAATTATGGAATTTACCGGTTTGGAAAAGATCAAGCACTTGACTATTTGATATCGCTACAATCTTATTTGCATATACTTGTTAAAAATCCTGAAGTTGGGAAACAGCGCGACGAAATTAAAAAAGGTCTTTATAGTTTTCCTTATGCATCGCATATTATTTTTTATAGAATTTTTAAAAATCACATTCGTATTGTGCGTATCCTTCACGGTAGTCGTGATTTGAAAAGATTTTTAATGTAAAGGTTTTTGAATTTTCACTAAATTCTTTTCTCCAACCAATCCTTCAACTCAAAAAAGTTTTGTGGCGCCACGCCGTGACCAACGGGAAATTCGCTGTAGTGGCTTTTGATTTTCAGTTTATCGAGTAAGGGTTTTGCTTTTCTGGCCCATTCTACTGGAATAACTTGGTCAACACTACCATGTGAGCAGTAAAAGTCAAGTTTGGAATAGTCTTTTTTATTCAAATCTTCAGGCAATAAATCCTCATTGATATAACCGCTTAACGCAATCACATTCTTTACTTTTTCAGGAAAATTTAAGGCCACTGCATAACTCAATATGGTTCCCTGACTAAAACCCAACAAGGTGACATTGTCTTTGTCGACATCATAAGCAGTTACCGCTTCGTCAATAAACTTTGCTATTAAATCTCTGGAGGTCTTAGCTTGTTCTGTATCACTAAATTTACCCGAGGTATTGTCAAAATAAATGGCATACCAGGCGTTTCCATAAGGCTGCATAGCGAATGGAGCTCGCGCTGAGATAATAAACAACTCTTCAGGCAATTCTGATGCAAATGAAAACAAATCGTTTTCATCACTTCCATAGCCGTGAAGCATAATAAGGAGCGCTGCTTTTGAGGCATTGCTTTTTGGTGGTCTTGTGATGTGAAAAAGTGAAAGGTCTTGTTTGTTCATATTTTAGCAATAAAAATACCGCATTGAAAATGCGGTATTAAAATTATTTTTTTAAAAAGTTACTTTATAAATTGAAACCATTCCTGAAAATTTTCACCTATAATAGGTATTAATTTTTTTTCACCCTGGATAGCCCCTACAAATCCAACCACCCAAAGTACTAAAAGTAAAACACTTAAGATGGTTCCAAACAAACCTAGGTTTACAGCCATAGTCAGAACAGAAATAGCAATCGACAAGAGTACTAGTCCAAACATTTGTCTAAGGTGAAAGTTGGCATATTCATTTTTTTTACTCGAGTTCATAATGAATGCAACGACCCATCCAATTAATGTGATATAAGCAATAATTCCGATGGTTTTTCCATCATTTTCAACTGTATTTTCCATGAATAAAATGAATTAGTTAGTTTTATAAAATTAATGATTTTAATCTAAAAAAGTAAACCAGCTTTGAAATTTTTCACTTAGGTAAGGAATTATAGGTTTTTTCCCTTGAACAGCATATACAAAACATAAAACCCATAAAACAAAAGATAGGAGCCACAAAACATCACCCAGTATAATATTTACATAGGCATGAGAAACTTGTGAAACAAACAATAATATAACCAACCCAAACATCATTTTAATGTGATAGGTCACATAAGCAGATTTATCTTCTTTATTCATAAAATAGGCTATAATCATTCCAATAAAGGTGATATAAGCAACAATGGAATAATTTTTTTCTTTTTTACTTAGGACCATATATCTTATTTATTTAAAAACAATTTTTTGTTTGCATAAATTCCAAGTGCTTTTCCTTTAAGAGTTTGCCCAAGTAATGCTGCATTTTTAGAAGACGAATAAATATCTTTTTCTTCAAAAGTCCAAGAGGCTTCAGGTTCAAAAAGTGTGAGGTTGGCCTCAGCTCCTTCTTCAATGGCTTTTTCTTCTATACCAAATCTTGACTTTAAGCGCGTTAAAAAAGTGATGGTGTCTTCTATAGGGAACAAAGTGTTTAATGCGCCAAAGCAACTTTCTAAACCAATACTTCCAAACAGCGCATTGTCAAACTCTACATTTTTATGTTCGATATCAATGGGGTTATGTTCTGAGGTGACTCCATCGATAACACCCTCTTTCAATCCTCTAATGAGCTCTTTTTTGTCCTCGTTTGTTCTTAATGGCGGCATTAGTTTTAAATTGCTGTTGAACTCCTGTAAGGCATCATCTGTAAGGATTAAATTGTTGATGGACACACTGCAACTTATATCAAGTCCTTTTTGTTTTGCTTCCCTTACCAGAGAAACACTTTTTTTTGTCGATAGGGTGGGGAAGTGTAGTTTTCCATTGGTATATTCCAGTAAAAAGAGGTTTCGGTTTACATGTAATTCTTCTGCAAGAGCAGGAATACCTTTTAAGCCTAATCGTGTAGCGTTTTCCTCTTCATTGACCACACCATTTTTGGAAACATCATTTTCATTGCAATATGCAATGACGAGTCCGTCGAAATTTTGGGTGTATTGTAGTGCGATTTTTAAAAGGTTGGGGTTTCTTACCGGTTTTTGATAGTCATAGAATGCAACAGCTCCCGCATTTTTCATATCATAGAGTTCTGCCAGATCTTCTCCATTGCCTTGATGTGTGAGTGCGCCAATGGGGTAAAGTCTCACAGGTTGATTTGCCGCTTTTGAAGTGAGGAACTGTATGTCTGCTTTACTGTCTGTTACCGGGTTTGTGTTTGCATTGACGGCAACGTCAGTAAAGCCCGATAAAGCAGCTGTTTTAAGTCCGTTTTCCAAAGTTTCACGCTCTTCAAAACCGGGTTCGCCAAAACTCACACTGCTGTCAAACCATCCTTGTGAAATGTGTAAATTTTTGACCTTTACTTCCTTTCGATCGTCAGGGTTTTCAATTTTGGGTGCGATTTTTTCAAAACGCCCGTTGGTGATTAGTAAATCACGTTTTTTCAAATGATGCTTGCTGGAGGCATCAACGACAGTAACCGATTTTAAGAGAATGTTCATTTTAAAAGTTTTAGTAAAAACATTTCGATAGCTAGAAAAAACAAAGCAAAAATAACAAACCATTTCCAAAAGTCACGCACACTGCTATCTTCTGCGAGTTTTTCAAAAACAGCATCAAGGCTGTTGTAATGTGTGGTGTCAGTCCAGTTTGCCGGGTTCATATAGGTGAGATTACTTTCAGACCTTGCATAATTAAAACTCACACTTTGTAATTTTGTTTCCTTGTCAAAAACACCATAAACTCCTGCTTCTTCGGGTTGTTCATTCGTTGTAATCAGTACTTTGTTGCTGCTATTTCGCTGAAGCGGTATAAAATCAACTGTTTCATTTTTTAAACTCAATATATGATCTTGAGGCAATGAAACTGAAACCGCAAATTCATTTTGTTTTCCTATGGTGTAATACAAATCAGGTAGTGGCAGACTTTGCTTAGCGATGCGATAGAATGTGGGAACTACCAGAGGCGAATTGATGAAATTTGAATTTTCAGTAGTAAGAGCGCCTGTAAAAACAAAGATGTTTTGGTTCTGAATCAAAAAATCTGAATTATCCTCAAAAGAAAGAACAGGTGTATGCTTACGCGAAAGCAAAAAATGACTATCCACTGTGGGGTACTGGAAGTTTGTTACTTGATCTTCAAAAACGTTTTGATAAATGGGATGTGAAAAATGAATGGTTGTAATCTGTTTTTCTTCAGATGATGATTTTGAGATTGTACCCAAATTAAATTGAGAGAAAAAGGAATTATAACTTGTCAAATTTATTTCCTCAGGGGGAATAACTACAAGACTTCCTCCATTTTCAACAAATGCATTGAGTGCATTTTGTAGCACTGTGTTAATTTCTTCTAGTTGGTTGATTATGATTGTATTTTGCTCCTGAAGGACATTAAAATCCAGCTGATTTAGTTGTTGTGATGTAAAATCAAACTCATCTGAAGTGTATATTTTTCTCAGGAAAGCATCACTTTCCTTGTGAATAGACAATACCTTAATTTTACTTTTTTTATTAATATTGAAGTGAAATTGGTTGTCAAAAAGCAACGATTGATCTGTAATTGAAATTGTTCCTTCAAAGTCTGTATCTTCAACCTCAAAAGTTGCTGTTGCAGAAGCATTTTTTTGAACCCCAACAGAAGTTCTGGCTATTAACACATCTTTTTTGTAGAGGGCTATGGGTACATTTTCTTGCGCTTCACCATAATTTGACAATAAAACACTCAATTCAAGACTGGACGAATTCACTCCTGAAATAGATATACTATCAATGGCAAGATTGTTAGTGTTTGAGGGTCTCATTTGTAAAGTTGAAATGTTGAGGTTACTATTACTTAAGTCGGGAAAGTTTTCTTGCCCCTGAAAATCTGAAATCCACACTAGGTTTTTAATGGTGGTTTGATCATTGGAGAAAAAGCTTTCGGCTTTGAGTAGTGTTTCTTGTAGGTTTAATGAATTAGAACTGTATGATAGGTCTAGAATAGCACTTTTAAAATCGGCTGTGGTGGTTTTTTGCGAACTTGAATTGTTTGTAAACCAGCTAAGTTCTTCCGGGATGTTTGAGTTTTTAAACAGCTGTTGTGTGGCTGTTTTGAGCATTTCGCCCTGAGCTCCTTTTGCTTGTAAACTCAGCGAATTATCAATGTAAATAACGGTCTCACTTTGGGCAGCGGCATCTGTTTTTGTGGTGCTGTAGGGCTGTGCAAAAGCCAAAATAATGCACGCTAAAGCAAATAGCCTTGTTAAAAGCACCAGCCACTTTTTAAGTTGTGAGCTTTTTCTTGTTTGTAAGGTGACTTCTTTGAGAAACTTTAAGTTGGTAAAAGGTGTTTTTTGAAATTTTCTAAGCTGAAATAAGTGAACTATAATAGGAATTACGAGTAAAAGAAGAGCAAAAAGTAATTCAGGGTTTTTAAACTGCATTTAAAAAAAGATTTTTCAAAGATAAAAATTGATGCGTAAATAGTACTTAATTAATTCAATTATTTTTTTGGAATTTTATTGTCATCAAAAGCACTGGGAAGCAATTGGGGAATAAATTTAATTAACAGTGGTAACAGTAGTGTTCCGCCCGGGAGCATAAAAATTGTGAGTGAGGGTATGGTTTTAAAAATGTCATACAGTTGCTCTTTTATCACATTTTTTTCTTCATTGTTAAGTTCTGTATGAGTTGATTTACCCAACAAGCGCATTAATTCCTTACTTTGTGAAAGTTCTTTTGCTAATCTGTTTTTATTTCTAAGTATGAGTAATTTAACAAGTTTTGATGATTGCTTGTAAAATTGTTTTACAGGATGAGTATATTGAAATAAATTGATCGAGGACTCATTTGATTCAACAAAACATTTTAGCTGGTCAAAGCTGTTAACTGCATCACTCTTGTCAAGTGTCAACTCAAGACAGAGTTTGTTTAAAAACTCTTTTTCAGATACTTCAAGTTGTAAATCACTCCAGACTGCCAGTGTTGCCAAATCAAGTATGTAGTATTTTTCTAAACGATCAGTAAACAAACTAAAATCTGATTGTTCAAGTGCAGCTTTAGAATTTTTAAAATATTTTGAATAGAGTGTTGAGGCTTCAAACATTTCAATAATTAGTATATCATATTTTGTTTTTTTTGTTTTTGTTAGTAGTCCAAAAAAACACGTTTGAAGGAGTGTCGCTTCGAGTTTTTGAGGGTAATCATCAAATGGTTGATTTGTTTCTAAAAATTTTTGAAAAGTGAGTACATCTAGAAATAAAAGGGCGTTTGTCATTATATGATCAAAATTTTGTTTTTCAACACTTTTAGTCTTTTCAATGCGCTTTGCCAGTGTGAGCTCCAGTTTTTTAGAATCGCTGGTTTTAAAATTAAATTTTGGAAGTAAAGAGCGTTTATGCTCGTTTAATTTTGAGTAAAATAAATTCAGTTGTGATATACAAACGCTATAGTCTGAATTTGGGAAGTGTTTAAAATAAATAAAAAAGAATGCTTGTAACAGATTTACCTTAGCGATTTCTTCTTTTGTTAATTCAACAGATACTTTTTCTAATTTGATGAGAGTATTTACTGAAAAACCATAGATAAATCCGTTATTTCTGAGATTTTCGTAAAATTCAATATCGCTTTTAAAAGGAAAATTTGCCTTGGACTTTCCTAAAATAAAAATATATTTGTCAATCCAACCGGAAGAAGAAGGGTTCATAAAAAAGTTTGTTTTGCCATTTTGCAAATTTACATCGAATGTTTATGAATTAGTCTTCAAATATTGTCTATTTTTGGGCGTTATTACGAGTACAAGTTAAATTTAATAGAGTTTCTTTTCAATTATAAATTTAAATATATGAACAAAAAAAGTATCGTAACAACTGCAGCAATTACTTGTTTGCTTGTTGTTACTCCTTTTCTGATTTCAGGTGATCATCTGGATGCTCCCGCTGTTACAGGAACTACCTCAGACCTTACAGGCTTTTATGCTTTTGAGGGAGAAAACCCTAACAATATTGTTTTGATTGCAAACTTACAAGGATTTCTACCTCCTGGGGCAGCCACTGAAAATGCTGCTTTTGATGAAGATGTCTTGATAGAGTTCAATATTGATACTACAGGAAACTTATCTGAAGATTTGGTAATACAGGCTGTCAAACGAGGAGATACTATGTATTTCTTTGGTCCCACAGTGCCTGCATCAACCGGCTTGCAAAGTGAAATTGCCACTTTTGCACCAATGAATAAAGTTTTAATTTCTGAAGGAACTGCTGATGCTGAAGCAATTGTTTCTGAAAACGATGGGATGAAATTTTTTGCAGGCCCTCGTGATGACCCTTTCTTTTTTGATTTAAACCGATTTAACTCCATTGTCAATGGAGAAGTTTCAGGTTTTAATGCCGAAGGTGAAGACACATTTGCAGGCAATAATGTTTTAACAATTGCTGTCGAACTTCCCAAAGCAATGCTAGGTGCAGGTTCTGTTGGAACAAATCCATTTGAACCCAATACACCCATATATTCTATGTGGGTTGAATCTAAAAGAAAACAGTAAAATTTGAAAATGAATACGATGAAGAAAATACTTTACATAAGTTTTATAGTTTTAACCACCATGCTGTTTATACAGTGTAGTGAAGATGATAATGACAATATTATTGAACCGGTGGCAACTTGTGACGATGGAATTCAAAATGGTGACGAAACCGGAATAGATTGTGGAGGAAGTTGTGTTTCATGTCCTGATGAACCTGTGGGTATTGATTTTTCAGGAACCTATATTCAGGAAGATCAAGTGGGAAGACCTGCCATATCAAGAGTTTTTGTAACACCCGGTTTGAGTGATGATTACAATGTTACCATCCCTTCAGAAATGACTTCAGCTTTTCAGGGGGATATGATGGCAAATTTAATGGTTTTAAATCCTGATTATGATGCCAATGGTGGAAATGGTTTAGGTCAGGATGCAGAAACATTTACTACACTATTATCCAGGGATGTTCTTTGGGTTGCACAAACAGGGATATCAACCTTTTATGACGGAAATACTATATTTACCGGAAGAAAACTAGGTGATGATGTTATGGATTTTCATTTGTTACTCATATTTGGAGGACCCGATTTTGAGAATCCTTTATTTGATGGTTCCGGAGAAAATCCGCTACTGATAAGTGACGGTGTTAATGCGAATGATAAGCCGTTTTTAACAAGTTTTCCTTATGTGGCTTCTCCGTTTTAATTGAGTGTCTAAAATTCTTTTAAAACTGCTTAAAGAAGTTCTTTAAGCAGTTTTTTTATTTTCAAAAACCAAAGCTTGGTATTCTTCGTATATAAATTAGTTAGTTAATTTATGTAAAGGCGTTGTTTCCTTTGCATGATTTTAGTTAGAACCAGTAATGGTTAGCTGGTTTTTTCAGAGTTTTTTTGTTAGTGGAAACGCCCGTGATAATTTACGGGCGTTTTTTTTGCATTGCTGCCCTTACTTTAATTTTTAGAAATTGAAAAGTGGTAGTTTAAACATTAAAAATATATACAAAAAAACGCCTCTGAAAATCAAAGACGTTTTAGTTTGGAATAAATTTCTTTATGTATAAAACCAATTTTTCTAAATCACTCCCAGTGTGTATAACTGTTCCAGGGTGGGTGTAACGCTTCCTCCGGCTGGCTCGAGTGTGATTCCAAACCCTTCACTTTCTGGGATGCCCTGAAGTACAAATACCTTATTGTCGATAGAGGCAAAGTCATCCAAAAGTCCTATGCTTGTGGGGGTAAGCGGGTCCATTTTTAGTGACCAAACCTGATAAACCATACCTTCAGGAGGCTCCGGAAGTCCTCTTGCATCCAAGTGAACGGTTTGCGTGTTTTGGTTATAAAACACTTTAGCAAATGCTTCAGGTGCAACAGGTGCGTGACCCGGAAGATTTACCGCTTTAATGTTTTTATCTCTTAATATATTGAGAAGAGACTCAGTTTCAGCAAGACTTTCTTCAGTTGAGATGATTTTTTCTAGAAGTTCCTGATTTTCATTTTGAATTTCTACCAGTTCACTTTCTAATGTTGCATTTTGATTAAACATCCAAAATAAACCCATTATTAATAAAACAGATGCTGCCCATCCCAAAATGGCGGGCCAGTTTGTTGCTTTATCTGTTTCTATTTGCTTGACGGTTCCACCAAATATTTTTTTGTTGATTGCAACCCATACATTATCTGAAACTTTTGGGGCCACTTCTTCAGCAAGAGATTTGAGTGTTGTTTCAATTTTTTCAACCTCTTCTTTTACTTCAGGATATTTTTCCATAGCAGCAATAATCTCTTTGTTTTCAGCTTCTGATAGTGTGCCGTAAACAAACAGTTCTAGGTTTCCTGATGCTATGTATTCTTGTGCATTCATACTATTCTCCCATTGAATTTCTAAGGGATTTTAAACAATTCCTATTTCTTGTTTTGATAGTTCCCAAGGGAATATCTAGTTTTTCTGAGGCTTCAACTTGAGTAAATCCTTTAAAATACAACAAGTCTATTACTTTTCTACATAAAGGCTCAAGTGCTTTTACAAAGGCTCTTAATCCAATGGTATCTGTTGTTTGATTTAAATTTGTTTGATCCTCGAGTATATGTACGAAATTATCTGCGTCTAAGTTTTTCTTAGAATTTTTAAATGACTTAGACCTTATTTTATCAATAGCAGCATTGCGTGCGATATTCAATATCCAGGTAAAAAACCTCCCTTTACTAGTGGAATAAGTGGATGATTTTTCCCAAATTTTTATAAAAACATCCTGTAAAACCTCATCGGCAAGGTCTTGGTCCAGAACGATATTATAAATAATGCCATACGTACTCTCAGAGTACATTTCATATAATTTTGAAAAGGCTCTTTGATCTTGCTTTTGAAGTAAAAGTATTAATTCGTCTGGCTGCATTGAAAATTTAAAACGCTAATCTAACAAAAATAAATTGATTCTGGTGTTAATTTAAATAGACGTTGCTCATACTATTTTATTCAGACATTACCTTTTATCGAAAAAATATGTAATATATCGATAAAATATCGTTTTTTTCAGTATTATTGACCCCTAAAGATTTTTTGTAAACAAAATCAACCGTTCCATTACTACAAAACAAGTGTTATATTTGGAAAAATAATGTAGTGATGACATTTTAAAACAAAACCGATGTATGTGTAAATGCATAATTCCAACCTTAAAATTAAACTCATGAGACAAAAATTTCCTTTTTTATTGCTATTGGCAATAGTATTTTCAAACACCTCTTTTGGTCAGAACTTTAGTCAACTTATTGATAAAGAACTCCAAAGACTTACACACGAAAAACAATTAACTGAAAGTGATGCTACTTGGATTGTTACAAGTGAACACGTAAGCCGAACCAGCGGAACGCATCACGTTTATTTCAGACAATTATTGAATGGCCTTGAAATTAATGGCTCTGAGTCAAGCATCCATATAAATTCTGATGGAAGTGTACTTACAAAGCATCTTAATTTTATTGACAATATCACGCAAAGACAACAAGGTGGTATTGCACCCGGTTTGTCAGCTATACAAGCTGTTGAGGCTGCTGCCTCACAATTAGACTATAACATTACAGAAAACCTTAATGTTATTGAAAAAAAGGCCGGAATCAATCAGGAAACACTTATAAGCAAAGGTGGAATATCTATCAGTGAAATACCTGCTAAACTAGTTTATCATAAGTTGGATAATGGTTCCATCAAGCTCGCTTGGGATTTATCAATAGAGCATACATCAAAACTAGAATGGTACAGTTTAAAAGTAGATGCAAATTCCGGAGAAATTTTAAATCAAATCAATTGGACAGTATCCTGTAATTTGACACATGACCACAATGAACATTCTCATACAGGTCATTCAGACCACAATTCATATAATATAAACACACAGGGCGATAATCATGAAGCAGGTGCTCTTCTTACGGGAAGTTACCGTGTTTTTGCAATGCCTATTGAAAGTCCTTATTTTGGAACTAGAACCCTAGAAACCACTGCAGTTAATACAGTTGCATCTCCTTTTGGATGGCACGATACTAATGGTGTAGTGGGACCGGAATATACTGTTACAAGAGGAAATAATGTAAATGCTTATGAGGATGGTGATAACCCGGGTTTTCAACCAGATGGAGGTGCTTCATTAGTATTCGATTATCCTTTTAACCCTGTATATTCTTCAGGTGATCAATCTGAAGCGGCAGCAATTACAAATTTATTTTATTGGAGCAATGTCATCCACGATATGATTTATCTTTATGGATTTGATGAAGCT
>JANSXN010000003.1 GCA_024742935.1 Flavobacteriaceae bacterium
CGCTTCAAGGCTGGTACCGCCATTTTCTAAAATTTGATGCCCGGTTTTAATTGCGTTCTCTAAAACTTCATTGTATGCCGCTTCAAGAGAATCACTCATGTTTTCTTTTAGAATTGTTCCGGCTCCTCCATGCAGGATGATGCCAAAATTGTTTTTAGCGCTTTTCTCTTCAAAAATTGAGTTTTCTTCATTGCTTTTTTGTTCATTTTTTTGTTCACAGGCACTAAAAAAGAGTGAAATACATAAAAAAATTGAAATTTTTTTCATAGGTCTGGCTGTTTAGTTTTAAAATTTAAAAAGTACGCATAAATACTGACATTCAGAAAAGATTTTTGTGTAAATATTGTAAGAAAAAAATGTCCTGAAATAAATTAAAATCCGATAAAATGTATAAATTATAGGTTTAAATGTATTTTATATACATATTTTACTTACATTTGAAATGTATTAATTCCCAAAGTTAATACAAAATTAAGTACCCAAACTTAACCTACTTACTATGAAAACAAAATTACACGGACTCATAGTCCTAACTATGCTTGTTGTTTTTGCATCTTGTTCTAAAGATGAAATTAATGAAAATGATGCTATCAATCAAGAAATTGATTTAAGCATTGTTGTCAAAAATGACGTTCAAATGTCACAAGACATTTTAGACCTAGTAAATGATCACCGGCAATCTATTGGTTTAAATACCTTAGTAATGGATCAAGCTTATGCTTCTGCTTATGCGGTAGATCACACAGATTATATGATTGAACTTAGTCAAATCAACCATGACAATTTTCACATTCGCTCAAAAGCTCTAAAAGACAGAGGTGCTGTGAGAGTAGGAGAAAATGTAGCCTATGGTTATGATGATGCTGAGTCTGTGGTTAACAGCTGGTTAAACAGTCCTGCTCACAAAGAAGTCATAGAAGGCAACTATACCCATAGTGGTTTTGGAGTTTTCAAAAATGATAAAAATCGTTACTTTTTTACACAATTATTTTATTTGAAATAATAGTACATCCCCATTTTTCCCCATAATTTATTTTTTGGATAGCAACATTTCCTGTATTTTTACGTAAATCAAAATCATACAGGAAATGGCTATTCAAAAACCTTTTAATTTAAATGCCTGGATTGAAGAAAACAGGGATCTTCTAAAGCCACCTGTTGGCAACAAAAACCTTTACAAAGATGCCGGTGATTACATCGTTATGATTGTAGCCGGTCCCAACGCCCGAAAAGATTATCACTATAATGAGACTGAAGAACTCTTCTATCAACTAGAAGGTTCTATAAACGTTATCATTCAGGAAGACGGTGAGCGCAAAGAGATGAAACTCAATGCCGGCGATATGTACCTTCACCCTTCCAAAGTGCCTCATTCACCTTCTCGAAGTGCCGGTTCAATTGGACTGGTCATTGAGCGCAAACGTGCCGGAAAAGGATTTACAGACGGACTTCTCTGGTTTTGTGATAATTGCAATCACAAAATTCACGAAACCTATTTTGAACTTCACGATATCGAAAAAGATTTTTTACCCCATTTTAAGACTTTCTACAACTCAAAAGAACTGCGCACCTGTAAAAATTGTGGAACTGTGATGGAAACAGACCCAAGGTTTACAGATAGCGACAACTAGTTAAAACAAGCGACTTTTCTTTTCATTGGAGGTTGAAATTCATACCTTCGCAAAAATATTTTTTAATTTTTCAGAAACTATAATTATGGCAACAACAGCTACTGCATTTGGCATTCAAGATGCGTTAGACCAATTAGGTATAAAACAAACAAATTTAGGAACCTCAACCGGTTCCAACTGGTTTTCATCAGGAGAGGAAATTGCTTCACATTCTCCTGCAGATGGTCAACTTATTGGAAAAGTAAAAACGACCACAAAGGAAGACTATGAAAAAGTAATGACCTCAGCAACAGAAGCCTTTAAAACCTGGCGCGTCAAGCCCGCTCCATTGAGAGGCGAAGTTGTACGTCAATTTGGTGATGAATTACGCCGATTGAAAGAGCCACTTGGTAAACTAGTTTCGTATGAAATGGGAAAATCGTATCAGGAAGGTCTGGGTGAAGTTCAGGAAATGATTGACATCTGTGATTTTGCGGTGGGTCTTTCGCGACAGCTACACGGTTTGACCATGCACAGTGAGCGCCCGGGACACAGAATGTATGAGCAATACCATCCTCTGGGAGTCGTGGGAATCATCTCTGCCTTTAACTTTCCAGTTGCAGTTTGGGCCTGGAACACGGCTTTAGCCTGGATATGTGGTGATGTATGTGTGTGGAAACCCAGTGAAAAAACACCACTTTGCGGTGTAGCTTGTCAAATTATAGCCGCTAGAGTATTTAAAAATAACGATTTGCCTGAAGGTATTTCCTGTTTAATTAACGGCGATTACAAGGTGGGCGAAATGATGACCACAGACAGACGTGTACCTTTGGTTTCTGCCACCGGTTCCACACGAATGGGAAAAATCGTTGGGAAAACAGTCGCTGAACGTTTGGGGAAAACCTTGCTTGAATTAGGTGGAAACAATGCCATAATCGTAACTCCCGATGCCGACATCAAGATGACCGTTATTGGTGCTGTTTTTGGTGCTGTAGGAACTGCAGGACAACGATGTACTTCAACTAGAAGACTGATCATTCATGAAACTATTTACGATAAAGTTAAAGATGCTGTAGTTGCAGCATATAAGCAGTTGCGCATTGGAAATCCTTTGGATCAAAACAACCACGTGGGACCACTTATTGATACAGATGCTGTTAAAGCATATCAGGAAGCTTTGGCACGTGTGGTGCAAGAGGGTGGAAAAGTGATTGTGGAAGGCGGCCTTTTAAACGGTGAAGGCTATGAAAGTGGCTGCTATGTAAAACCGGCCATCGCTGAAGCGGAAAACCATTTTGAAATCGTGCAACATGAAACATTTGCACCTGTTTTGTATCTGCTTAAATACAGCGGTGATGTACATAATGCACTCGACATTCAAAACGGTGTGAATCAGGGATTGTCTTCAGCAATTATGACAAATAATTTACGTGAAGCCGAAGCTTTCTTATCACATGCCGGAAGTGACTGTGGTATTGCCAACGTCAACATTGGTACCTCTGGAGCTGAAATTGGTGGTGCCTTTGGTGGCGAAAAAGATACCGGCGGGGGTCGTGAAAGCGGAAGCGATGCCTGGAAAATCTATATGAGAAGACAAACCAATACAATCAATTATACTACTGAGCTGCCCTTGGCGCAGGGGATTAAATTTGATTTGTAAAATCCTCTCGCTCCGTCGCTGAAGCTTTTGAGCGTAAGAGACCCAACACCCTCCCAAGGAGGGGGCTTTAATTTTTCAAGAAACCTTCTCATTTTGAGGAGGTTTTGTTATATTTGGTAAAACATTCATCATGAAAAAGTTAATAATTATAGGGGCGCTTCTTATTTCTCAAATTAATTTTGGGCAATATTATACGTTTCAGGTTTTTGCAGATTATGAAGAAATTTATGAAAACATTGGTGACGGGACGCAACTTGTAGAACCATTTCATAGCTTTTTAACAGAGCATGGGTTTTATCACAATTACATATATATTCATTATGAAGTTTATTTTGATGATGATCCCGGTAATTATATACTTCAAATGTTTGTGGTTCCTGAACAGGCAAATGCACTTGAAAACTTATTGATAGATAGCGATATAATTTTCAAATACATCAGATACGATGATGAGACCACTTATTATCTTGACAGATTGTATATAGAATTTTTTGAAATACCTGAATTTTTGGGTATTCAGGATGGAGTGGTGGTAACTGATGATGAGTCATTGAATATCGTCTTTGAAGCTTATCAAATAGACAATTATAAGCAAGAAGAGCCCCCTTATTTCCTAATAAGGTGTAATGGATGCGATATCTTTGAACTGGTTCAGGAAATTGTTGGTGTTGATGTAGTTGAAAACGCATATTTAACAGAGTATACAGATGTACTCAGTTTAGACGAGATACAAGAACTAAATAACTTTACACTTTCTCCCAATCCAAACAACGGAAATTTCACACTACAATTTAAAGTCCCGCGTTTTTCTGATGCTCAACTCATTATTTATGACGCTTTAGGCAGAGCCGTTTTTGAGGAAAAACTTCAGCAGCAACAAAACAGCATTCGTCTTCAGGGTCTTGAATCCGGGATTTATTTTGCGCAAATCACTTCCGGCGAAAACAGGGCAGTAAAAAAGTTCGTTATTAAGTAGTAACTATTATTTTTCCTCACTAATTAAAACTTATGGCCAAAATATCTAATTTTGAGCTAAACAAGTAAACTTATGAAATATCTCATATTGCTCGGATGTATCCTTCTAGCATTCAGTTGTAAAAAAGAGGATGATGGCATTGCCTGTACTCAAGAAGCGCGCGCAGGACTGAATGTCACCGTAAAAGATGCAACTTCAAATAATTATTTAGGCATAGGCACAACAGTTGTTGCTGCTGAGGGTAATTATTCTGAAACTTTGGAATATATGGAGGGTATCATCCCCACATTTGCCGGCGCCTGGGAACGGGAGGGTAATTATATCCTTACAGTTTCTGCTGAAGGATATGTTACTTATATTTCTGAAACCATTACAGTAACTTCAGATGAGTGCCATGTGATTCCACAGCAGATAGAAATTTTAATCCAGCCTGAATAAATTTTAGAATCGGTATCCAATTCCCAAGCCGGCGTGAAACTCGATGGCAGAGAAACGTTCTTTGACTTCATCACTGAAGTTTCTACCGATACTTCCATATACTGAAATAATAAACGAGTTACTGAAATTCCATTTATACCCTGAACCCAGTCCAAGAATAAAGGTGTTCATATCTGTAGTCACTTCTTCAATGAGTGGTGGAAAAAAATCATTGTCTCGGGTCACTTCCTCAAAATCACCAAAACGATATTTTACAAAGGGGTTGAAATACAAACCCGAACCGGGATTTTCAGTTCCAAAATAAAAATTGTATCCCAATTTGACACTGTTTGTATTAAATTTATTGGTGTTTGTTTCATCGTAAAAATTAACGCGATCATTGATTAAAACTTCAACATCTATGGATTGATTGTAATCAAAAAGGTATTCATAACCCACTTCCACCGATGCAAAAGCAATCACTCCGGCAATGTTTAGTTTTACTTCATTGTTTGGAAATTCCTGAGCAAAAAGTTGAATAGAAAAAATGATGGCTAAAATTAGAAGGACTGTTTTCTTCATTCGATTAAGTTTATGAAATGTGCTACTAAAGTAGTTATTTTTTGCATAGTTAAATGACATTTCTCCCTTTTTCATCCGGATATAAAGTCCAAACAGGGTCACTTTGCCAAAACTCCTTTGTGTCAACATCAAAAACAGTTACCGGTCCTTTAAAAGCCGCTCCGGTGTCGATATTCCAAACACTAAGCGCACGTTGAGGAGTGGTTTTACCTATGCGCGTCACGGGAGTATGACCTATGTAGATTTCGTCAAATAATTTAAGCCTTTCCGGAAATTTCAGGTCGTCTTTTTTAAGGTTTGTATCAGTGGCCAATGCCGTTTCCCATAAGGTCCTGTCCCAGTAAAAGGCTGTTTTATGATGTTCATATTGTGGCCCTTTTAGGTTTTGAAAACCGGCATGTGTAAAAAGACGATTTTTCTCATCGATGTAATAATCTTGGAGATTTTCAAAAAAATTTTTATGGCTTTCGATTTCGTGTCTGCTTAAATTGTCATAACTGTCAATAGAAGATTGACCGCCTTGTTCAACCCATTGCAATGGCTTTTCATTGTTTGCAAGAAAATGATAGCACAAATCATCGTGATTGCCTCTAATAAAAATGCACTTGTTTTTTGCTGTCAACTCAATTAAAAATGAAACTGTCTCAGCGCTTTCGCTCCAGCCATCCACATAATCGCCTAAAAAAATCAAGGTGTCATCGGGGGTTATTTTTGCTCTGTTTATTGCTTGAACAACGCCTTTATACCCACCGTGAATATCTCCAATTACAAGTGTTCTCATTTTAATTATAATTTACCTTTCTCAATATACGCATTGCTTCTTTATATGAATCATAAACGGTTTTATTGTACTCTTTAATATAAGGTTTTGCAAGTTCCAGTTTGTCTTTGGCTTCTTCAAAATTGTTGAGGTAGCAAAGCAAATAAGTGGCCGGTAAATTGGTTATGTCTTGTTCCTCACGTTTGCTAAGGGAACTATTTTTTTTCAACTTTTCCAGCAAGGCATTATTACTGTTGTATATGTGATACAGTGTTTTTTTATTGAATTGGGGTGGTTCAAAAATAAGGTTGGTGTTGATGTTGTAAGAACCGTTTTCATTAAAATCTATAGTAAGTTCTTCAAGTGGGTAGTATTTGATTTCGTTGTGAAGTCCCAGTTTGACATATTCAACAATTTTAAAATGGTCTTCTGTAAAATCAATTGTAATTTCATCGAGGGCTGAATAAAATAACCGTACTTGCTCATTTATCAACTCAATATCAACCCGTGAATAAAAAATGTTGCCTTTTACTTTTTTAGGAATCCCGGCCCAACAAACCACAAAAATTTCTTTAAAGACTTTGTAGTGCGCATCCAGATTATTATGCCGGATGTTCATAAAGTCCATCACGCCATCCAGAGTCAACTTGATGTTATTCTTTGCATGATTCTCAATTTGAGCGACAATCTGAGAATTGACATCTTTAATTTCAATATCAAAAACTTTAGGCATTGAAATACTTCCATCTCTGAAAAAAACACTGCCTCCCCAGTATTTCCAAATGTTCTTTCTCAGGGAAGTAATTTTATTATTGGGTCTAATAGTCACCAAACCCACAACTTTTCCTTCGGCTAAATGTGGAAATGGGATGTTTTCATAAGATATTAAAGGTGCGTTATCCATATAAGCATTGACCAAGTTCTGAATCTTACTGTCATCAAAAAAATCAACGCCCACAATTTCATTTGTACTGTCATCAACCCCAACTACGATGTATGAGTTATTTTTAGGATTGGAATTGCTAAGGGCGCAAATGTGTTTTAAAAACTTGGCCTTCCCTTCTTTATTGCTAAAATCAAACCGTAGCTTTTTATCATAAAAACTACACTCATCATTGTGAGCAAGTAAATTTTTGATAAGAAGTCGTTTGTTAATCATATCCAAATTCCTGCGTAGGCAGGAATCCCATTTTAAATATCCTCTTTTTTGTTCACAATAGTACTAGTTGCCTGGTCGATACTCATCACTACAAGGTCTGCTATATTGACATGTGCTGGGCGTGTGACTGTAAACCAAATTATTTCAGCGATATCCAAAGGTAAAAGTGGTTGATATCCCTGATAGACTTTATCGGCGCGATTTTTATCTCCTTTAAAACGCACTTCACTAAACTCAGTTTTTACAAGACCCGGGTGGATGGCTCCCACTTTAATTGCGCTGCCATTAAGATCAATGCGCAGTCCTTGATTTATGGCGTCAACGGCAGCTTTACTTGCACAATATACATTGCCTTTTGGATACACCTCCTTTGCAGCTGTTGACCCAATGTTAATAATATGCCCCGAGTTTTTTTCAAGCATACCGGGTAATACAGCTTTAGTGACATAAAGTAAGCCTTTAACATTAATGTCCATCATAGCTTCCCAATCGTCGAGATTTCCATCTTGAAAAGTATCCAGACCGTGGGCATTTCCTGCATTATTAATTAGGATGTCAATAGAGGAAAACAGTTCCGGAAGTGAGGAAAGACTTTTGAAAACATCTTCTTTATTTCTCACATCAAAATTTAAAGTATGGACCCTTGTAAACTCCTCTAATTCAGCTTTCACGCTTTTTAACCTTTCCTGTCTTCTTCCGGAAAGAATAATATTGAAATTTTTTTTAGCAAATACTCGGGCTGTCTCAAGACCAATTCCTGAAGTGGCTCCCGTGATTAGAACTGTTTTTGTATTCATGTCTGTTTTTAGAAATTCTTTAAAATTAGCGCTTTTATGTTTTATATGGAAGTTAATTTTAAGTTAAGCGGAGCGTTAAGTAGTGTTAAAATAATAATTTTCGATTCTTTGAGGGGTTACCTGTACATAGAACAATTAACAAATAAAATAAAAATCATGAAAAATTTAATTAAAATTAGTTTAGTATTTATTGCGCTTTTTGCATTTATCTCTTGTAGTGACGATGAATCTAACGATGATGGAACTTCCAGAATAAAGGTAAGTTTGACCGATGCTCCGGGTGATTATGAGCATGTATATGTTGATGTACAGGATGTTGTTGTAAAATACAGTGACATTGAAGGGGAGGTTTCACTGGGAAATATCAATGCCGGAATTTATGACTTACTTGAATTAACAGGCGGAATAAGTGTTTTGTTAGCAGATGAAGAAGTACCCTCAGGAAACATTTCTCAGATGAGACTTGTTTTAGGTTCTGAAAACTCTATTGTTATTGAAGGCGAGACTTACCCCCTTCAAACACCAAGTGCACAACAATCTGGATTAAAACTTACAATTAATCAAACTCTTGAAAATGGAATTTTATATGAGTTTGTGCTTGATTTTGATGTTGAAGAATCTATCGTTGTACAGGGTAATGGTGGTTATTTGCTCAAGCCAGTTATAAGAGCAAGTACCTTAGCAGAATCTGGTTCAATCTCTGGAACTGTGCTGCCATTGGGAATACAAGTATTAGTAACAGCTTCCAATGAAGTTAACACAATCTCTGCATATACCAATGCTGAAGGTAATTTTGTTCTTCACGGTGTGCCGGAAGGAACTTATACTGTTACAATTGAGCCCGAACTAGCCTCAGGATTTGAGATTATGATACTTGAAGATGTGGAAGTTGTCAACGGACAAATAACCGCTTTGGGTAGCATAACGCTGCTTTAAATAACAGGAATTAAATAAATTATTCATACAGGTGGTGCTAAATAGCACTGCCTGTTATTTTTAACCAATTGTTAACAGCATAACTGCTCAGAATTTTTCAATTTGCATCCCCAATAATCCTTGCTAAAAAAACAGTAATTATGGAAGAAATTAACGCAACAATAGACATTGGAGCATTAAATGAAAAGATTGAAAAAGAAAGTGCATTTGTTGATATTCTCACCTTAGAAATGAATAAGGTAATCGTGGGTCAAAAACACATGATCGAACGTCTTTTAATTGGTCTCTTAGGACAAGGCCACATTCTTCTCGAAGGAGTTCCCGGTCTTGCTAAAACTTTAGCCATAAACACTCTCTCACAGGCGGTTCACGGTACTTTTAGCAGAATTCAATTTACGCCAGATTTACTACCGGCAGATGTTATTGGAACTTTGATTTACAATATGAAACTCAATGATTTCAGTATCAAAAAAGGTCCTATTTTTGCCAATTTTGTACTGGCAGATGAAATAAACCGTGCCCCTGCCAAAGTTCAATCAGCATTACTGGAAGCTATGCAGGAGAAGCAAGTAACTATTGGCGAAGAAACCTACACGCTTGACAAGCCTTTTTTAGTAATGGCAACAATGAATCCTATTGAACAGGAAGGAACATACCCATTACCGGAAGCTCAGGTAGATCGTTTTATGTTAAAAACGGTTATCAAATACCCTCAATTAAACGAGGAACAACTCATCATTAGACAAAACCTAAAAGAAGGGTTTAGCAAAGTAAATCAAGTGGTTACTCTTGAACAAATTAAACGTGCTCAAGACGCTGCCAGAGAGGTCTACATGGATGAAAAAATTGAAAAATACATTCTCGATATTATTTTTGCAACCCGAAACCCTGAAAAATTCAACCTCGCAGAAATCAAGCCCCTTATTCAATATGGAGCTTCTCCTCGTGGAAGTATTAACCTGGCAATCGCTTCAAAATGTTATGCATTTATCAAACGAAGAGGTTATGTAATTCCAGAAGACGTACGTGCTGTTGTGCATGATGTGCTTCGCCACAGAATAGGTATTACGTATGAAGCTGAAGCCGAAAACATCACCTCAGAAGATTTAATCAACAAAATCGTCAATCAAATAGAAGTACCTTAATTAGTTATTAGTTATGGGTTAATAGTGGTTAGTAAAAATTTAAACCCTAAAACTTTTATAGTTTAGAGCCTGAACTTAAAACACATGGATACGAAAGAACTTCTAAAAAAAGTCAGAAAGATTGAAATCAAAACCCGAAGGTTGAGTGACAACCTTTTTGGTGGTGAATATCACAGTGCTTTCAAGGGAAGAGGAATGACTTTTAGTGAAGTGAGGCAGTACCAATTTGGTGATGATGTGAGAAATATTGACTGGAATGTAACGGCGCGCTACAACGAGCCCTTTGTAAAAGTTTTTGAAGAAGAACGGGAATTGACATTGATGTTACTAGTTGACATTAGTGCCTCTGAAGTTTTTGGTTCCACACAGCAATTTAAAAATGAAATTATAACTGAAATAGCCGCGACATTAGCTTTCTCTGCATTACAAAACAATGACAAAATAGGTATAGCACTTTTTACAGATCAAATTGAATTATACATTCCACCAAAAAAAGGAAAGTCACACGTGTTACGCATCATTAGAGAATTGATTGAGTTTAAACCCAAAAGCAAAAAAACCAATATCGAGCATGCCCTTCAATTTTTAGCAAATGTGCAGAAGAAAAAAGCCATCGCTTTTGTGCTTTCAGATTTTATTACTGATGAAAATTATGAAAGCGCTCTGAAAATAGCAGCTAAAAAACACGACCTTACCGGTATACGCATTTATGACCCGCGTGAGGAGCAAATACCAAACCTTGGAGTTATCCAAACACAGGATGGGGAAACGGGCGAGGCGCTGCTTGTAAACACAAGCTCAAAAAAAGTGAGAGCAGCTTATTCAAAATACTATATTGAAAAAGTAAGTTTTTTCCAGGAAACTTTTCAAAAAAGCGGAGCCGGAACAATGAATTGCAGAGTTGACGAAAGTTATGTTAAAAAATTAATGGGATATTTTAAAAGACGATAGCCGGCAGCTTATAGATACTAGATATTAGACAAAAGATTTTAGATGTTAGACAAGATAAAAAATAGAACCATTTTTTCCAATAAGCTTCTGCTGTTGGTGTTTCTTTTTGTCTTTAGTATTCTTTTCAGTTTTTCCGGTTTCTCCCAAATCAAGGCGACGATTGACACAACTTCAATCAAAATAGGTGAAGAAATTACGTATCACATTGAAGTTTTGACAGATTCAAGCTCAGTCGTTCTCTTTCCTGAAGGGCAGAGCTTCTTCCCGCTTGAAGTAATTGAGTTTTACCCCACAGATACCACTTTCGAAAACGAAAAAACCAAACTCATCAAAAAATATGGCCTCACACAATTTGATTCAGGCAGGTATGTGATTCCGAGTCAACTTTTACGCATCAATGAAAAGGCTTTTTATACAGATTCCTTACTTGTAGAAGTAGCAGATGTTGAAGTGGACACTTTAAAGCAACCCATGTTTGATATCAAACCTGCTATAGAGGTGCCTACTGTCAAAACTGACTGGTTAAAATACATTCTTTGGGGATTGCTTATCATTGCAATTATAGCAGCATTGATTTATTTTATATTGCGTCAAAAGAAAAAAATTGAAGAAGCAAAAAGACAATTACCCCCTTTTGAAGAAGCACTTGTTGCTCTAAAAACTTTAGACACTTCAGGTTATCTGAAAGAAAATAAAGTCAAAGACTACTACTCATCTCTCACAGAAATTGTAAAACGCTACCTAGACCGCGAAGTCGATGATGCTGCTCTTGAAAGCACGACTGATGAATTAATTTTAAAGCTGGAGCTTCATAAAGACTCCGGTCATCTGGACTTTGACAAAGCAACTATAAACAGGCTTAGAGAAATTTTAAAACGGGCTGATTTAATCAAATTTGCCAAAATGCAAATGGAATCGGGTCAGGCTCACCTGGACAGAACAGACATTGAAGAAATCATTAAAGAAACGCACGAATCCATACCCGAGCCCACCGAAGAAGAAAAACTAAAAGACGCTCTGTATCAAGAAGAGCTTCTGAAGAAAAAGAAAAAACAAAAGCGTCTCTACATTGCAGGAGGTATTGCCTCCGTAATCATCTTTGGTTTGGGTGTCTTGTCTTTGATATTTGGTGTAAATGAAGTGAAAGACAAGGTATTTGGAAATTATACCAGATCCCTAGTTGAACAAACCTGGATAAAAAGTGAGTATGGAAGTCCGGCAGTCATACTTGAAACCCCTGAAGTTTTGGTCAGAAAAACAACTGATGACGAATTTGTTATTACCAAAAACCTGGATGATATTTTTACGTTTGGAGACATTCAAAAGAAACTCTATATCTATGTGGGAGCAGCTAAAACTCAAGATACAACAGCTCAAAATTTGGGAAAATTGCTTGAGGAAAAAATGGTGCTTCTAGAGGAAGCCGGAGCAACAAACCTCATCGTTATGGATGAACCTTTTACTACTGAAAAAGGAGTTACAGGAATCAAAGCTGCAGGTGAGTTTAATATCAATTTAGGTGAGAACAAATTTAAAAAAGCAAAAAGCGACTATGAACTTGTCATTTTTTCTCAAAATGGAAGCATTCAGGAAATCCTGATAGTCACAGAAAAAGAAGATGTCTATGCGCAACAAATTAAAGAACGTATTTTAAAATCTGTTGAAATCGAAGTTTTAAAATGATGAACCCATTGCAGTTTGAATTTGTAAATCCCGAGTTTTTCTGGCTGTTTTTAGCACTGCCGGTTGCAATCGCTTGGTTTTTATGGAAGCGCAAAGAGTTAACCGCTTCTTTAAAACTATCTTCTTTGAAGGGATTTAAAACATCATCAAATTGGTTGGCCAAACTGCGCCCTCTTCTTTTTGTTTTTCGTCTTATTGCATTATCGTTGTTTATCATTGCAATGGCAAGACCCCGTTATGTTGACACCACAACGAGGATTAAAACAACCGAAGGCATTGATATTGTGATGGCGATGGATGTTTCCGGAAGTATGCTGGCACGCGATTTAAAACCAAATAGACTGGAAGCTCTTAAAAAAGTAGCCGCAAACTTTGTAATGGAACGACCCAATGACCGCATTGGAGTGGTAATTTATGCCGGTGAAAGCTACACCCAAGTACCATTAACAACAGACAAGGCTGTGGTAGTAAATGCTATCAATAGTATTTCCTATGGAAACACCATTGAAGATGGAACAGCTATTGGCGAAGGTCTTGCCACGGCAGTAAACCGTCTCAAAGACAGTTCCTCAGAAAGCAAAGTGGTTATTTTACTCACAGATGGAGTAAATAACACGGGCTATATAGACCCCATGATTGCGACAGAACTTGCGCTAGCTTTTGATATAAAAGTTTACGGAATAGGTCTAGGCACCACAGGCAATGCGATGGCTCCGGTTGCTATCAATCCAAATGGCAGCTTCAGGTATGCAAATATTCCGGTTGTAATTGATGAAGATTTATTAAAAGAAATATCCAAAGCAACAGGAGGAACGTATTTTAGAGCAACCAGCACCTCAAAACTTGAAGAAGTGTATGAAGAAATAAACAAACTTGAAAGAACAGAAATTGAAGAATTTCAATACACCAGTTTTGAAGAACTCTTTCGCATTTTTGTTCTATGGGGTAGCGCCTTTTTGCTAATTGAAATTCTATTAAGATTTACTTTATTTAGAAGTTTTGTATAATGTATCAATTTGAAGACACTACATATTTTATAGTACTTGCAGTCATACCGCTGTTAATAGTCGTGTATCTGATTTTTACAGTATGGAAAAACCGCGCTCAAAAAAACTTTGCTCAGAGGGAAGCTCTCAATAGATTGAGCCCTTCCAAATCAACATTTAAAAGCATTTTAAAACTCACTTTGGTTTGCCTTGCGTTCTTTTTATTGGTAATAGCACTTGTCAATCCAAGAATTGGCACCAAAACCGAAGAAATTAAACGGGAAGGTGTTGATGTAGTATTTGCTATTGATGTTTCCAAAAGTATGCTCGCAGAAGACATTGCTCCCAACAGGCTTGAAAAATCAAAACAAATCGTCAACCAGTTGCTCAATAAACTGGGTGGTGACAGGGTGGGTATTATTGGATATGCCGGAAGTGCATTCCCCCAATTGCCCATCACAACAGATTATAATGCTGCACGAATGTTTTTAAGTGCAATGAATACAGAGATGGTTTCTTCTCAGGGCACAGCTATTGCAGAAGCCATTGAATTATCAAAAACCTATTTTGATCAGGAAAACCCCACCAGCAAAGTATTAATCATCATCTCTGACGGGGAAGATCATCAGGGAAATGCAACAACCATTTCTACTGAAGCTTCAAATCAAGGTATTAAAATAATCTCAATCGCAGTGGGAAAAACTTCAGGTGGTCCCATACCAATTAAAAGAAATGGCATTCTGCAGGAATATATGCGAGACAGCAATGGAGAGCGTGTCATCACCCGAATGGAAGAGGATGTACTCAGAGAAGTCGCTACAAAAACCGAGGGTCTGTTTCTCTATGGCGAAATCACTTCAGATGTTGTTGAGGAAGTCTCAAAATTCTTAAACACATTAGATAAAGAAGCCTTTGATTCAGTTCAATTTTCTGAATTTAAAAATCAGTTTCAATGGTTTCTGGGCGTGGCGTTGCTACTTTTGTTTATTGATATATTTCTTTTAGAGAGAAAGACTTTCTGGCTAGAGAAGTTGAACCTTTTTAATGAAAAGAAATGATGAAAAAGCAAGTCCTTTATATAGCACTCTTGGTTTTCTCTTTTGCATTTTCACAAACAAAAGAGCAAGAGACTCTCGCTAAAGAAAATCAGGAGCTTTTATCTCAAGCTCAAAAAAACATTGAAAAAGGTGATTTTGCTTCCGCGGAAGCGAAATACAGAAAAGTAATTGGCCGTGACCCAAAAAACACCGAAGCCAAATATAACTTAGGAAACCTCTATTATAGTATGGGCAAAAGTAATGAAGCTCAAAAACGCTACATACAAGCAATTGAAACCGCCCAGTCAAAGTCTGAAAAACACAAGATTTACCACAACCTGGGAAATGTGTTTATGAACGAAAAACAATACCGCCCGGCCGTTGAAGCTTATAAAAATGCGTTGCGAAACAACCCAACAGATGATGAAACGAGGTACAATTTAGCTTTAGCCAAAAAAATGCTGGAAGAACACGGTGATGACGGTGGAGGCGGTGATGATCAAAATGAGGAAAATCAAGACGAAAAACAAGAAGGCGATAACGAAGAAGAACAGGACCAGGGTGATGAAGGAAATGAAAATGAAGACAAAGGTGATGAAGGAGATGATGATGAACAAGATGCTCCTGAAAAAGATGAGGAAGGTGAACCCAAAGAGCCTCAAGATGGTGAAGAAGATGGAACTCCTCAACCCAGAGAAGGAAAGCTTTCTCCCCAACAAATTCAAAGCTTGCTTGAAGCCATGAACAATGAAGAGAAAAAAGTTCAGGATAAAATAAATGCTGAAAAACAAAAAGGAGCCAAAGTAAAGCCTGAAAAAGACTGGTAAATAGAGTAGTAAGAATTGAGTATTAAGTATTAAGAATAAAGTGTTTAGGCTTTATAAAATCAATTAAAACCAATAAAATATTTCGCCATTAACTAATCTCCTTTTGTCTTAAAATGAGCTTTTTATGAATTTTTTTAATTTTTTTAAGTAAAAATTAATATGATTGTATGAAATTGAGTTTTACATTCGCACTTGCTCATATTGTACAATGAAAACAAGATTAATATTCACAACACTGCTCTTTCTGCTTGCAAGCCCATTGTTTGCACAGGTAAGCTTTGTTGCTAAGGTAAGCAAAGAAAAACTAGGCGTAAATGAGCGTTTGCGTGTAGATTTTGAGATGAATCAGGATGGAGATAACTTTCAACCTCCTCAATTTACTGGATTCAAAGTGGTTGCAGGACCCAACCAATCGGTTAGCAATATGTGGATTAATGGAAAGCGCACCTATTCTAAAACCTTTAGTTACTTTTTATCTCCCACAGCCAGAGGCACTTTTACCATAGGACAAGCATCCATTGAAATTGATGGCGAAATTTATAAAACGGTTCCCATTAATGTTGAAGTTGGCGCTGCAGTTGACACCCCAAAAGACGGTGACAATATAGACATTGCTTCTCAGGGTGACCTCCATCTGGTTGCTGAAATATCAAAAGCAAGCCCTTATCTCAACGAGGCAATCACTGTTGTTTACAAGCTTTACTTTTCTCCTGAAACATCTATTAGTGGTTACAGAGTGATAGACAATCCCACTTTTGCTGACTTCTGGAGTCAAAACATCGACAACAATCAAATCCAGGTACAGGAAGGCACTTATCAAGGAAAACCCTATTTATATACCATTTTGAGGAACACCTTATTGTATCCTCAAAAAACAGGAAAAATTCAAATTGAACCTCTTTCGCTTGATGTACAGTTACAAGTGAGAACAAACAGAAGAGATATTTTTGGGCGACCTTTTATGACCCGAACAAACAGAACGCTCTCTTCTGTAAATAGAACCATAGACGTCAAGCCTCTGCCACTTGACGGCCAACCGGCAAATTTTTCTGGAGCTGTTGGCACATTTAATTTAGATGTAAAAACAAGCAAAACAAAACTTGATGCCAGAGAATCTCTGGAATTAACTGTTGAAATTTCAGGTACAGGAAACTTAAAGCTTTTCAGACCTCCTTCAATAACATCCCCAACTACTTTTGAAGTGTATGAGCCTGAGTTCATTGATCGTGTTACCACTACTCAATCAGGCATGAGAGGTTCTATTTCTGAGAACTATACCTTGGTCCCCCAGTTTCAGGGAGATTATACAATTGACCCTGTTATTTTCAGCTATTTTGATCCCACTTCAGGTAGCTATAAAACCATCACTTCCGGTGAACTCTTGATTGAGGTGGAACAAGGCCCTGTGGCAAGTACACCAGCTGCCGGTACTGGTTCTCAAGCTGTATATAGACAACCAGTTGTCATGGCAAATGAGCAATTTAAGTATATCAAGTTAGATGCAAACCTTAAAGCAATTGACAGTCCGCGCTTTTTTAATTCTGTTGCGTTTTGGTCACTTTTTACCGGACCGTTGTTGCTTATCCCATTGTTTATTTTCATAGGAAGAAAACAAAAAAATCTTCAGGCAGATATCGCAGGACAACGACTCAAAAAAGCAAACAGACTGGCCAAAAAGTATCTTTCTGAAGCTAAGAAAAACAGAGGAAATCAAGCCCATTTCTATGATGCCCTTGAGCGTGCCTTGCACAACTATCTCAAAGCAAAATTATCGATAGAGACTTCAGATTTCTCCAAAGAACGCATTGAAGGAATTTTACTGGACAGACAAGTCTCTTCACAAGCAAGCTCAGATTTTATTGCATTACTAAAGAGCTGTGAGTATGCAAGATATACCCCAACTACAGAAGGAGCTATCCAGCTTGATTATGATAAAGCTGCAGAGGTAATTTCTACTATTGATAAACAAATTAAAAAGGCATGAAAAAAATAATCTGTTTGTTGTTTATAGCAATGAGCCTCTTTGCCTTTTCGCAAAACGAGCAAAAGTTTGATCAGGGTAAAGTGCATTACAAAGAGTCCAATTATGAAGCGGCTATTTCCTCATGGGAGTCCATTTTAGAATCTGGTGAGCACTCTGCTGCCTTATATTTCAACTTAGGAAACGCTTACTATCGCATTGATCAAATTGCACCAAGCATTTATTATTATGAAAAAGCGTTGCAGCTTGCTCCCGGTGACTCTGAAATAAAAAACAATTTGGCGTTTGCTCAAAATCAAACGATTGATATTATTGAACCTTTGCCAAAAAATTTATTCAGTTCTTGGATTGAGAGAACCACACAACTTTTTTCTTTTAACAATTGGGCAAAAACTGCTGTCGTATTTATAATTGGTTTTGTACTGTTGTTTTTGTTATACTACTTTTCAGTTGCTGCAATGAAAAAGCGTCTGTTCTTTATAAGTTCTTTTCTTTCTTTATTCCTTTCATTGGGCTGCGTATTTTTTGCCTTTAATAATTATGCTCAGGTCAATGACGCTAAAACTGCCATATTATTTGCATCGAGTTCGCAGGTGAGAAGTGAGCCTTTAGAGAGAGCAGATATCTCTTTTGTTATTCACGAAGGCACCAAAGTAAAAATCATTTCTGAAGAAGAGGAGTGGGTGCGTATAAAACTTGCCGATGGTAAAGATGGATGGATGATTAAAACAGGTTTAAAACAATTATAAGTTTTTAAAATTATTATTATTTTAACAGTAATATTCTTCAGCCTGTTTATTTTTGCATTCAAATTAATAGACTTAATGCGTCGTTTTCTCAGCATATTTTTAATTTTACTTTTTGGAGCATTTATAGCTACCCCCACCTTTGTTGTTTTAAATGAAATTCCAATTGACATTTCCAATTTACATACAAGTACTGAAGAAGAAAAATCTCAGAAACAGAGTACTTTTGAAGAATCTGAAACTAAACGAATACACAATTTCCATGCTTTTGAAGCTACTTTTGAAGGTCTGTTTCAAAAGAATATTTTAAAAAGTCCAAATTCACTTTGGAACGTTATCTACTTTGATATTCATATCCCACCTCCAGAATTAGTCTAGTTTTTTATCTTAGTTTTTTTCCTGAGCATTCATTTTTATGCTTATCATAAGCAAACTGAATCACTTTGTCAGGAATTTTTCACAATCGCTCTCAGTAGAGTACTCTATTTTGTTCTGATTTAGAAATAATAAATTAAATTCATAAATTATAGATTAATGAAAAACTTAGCATTGGTAATTTTACTCCTTGTAGTTTCAAAACCCGGAAACTCCCAAGACAGTGATATTGGCAACTGGTTGATTTATTTTGGAAACAAACAAATCAATGAAAAATGGAACCTGCACCACGAAGTTCAATATCGAAATTTCAACTTTATTGGTGATACAGAGCAATTGTTGTTGAGAGCCGGTTTGGGTTACGATTTAAGTGAAAACAACAACAATCTATTGTTGGGTTACGGTTTCATTTATAATGAACCCTACATAGCAAATACAAATGAAAAAATAAATTTTAACGAACACCGTATTTACCAACAATTTATCACTCGTCAAAAATTTAACAATCTTTCTGTTCAACACCGCTATCGTTTTGAACAACGTTTCATTGAAGAGGATTTTAAACTTCGGCTCCGTTATTTTCTAGGGCTCAACTATACATTGAGTAATAAGGAAATTCTAGATAATACACTGTATCTTTCTATGTACAATGAAGTTTTCCTGAATACTGAAGCTAATTTTTTTGATAGAAATCGTATTTATGGCGGAGTTGGGTACCGAGTTAATTCAAAAGTAAGATCCGAAATAGGTCTAATGAACCAATTAACCTCTGGAGGCTCTGGAAACCAATTCAATATTATTACGTTTTTTAATTTTTAAATAATCGGAAAAGCTGAACACCGAAAAACAAGGTAAGCATCAATAATTAAAACTAAAACCATGAAAAAAATATTTTTACTAAGCATATCTATGCTAATAACAACGCTCATTTCTTGTAAAGAAGATTCTTCAAATAAAAAAGAATCAACAGCTCAGAATGTACAAGAAACTATTGAAATAGCACAAGTCCCATTGGTAAATGAGGTATTAACAAAAGAGGAGCGCGACGCTATGTCTCCAGACGATGTAATTGCTCTCTTTAAAGAAGGAAACGAGCGTTTTATGAATAACAATTTAACGCTTAGAGATCATTCTGCACAAGTTAGAAAATCGGCTTCTGGTCAATTCCCAAAAGCAGTCGTATTATCTTGCTTAGACAGTCGTGTCCCTGTTGAAGATGTTTTTGACAGAGGAATTGGGGATATATTTGTGGGGCGTGTTGCAGGAAATTTTGTGAATGAAGATTTATTAGGAAGCATGGAATTTGGGTGTAAAGTAGCAGGATCAAAATTAATTTTAGTAATGGGTCACGAGCATTGTGGAGCTGTTAAATCTGCCATTGATGATGTAAAACTTGGAAACATAACAAGCATGTTGTCAAAAATAAGACCCACAGTAGAGACCACTCAATATGAGGGAGACAGAACTTCATCAAATCCAGAGTTTGTTCAACATGTTTGTGAAAACAATGTCTTAAACACTATTGCAGAAATAAGAGCAAAAAGTCCCATCTTAAAAGAAATGGAAGACAATGGTGAAATAAAAATTGCCGGAGCAGTTTATGATATGGATACCGGAAAAGTAGAGTTTCTAAATGAGTAACTCATTATAAATCAATTTAAGTGGTTGTTAAAAGCCATAAATGCATTATAATTTAAATAAAAGCATTTATGGCTTTTTTGGTTTATTGAAGTAAGAAATATGCTTTATTTATAAAGGTGTTTTTTTAAAAAACCTATATTTGTTTTAATTAAAAAACAATGGACACATTCTATAAATCACTTCTTGACAACAACAAAAAATGGGTGGAAAGCAAACTGGCTTTAGACCCTGAATATTTTGAAAAACTTGCAAAAGGACAACAACCACCATTGTTGTGGATTGGATGTGCAGACAGCAGAGTTCCTGCAAATGAGATTATTGGAGCTCAACCCGGTGAAGTATTTGTACATAGAAACATTGCCAATATGGTTGTGCACACTGATATTAATATGCTTAGTGTGGTTGATTATGCTGTAAATGTTTTAAAAGTAAAACATATTATTGTTTGTGGTCACTATAATTGCGGAGGTGTGCAAGCCGCTATGGGTAACAAGTCTTATGGTATTATTGACAACTGGATAAGGCATATAAAAAACACCTATCGCCTTCACAAAAAAGAGCTTGACGCCATTGAAGATGAGCACAAACGCTTTGACCGTTATGTGGAGTTAAACGTAAGCGAACAGGTATTTGATCTTGCCAAAACGTCTATTGTTCAAAACGCTTGGAAAAACAATCAGGATTTAATGCTTCACGGCTGGGTGTATTCAATCAAAAAAGGTGTCATTCAAGAGGTTGTTTCCAGAGTAGCAAACAACTCAAAACTCGATGAAGTGTATCAGTTAGATTTCTAAATCCTCCTCCTCATTCACATACTCATTGAGCTCTTTAATCAATTTAGGGAGCACCATTGGCGCAAGAGAAGCAACAGGTTTGTATAATAAGGATGCATCCTTTTTTTCTTCATCCATAAAAGAAAGCTCATTTTCTATAGCGTTTATAAAAAGAATTAACACACTCAAAAAGAAAGCTGTTTTAAGTACTCCAAATAAACCTCCCAGAAGTTTATTAACCAACCCCAAGGCAACTAAATCTAAGGTTTTAGTAAGAAGTTTTGCGATGGAGGAGATCAAAATTACAATCCCAATAAATGTAATAGCAAATGCAGCCATGTTGAGTGTTTGCTCGCTCCAGTCTGTAAAAGAAGCTAAAAACCCGGCTACAAAATGAGAAAAATAAATAGCTCCCACTACTCCAAGTACAAGACCCAAAAGTGAGGCCAACTCAATAAAAAAACCTTTTCTAAAACCTTGAAACAAACCAATAGCAAGAAAAATAGCTAAAAAAACATCTAGACTGTTCATAAAATGGAGTTATAGCCTGTAAATATAGTAAAACTTGAAAAGGGGTTTGTATCTTTGTAAACATTAATTAGTAACATAGCTTTTTTTTAAACACAGGCAGAATAAATGGCAAGAGATGAAGCATTAAAAACCCGTTGGGAAACCCTTGTAAAATTGTTGAGTAACAAATTTGCCGATGGCGACAAACTCGATTTGGATGCCATAATTTATTTAGTTGGCATTCAGGAGTTGGGTCGTTTTCAACGCAAATTTAAGAAAGATGAAAAACTCGACCTTATGCACATCGCTATTTGCAGGCTGCTGGAGCCTTTTGGATTTTATGAATTTGACTATCAAGATGAAGATGGCTGGCCACATTATACTGTTAAAGAACAATTGCCTCCTCTCAAAGCCGGCGAACAATCCATTTTAATGAAAGAGGCTATTGTACAATATTTTCTGGAGAAAAAGCTTATCACTTAAAATCACAAGCACCAATTTCCAAATTCCAAAATCTTTTAACTTAAAAACTCAACACCCAACATCCAGCGCCCAACAATACTTCAAACTTTGTACCTCTAAGCTCGTACTTCTAAAATAATATTTAATAAATTTGCCCTCAGATAAATCGCAATAAGGATGTTGGACAAAATAAAAGAGGCTATCGCTGAAGCGGAAAAATTTACAGCGACTTCTCTTCAGGAAGTAGAAGAATTTCGCATAAAATATCTCGGAAAAAAAGGTCTTTTGAAAGACTATTTTGACGCTTTTAAAGAAGTCCCCAATGAGCAGAAAAAAGAATTTGGGCAAACCATAAATACACTTAAGCAAACCGCACAGGAAAAAGTGGATTCACTCAAATCTGAGTTGGAAAGTAAGGTCATCCAAAAAGGAATTTACGGTGATTTAACACGCCCCGGAGACCCTATAACAGTGGGTGGAAGGCATCCCATTTCCATTGTAAAAAATCAAATTATTGAGGTATTTTCACGCATTGGATTCAACGTCTCAGAAGGGCCAGAAATTGAAGACGACTGGCACAACTTCACTGCATTGAATTTACCCGAGTACCACCCTGCACGTGATATGCAGGATACCTTTTTTATCCAAACCAATCCTGATGTGTTGCTGCGCACGCACACCTCATCAGTACAGGTGCGTTATATGGAAAATAACAACCCACCCATTCGCACCATTTCCCCTGGAAGGGTGTTTAGGAACGAAGCCATTTCAGCGCGTTCACATTGTATATTTCATCAAGTGGAAGGTCTCTATATTGATAAAGATGTCTCTTTTGCCGATTTAAAACAAACACTCATTTACTTCTGTACAGAAATGTTTGGCAAATCTAAAATCAGACTTCGCCCTTCTTATTTTCCATTTACAGAACCCAGCGCCGAGGTTGATATTTACTGGGGATTGGAAACAGAAACCGATTACCGCATCACCAAAGGAACCGGCTGGCTGGAAATTATGGGTTGTGGTATGGTTGACTCAAATGTATTGAAAAACTGCGGTATCGATCCGGAAACTTACACCGGTTTTGCTTTTGGAATGGGGATTGAACGCATTGCGATGTTACTGTATCAAATTGGTGACATCAGGATGTTTTATGAAAACGATTTGCGATTTTTAGAACAATTTAAAAGTGCGTTATAAGAATGCGTAAAGACATTGAAATCCCAAAAGTTAAGGACATTTACATTGCTGCCATCAAAGAGTGGGATGAAGCCTTTTTAAACCAAAGTTGGAACGTTTATCTCATCAACAATAGTAATTTAAAGATGGAAGTGACAATCGTAGTTTCACGCGGAAGCAAGGATGACCAAAAAACAGCAACCCTGCGTCACGGACTGGGAATTATAGAACCCAAAACTTCCAGAAAAGTTGAATTTATTACTGAAGAAGTCCTGCCTTTTAAAAATGAGTTTTTGCTCACCTTTTTCTCAGAGGGTAAACTTTATGACCGCAATTTTACTTTTGAACCTTACTCTATTTCTGAAGATAATTTAAGAGCCGTTCCGGTTCTTGATTCTGAAGGGGTTTTTGCAGATTAATCCAACTTCTCTGTCAACTTCTTAAATACCTTTTTAGGGTTTTTGTTTTCGTAAAGAATTTCATAGACCGCATTGATGATGGGTGTTTTGGCTTTCTTTTTTTGATTGACAATCCAGGCACTTTTAGTGGCATAATACCCTTCTGCCACCATACTCATTTCCATTTGAGCGCTTTTGACGGTATATCCTTTCCCAATCATATTCCCAAACATTCTGTTGCGGCTAAAGGTGGAATAACCCGTCACCAACAAATCCCCCAAATAAGCCGAGTCGTTGATATTGCGTTTCATTTTATAGACCTTCCTGATGAATTTTTTCATTTCCCTGATGGCGTTGCTCATCAATACACTCTGAAAGTTGTCGCCATAACCCAATCCGTGGGCAATTCCGGCAGCAATGGCATAAATGTTTTTAAGCATTGCGGCATACTCGGTACCAATCACGTCATCACTGGTCGTGGTTTTGATGTAATCGCTACTTAGATACTTTGCAATGAGTTTGGCTTTTTCTTCATCTGCACAAGCGAGTGTCAAATAAGAAAGACGCTCAAGAGCTACTTCTTCTGCGTGACAGGGCCCGGTAATCACCCCGATATTCTCAAAGGGAATATGGTACTTTTCATTAAAATGCTCACCAACAATCAATCCGGTTTCCGGGACGATTCCCTTGATGGCTGAAAAAATGATTTTGTTTTCCAAAGAAACCGTCAGCTTTTCAAGTTCGCCGCTCAAAAATGCTGAGGGTATAGCAAAAATTACAATATCTGCATCTTTGACTACTTTGTTGATGTCATTGCTTAATAAAAGCTGTTTCGTATCAAACTCAACAGAACTTAAATAGTTAGGGTTATGGTCTTCTTTTTTGATGTGTTCGATGGCATAAATGCTTCGCATATACCAACTTACTTTTGGCAGGTTTTCACATAACATTTTAACGATAGCGGTTGCCCAGCTACCACCTCCAATTACTGCAAAACTTGGATGTTTTTCCATTCAACTGTATTTTTTCCAAAATTCAAAAATACATATTTTATATCTTAAAAGCAGAACCCACTATTTCTTTCTTAAAACAATTGAATAGTAAAATAAAATTTTAACAACAGATTAGCATTTTTAATACAATTTAAAAAACAAACTCACCGTTCTTGAAAATAAGAAACCCAAGTGAAACTTCTGTGTAAATAGAAGTTGAAGTAAAGGTTTTTTGGTTGGTTATTTAGTTTGAAAGCCGCTCTTGTTTCCCAACAAGGGCGGTTTTTTATTTCCTGTAAAAATTCATTTCATCTATATACTTCCAGACTTCTGCGGGAAGTAAAGGAGTGACGTTTTTTCCTTCAGCAATTGCATTTCTGATATGAGTTGAGGAAATTTGCATGATGGGCGCATCTACGTGAATAATTTTAGGGTGTTTGGTAAACTGGTTTTCGTGACCATTGTCTGCAATGCGCGGATAAACATAAATTTGATTGTTTTCAAGAATCACTTCATGATTTTTCCATTTGTGAAAGGTATTGAGATTGTCTTCACCCATTAGAAGACAAAATTCACTATTTGGGTATTTTTCTTTTAGGTGTGCCAAAGAATTTACTGTATAACTGGGCTGTGGGAGTTTAAATTCAATATCGCTAGGCAATATTTTTTCATAGCTTTCACAGGCTCTTCGCACCAGTTCAAGTCTGTGGTGGTCTTCAAGAAGTGTTTTCTTCTTCTTAAAAGGATTGTGTGGAGAAACTACCAGCCAAACCTCATCCAGGTCACTGTATTCCACAAGGTGGTTTGCAATCACAAGATGCCCTATGTGAATGGGGTTAAATGAACCAAAATACAAACCTATTTTTTTTGAAGCCAATACAGTTTAGTTTTTATTGGTTTATAAAATTTGCAACCAGATTATGTGCTTCCTGAAGTGCAACTTCGAGATCATTATTTTCTATCACGTGGTCAAATTGAGGTGCGGTAGCTAATTCAATAGAAGCTTTTGCAATACGCATATTTATTTTTTCTTCGCTTTCAGTTTTGCGTTCTTTTAATCGACGCTTTAGTTCGTCAACACTGGGTGGTTTTACAAAAACGGCTAAGGTCTCTTTTGGGAATTTCTTCTTGATGCGCAGCCCTCCCACAACATCTATATCAAAAATAACATGTTTTCCTTCTGCCCAGATGCGTTCTACTTCGGTTTTTAATGTGCCGTAGAAATTATCCCGATAGACTTCTTCCCATTCCAGAAAATCATCGTTTTTGATGTGTTGTTTAAACTCTTTAAAGGACATAAAATAATAATGTTGCCCGTTTTTTTCTTCTCCTCTTGGTTCCCGAGAAGTTGCCGAAATTGAAAACTCAAGATTGAGGTCTTGCTGTTTCAAAAGGTGTTGAACAATCGTTGTTTTTCCAGAGCCTGAAGGTGCAGAAAAAACAATAAGCTTTCCTTTTCCTTCCATTACAACACGTTTAATAATTGTTCTTTTATTTTTTCTAACTCGTCTTTCATTTGAACAACGAGTTGTTGCATTGCGGCAAAGTTTGACTTTGAGCCAATTGTGTTGATTTCCCTACCAATTTCCTGAGAGATAAAACCCAGTTTTTTGCCATTAGAGTCTGATGAATTGAGAGCTTCAGTAAAATACTTAAGATGGTTGTCCAGACGTACTTTTTCTTCAGTGATATCATATTTTTCAAGGTAGTAAATGAGTTCTTGTTCAAAACGGTTTTCATCTACTTGCTCTTTTAAATCGCTAACTGCTTTTCGCAATCGTTCTTTTACTCCTTGAATACGCTCCGGATCCATCGCGATTACTTTTTCAAGTAAATCGGCAATGTTTTGAATGCGCATTTTAAAATCGTTTTTTAGAATTTCCCCTTCATCGCTCCTGTAAGTATTAATTTCCTTTAGCGCTTCTTCAATAGCAGTTGTAATTTGCTTGAATTCTTCCTCATCGATTTCTTCCCTTTCCGTTTTTAAAGCATCAGGCATTCTAATAGCCATTTTAAGCAACTCAGTGCGGTCTCCGTTAACAATAAGGCTTAATTGTTTGATATATTCTTCCACAACAGCTGCATTCACCTGTGATGAGGTCTCTTCGCCTGAAAGCTCTATATATAGATTAAAATCAACCTTTCCACGCTCCAATGAGCTTGACAGCAAGTTTCTTATTTGAAGCTCCTTTTCGCGGTAAGCAGAAGGAAGGCGGGCATTTAAGTCGAGGCTTTTGCTGTTTAGAGATTTTATTTCTACGGTGATTTTTTTATTGGGTAACTGCTTAATGGCTTTCCCAAAACCGGTCATGGATTGTATCATGGCTTGTTTTTAAATTCCTGCAAAGTTAACTAAAAAAGAGGGAACGCTTTCTGTAAGGTTTTTGATAATATAGATTTTCAAATATTAATTTGATGCTGCATATAAAGAATGGTTTTTTTTAATTATTTTTGATCCCTCAATCGGGGATGTAGCTCAGTTGGCTAGAGCGCTTGGCTGGCAGCCAAGAGGTCGTGGGTTCGAATCCCATCTTCTCCACCCTATGAACCACAAGCCTTAACGCTTGTGGTTTCTTATTTAAAGTTTTTTGGTTTTGAGAAACGAACTCTCCTTTAAAAACATTCACCGTCTTGCCATCCCGGCATTAATTGCCGGTATTGCTGAGCCTGTTATTTCCATAACAGACGCTGCCATAGTGGGAAACATCCCTGTTAATGGCACTGAAGCACTTGCAGCGGTGGGGATTGTGGGTTCTTTTCTTTCTGCATTGATCTGGATTTTGGGTCAAACCCGCAGTGCTATTTCTGCGATAATCTCTCAATATTTGGGTGCCGGTAAATTAGAGGAGTTAAAAACCCTTCCGGCGCAAGCTATCTTTCTCAATGTACTATTAAGTATTTTAATTTTATTGAGCACTATTTTTTTTGTAGAAGGTATTTTCAAACTTTACAATGCCTCAGGGCTGGTACTTCAATACAGTGTGGAGTACTACAACATCAGGGTTTGGGGCTTTCCTTTGACCTTGTTTACTTTTGCTGTTTTTGGGGTCTTTAGAGGCTTGCAAAACACCTTTTGGCCAATGGTCGTTGCGCTCATTGGTGCAGGCACAAATATTGGACTGGATTTTGCTTTGGTCTATGGAATCGAGGGCTGGATTGAACCCATGCATTTAAGTGGTGCTGCCTGGGCGAGCTTGATTTCGCAGGCATTGATGGCGGTTATTTCACTGGTACTTTTGTTATGGAAAACAAATGTGAGTCTAAAATTAACAATGCCATTGCATCCGGAAATGTACCGGCTTGTTAGTATGGCATTTAACCTGTTTATCCGTTCTATTGCTTTAAATACCGCTATTTATTTCTCTAATGCTTTTGCAACAGATTATGGAACTTCTTTTATTGCAGCACAAACCATTGCATTGAATCTTTGGTTGTTTTCAGCATTTTTTATTGATGGGTATTCATCATCTGGCAATATACTTTCGGGAAAATTACTTGGTGCCAAAGACTATCAAGGCCTTTGGAAGTTAAGTAAAATCGTATCGCTTTATGGAATGCTGGTCTCAGTGGTTTTAATGGGTGTGGGATGGTGGTTGTATGAACCGTTGGGTTTGCTATTTACGAAAGACCCTGAGGTTTTATACAGGTTCAAACAAATTTTTTTCATCGTGATTCTTGTCCAGCCCATAAATGGTTTTGCCTTTATTTTTGATGGAATTTTTAAGGGAATGGGCGAGATGAAATACTTAAGAAATGTGTTGCTTTCTGCTACATTTCTAGGGTTTATTCCTGTTTTATTTGTTTGTGATTACTATGGTTTGGAATTGTATGGCGTTTGGATTGCCTTTGTCGTATGGGCTTTGGTGAGATCACTTTCGCTAATTATAAAGTTCCGAAAAATGTTATTGCCTAAATTGGACTCGTTGACAAAATAATCAAGGGATTGATTACTAATCCTTAGATTCTAACGCGTCTTCAACCAGCCGGTAATGCTCATTCGTTTTTGTTCTACAGGTTTGACTTCGTGTTCCAGGATCTGACTTTCAAAAATGACCATCCTTCCTGGAAAGGGATAGATAGTTTTTGCGACTTCCCCTCCGTTTTCGTTTAGATATAATACGAGTTCGCCGCCATACTCCGGTTGCCAGTTTTCTTCATTGAGATAACACACCATCGATAATTTTCTACGGTCGTCGTTTTGGAACGTATCGAGATGTCTCTTGTAAAAAGTGCCTTTGGGATACAGTGCATAGTGGAATTCCTTGAAGAGAATTCCCATAAAACAGGTTTTATTCAGGTAAGAAACCATGTCGTTGATTCGGTTAAAAAAGGTTATTTCTGCCGAATTGGCTTCCTTTTCATTCAACCAAAGAATAAAATCACCACGCACAGATTTCTCTATAATTTCGTTAACCTTGTTTCCGATTGCCGCTTTTTTAAAGGCATCTTCTTCAAACTTTTCAAGCAGCGAAGAGCGCAAAGCAATCACTTCATAAGAGGTAAAAAACCCTTCAACAATACTGTATTGCTTCTCCATCAAGTCGCTGATGACAGTCTCATACATTGGATTTTCAACAAAATCGAGTTGATCAAAGAGTTCTTGCATAGCCCCTTACGGTATTTAAAAAAGTTCGCAAATATAGTTTAGAAACCAATTGGTTTAACAACTCTCTGAAAAAGAATCAAATTCACCTATCTTTGCATTAGAAATTTGAAGCATGAGTACTATTAGAATCACCAAACAATTCAATTTTGAAACCGGCCACGCCTTGTATGGCTATGACGGCAAATGCCGCAATGTACATGGGCACAGTTATAAACTTTCTGTCACGGTCATCGGCAAACCCATAACCGATTCAAATCACGTAAAATATGGCATGGTCATAGACTTTAGTGACTTAAAAAAAATCGTCAAGGAGGAAATAGTCGATGTGTTTGACCACGCTACCGTTTTTAATAAAAATACGCCTCACGTTGAGTTGGCCAAAGAGCTTTCAGAAAGAGATCATCACGTGATTTTGGTAGATTACCAACCCACCAGCGAAAATATGGTGATCGATTTTTCAGAAAAGATAAAGGCCCGTCTTCCGAAAAACATTCAGCTACACTCCCTGAAACTTCAGGAAACCGAAAGTAGTTTTGCAGAATGGGTTGCCTCAGATAATGAATAAAACTTCATTCATTTACTTATATTTACAACATCAAAACAATTGAATGAACATTCCTGAAGGTAAAAAAGTCTATTTTTCCAGCGACAATCATTTGGGTGCACCCACAGCCGCAGAGAGCCTCCCGAGGGAACGCATCTTTGTGCGCTGGCTGGACACAGTAAAAGAGGATGCTGCTGCCATTTTTTTGCTGGGTGATTTGTTTGACTTCTGGTTTGAATACCGGCAAGTAGTCCCCAAAGGATTTGTACGCGTACTGGGAAAACTCGCCGAAATAAGAGATAGCGGCATTCCCATCTACTTTTTTGTGGGCAATCACGATTTGTGGATGAATGGCTATTTTGAAAAAGAACTCAATATTCCTGTTTACCATAAACCACGGGAGTTTACCATTGAAAATAAAAAATTCTACATAGGCCATGGTGATGGTTTAGGACCAAACGATAGGGGCTTCAAACGTATGAAAAAAGTGTTTACCAATCCTTTTTTTAAATGGCTGTTCAGGTGGATGCATCCTGATATTGGGGTTGCTGTCGCAAAACATCTTTCTGTAAAAAACAAGCTCATCTCAGGTGAAGATGATAAAGAATTTCTGGGGGAAGAAAATGAATGGCTGGCGCAATATGCCAAGCGCAAACTGGAAACCAAACACTATGACTACTTTATTTTTGGTCACCGCCATTTCCCGATGGAAATCAAGGTGGGACCTGAAAGTACTTACTTTAACCTAGGCGACTGGATAAGTCACTTTACCTATGGGGTATTTGATGGCGAACGGTTTGAGTTGAAGGAGTTTAAATAATCTCTATTTTACAAAAAAGCTTTCTGCGAAAATCAGCGAAATTAGCGGGCTTATTACCCTTTTAAATCTCCCGCAGATCGCGCGGATATGCGCAGATTATATGATTTAAAGCGTTTATTTTACCCTAATTTTTACACTGGTTCTTCAAATAATCCTCCAGGTTTAACCAAAACAACGTCCCGTTCAATAAATCATCCAGTTGCTCCAACTCCTTTTCATTTACTGCCAGACTCACAGAAGCTGAAGGCGTTTCCAGTAAAATATTTTTACATTCCTTTATGAAAGCACAACGGTCACAACTTGAAAGCGATTCTCTTGAACATGCCACTTGATTTGAGAACAGCTCGATTTCCTCTTTGTTAAGGTGAAAGCCCATATGATTGAACACCACCTGTACTTTTTCTGAAGCTTTTTCCAAAGGCGTTTGCCACCTAAAGGCAATCCCGATGGGGTTGTGATATATTTGGCAGATTTCCTTTTCCATAACTGAAAGTTGATGCTACAAAAATAAAAATTTTATTTAGAATGGTTTTAAATAATAGACTAATTTTTCAAATCCCTCAACCGCAATTGAATGCTCGTGGTCCCATTCCAGGTATTTTCATCCAGTGAGTACACCGCTTTAAAAGGTTTTTTGTCTTTGATCAGGTCATAGTTGTCCCCCATTCCAAAACCAATGCCGGTAAAATTGGGGGAGTTGCCCTGCTTGATGACTACGCGCAAATGGTCTTCATTTTCACCCACCTTTTTGCTCCATCCTGTATCCTGCAGGTTTTGCGTGATAAAAACCGGAGTCATATTCCCGGGACCAAAAGGGGCAAATTGTTTTAAAACCCTGAAAAATTTGGAGGTGATGTCTTTTAAATCAATTTCAAGATCTACTGAAATCTCAGGGGTGAGTAGTTTTTTATCGATGGTTGCCTTGACAACATCTTCAAATTTATTTTTAAAATCCTCAAATTGTTCAGGCAACAAGGTGAGTCCCGCGGCATATTTGTGACCGCCAAACTGTTCCAGACAATCTTCACAGGCCTCAATGGCATTATACACATCAAAATGTTTTACGGAGCGCGCGCTGGCTGCTAATTTATCGCCACTTTTGGTAAAGACGAGGGTGGGACGGTAATAGGTTTCAGTCAATCGGGAAGCAACAATACCAATCACACCTTTGTGCCAGTGTTCCTGATAGACTACCGTTGTAAATCGTTCTTCTTCGCCGTTGGTTTTAATAAGTTCGAGGGCTTCTTCGGTGATTTCCCGGTCAGTTTCACGGCGGTCGAGGTTGTAGGCTTCTATTTCCTGAGCGTAAATTTTTGCTTGTTCGAGGTCTGTTTCAGTCATTAAGTTGACAGCGTGTTGCCCGTGCTTCATTCTTCCGGCGGCATTGATGCGTGGGGCAATGATAAAAACCACATCACTCACTTCCAGTGTGTCCTTTTTGAGTTGCTCAATAATCGCTTTAAAACCCGGCCGCGGATTGCTGTTAATTACTTTCAAACCAAAATAAGTCAGTACCCTGTTCTCCTCGGTCATTGGAACAATATCTGCGCCAATGGCTGTTGCAACCAGATCTAGATAGAGCATCAAATCATCGATGGTTTGACCACGTCTTCCGGCAAGTGCTTGTATGAGTTTGAAACCTACACCACATCCGCAAAGTTCATCATAGGGATATGTACAATCTTCTCTTTTTGGATCCAAAATGGCTACTGCCTCAGGAAGATTTTCGCCGGGCCTGTGGTGATCACAGATGATGAAGTCAATGTTTTTTTCTTTCGCGTAAGCGACCTTGTCAATGGCTTTTATACCACAATCCAAAGCGATAATCAACGAAAAGTTATTATCTGCCGCAAAATCGATGCCCTGATAGGACACGCCATAGCCCTCTTCATACCTATCGGGAATGTAGGTCGCCACATTGGGATAATAGGAAAGTAAATAAGACGACATCAACGCCACCGAAGAGGTGCCATCCACATCATAATCACCAAACACGAGGATGTTTTCTTCATTGGTAATGGCTTGTTCAATGCGTTCCACTGCTTTATCCATATCTTTCATCAGAAAGGGATCGTGCAAATCCTCCAGCGACGGACGGAAAAACTTTTTGGCATCCTCAAAACTTTCCACGCCACGTTGCACTAGGAGTGTCGCAATGGTTTCATCAACCTGCAGGTCCTGAGCCAGGGTGCTTATTTTATTAGCTTCGGGTTTTGGTTTGAGGGTCCAATGCATGTGTAAATTCCAAATTTAAAAATTCCAAATTCCAAAAACGGATCTTAAAACTAAGATTCTATAAATTGTATTTCAATTGTGACATCAGCAAATTTTCGGAACATTTCCATGACACCACAGTATTTTTCTACAGATAAATCTACGGCTTTTTTTAATTTGTCCTGGGGCAAGTTTCTTCCAAAAAACTGATACATCACGTTGACCTTGTTGTAATATTTGGGATGCTCCTCTGTGAGATCACCGGTGGTGGTGATTTGAAATTGATAGTTTTCAACTTTCATTTTGTTGAGGATGGAAACCACATCAAGCCCTGAGCAACCGGCCAAAGCCGAAAGCATCATGGCTTTAGGGGCCAGCCCTTTGTTTGTTCCTCCGTTTTCAATTGAAGTGTCAATTAATACACTATGCCCCGAGGGATTGTCTGATTCAAACAACAGGTTTTCTTTCCAAATGGTGGTGACGGTGTGGTTCATGTCTAAAAAAATTCTTTAATTGTACTCATCAAAAATACAAATTAAACTCTTTAATTATGGCATTAGTAACTCCTCTTTCGCCAGAGCATGACAAAGAAACTCGTGAACTCGCAGCCTTTTTTAATGAGACGCTAGGGTTTTGTCCCAATTCGGTTTTAACTATGCAACACCGACCGGCAATTTCGAAAGCGTTTATCAATCTCAACAAAGCGGTGATGGCTAATGAAGGCCGGGTCACATCTGCTTTAAAACGTATGATTGCCTGGGTGAGCAGCAATGCCACCGGTTGCCGGTATTGTCAGGCACACGCCATCAGAGCCGCAGAGCGGTATGGCGCAGAGCAGGAACAACTGGACAACATCTGGGAGTACCGCACCCATCCTGCTTTTTCAGAGGCAGAAAGGGCAGCGCTGGATTTTTCACTCGCGGCCTCGCAAGTGCCCAATGCCGTTGATGAGTCTATGAAAAAGCGACTTTACGAACATTGGAATGAAGGCGAAATCGTGGAAATGCTGGGAGTAATTTCGGTCTTTGGCTACCTCAACCGCTGGAATGACTCGATGGGAACTACCATTGAAGAAGGTGCTGTGGAAAGTGGTGAAAAGTATTTGGGCAAACACGGATGGGAAAGCGGGAAGCATCAATAAATTATGATTTCCCTGCAACCACCACCACAATTTCGCCTTTAGGTGGTTTTGAAGTATAGTGTTCCAAGACCTCTTTGACGCTTCCGCGAATGGTTTCTTCATGCAGTTTTGAAATTTCGCGGGAGACAGAAATTTTTCGGTCCTCACCGAAAAAGTCTGCAAAATTTGACAAGGTTTTTAAAAGTTTGTGGGGAGATTCATAGAAAATCATGGTGCGGGATTCTTCAGCGAGTGCGAGCATTCTGGTTTGGCGTCCTTTTTTAACGGGAAGAAAGCCTTCAAATACAAATTTATCATTTGGCAAGCCGCTGTTGACCAATGCGGGCACAAAAGCTGTGGCGCCCGGCAGGCAATCCACTTCAATACCGGCCTCAATACAGGCACGAGTGAGTAAAAACCCCGGGTCGCTAATGGCGGGCGTGCCGGCATCACTGATTAATGCAATCGTTTTTCCGGCTTTGATTTGATTGACGATGTTTTCAACGGTTTTATGCTCATTGTGCATATGGTGAGAATACATCTGCGTGGGAATATCTAAGTGCTTCAGTAATTTACCGCTGGTTCGGGTGTCTTCAGCAAAAATAAGATCCACTTCCTTAAGAACCCTAACTGCCCTGAAAGTCATATCTTCCAGATTACCAATGGGCGTGGGTACTAAATAGAGTTTTGACATCCGTTAATTAATCAAATCGTTTTTCAATAAGCATTATAAATCGCTCAACATGTACCTCTTTTCCTTGCCAGTTGTAATCGGGCTTTACACTTGTCTCTATAAAATTCTGAGCTTCCCTAAAGCTGTTTAATGTGGTTACTTGTGAAATCACACGATTGTAATCATCTGCATTTCCATTAAAAAGATGTTTTGTGAGTGAAAGACGGTCATTAAGACCAATTTGCAGGTTTTTAGTAAGCCTGTCGTTAAGGGATTTTGGTTTTAAATCACCTTTTACATCCTGTTTTGATTCCTGTTTTGGATTCTCTTTTGGTTCTTCTTCCTTGATGGTTTCCTGTGATATCTTAATTTCTTTCCTCTCAAAAGTGGGCGTTTGCTGATATTGTGATGCAAAATCTTCCAGTTCACTGGCAGATGCTGTTTTCTTTGGTAATATTTCTTCTAAAATCTCATCAATTCTATGAGTTTCAGAAGGCATTTGCGCCACAATATCCTTAATTTTTTCAATTAAGGGCTCGGCAAGATTATCTGAGTGTTTGGGTTGTTCAACCGGTTTGGGTTCGTCGTTCTGACGCTTTGCGTAACTGTTAGAGTCCATTGCTCCGTTTTTAGCTTCAGGCTCTTTTTGATTTTCTTCCAGATACAATTGGACAGTCAAGGCATCATAGAGATTCTTTGTTTTTTCCTGAAGTTGTTCCAAAGAGGAAAACTCTTTATTCTCTAAAATTTCTGCTGCAAGTTGCCTTAATTGCTCCTCAATCTTCTTCTTCATAACTTTTTTATTTTATTTCGATAGCGCGTTTTGTTTTTTATAAATTTACGTTTCCGTAATATAACGGTTTTGATATTAATTTTCGCATTGAAAAGTACAAAATGTTTCTCGAAAATACAGTAAATCACAAAGAGCAATTTGGCTGGATTGAAGTCATCTGCGGTTCGATGTTTTCCGGTAAGACTGAAGAACTTATCAGAAGGCTCAAGCGCGCCCAGTTTGCAAAGCAGCGCGTTGAGATTTTCAAACCCGCTCTTGATGTGCGTTATGATGACGAGATGGTGGTCTCACATGACAGTAATGAGATTCGCTCCACACCGGTTCCGGCTGCGGCAAATATTCCTATACTGGCAGACAATTGTGATGTGGTGGGGATTGATGAAGCACAGTTTTTTGATGACGAAATTATAAAAGTATGCAACGATTTGGCAAATCGCGGCGTGAGGGTTATTGTTGCAGGTTTGGATATGGACTTTAAAGGCAATCCCTTTGGACCTATGCCGGCATTAATGGCAACAGCAGAATATGTGACTAAAGTTCACGCCGTCTGTACACGCACCGGAAATCTGGCACAATACAGTTTTAGAAAATCCAAAAATGACAATCTGGTGATGCTTGGGGAAACAGACGAATATGAACCGCTGAGCAGAGCCGCTTATTATAAAGCAATGCTGAACGAAAAAATAAAAAAACTAAACGTCAAAGACCCCGAAATTATCACTACTAAAAAGTCTTCCTGATTTATGCCTAAAGCTACTGAAACGACACTGGAAATCAACCTGAATGCATTGACTCATAACTTTACTTACCTCAAATCAAAGTTACAACCCGGTGTGAAATTAATGGGCGTTGTCAAAGCGTTTGCTTATGGAAGCGATAGTGTGGTTATCGCCAAAAAACTGGAACAGTTAAAAATAGACTATTTAGCAGTGGCTTATGCTTCAGAAGGTGTTGTTTTGAGAGATGCCGGCATCAAATCACCTATTTTAGTTTTACACCCACAAACGGTAAATTTTAACAAGATTGTTGACCGCTGTTTGGAGCCGGGGATATACTCCCCTTTAATGTTGAAGCGTTTTATCGCTTTCGCCGAAAGTTTAAACCTCCAAGATTACCCTATTCATATAAAGATAAATACAGGTATGAACCGCATTGGATTTGCCCCTGAAGAAGCCTCGTCAATCACGGAAATTTTAAAACAAACAACAGCCGTCAAAGTAAAATCCATTTTTTCTCACCTCGCAGCCAGTGAAGATGTTGCAAACAAGGCTTTCGCCGAAAGGCAAATCAAACTATTTCAAAAAACATCTGATGATTTAATTAGTGAATTGGGATATGCACCCCTGAGACATACATTGAATACATCGGGAATTCTCAATTTTCCTGAAGCTCAATTTGATATGGTGCGCAGCGGGATAGGTCTTTACGGTTTTGGAAACGACGCCAATGAAAATAAAAATTTAGAACCCGTAGCCTCTTTAAAGACTATTATTTCACAGATTCATCACATCAAAAAAGGAGAAAGTGTGGGTTATAATTTTGGGTTTATTGCCCCAAAAGACAGCGTTACAGCCACCTTGCCCCTTGGGCACGCAGATGGTATTCACCGCGGTTATGGAAAAGGAAAAGGTTTTGTTACCATCAAGGGGGAAAAAGCGCCTATGATTGGCAATATTTGTATGGACATGCTTATGGTTGATATCACGGATATTGATTGCAATGAAGGTGATGAAGTGCTTGTTTTTGGGAAATCTACAACCGCCGAAGAATTTGCTGAAACTATAAACTCCATTTCTTATGAAGTCATAACAGCCATTTCACAACGTGTAAAAAGAATTGTGATCGACTAAATAAAAATTACTATATTCGATACTATCAAACTTTAAAACCCTATAAAAATGTTCAAAGAATTTAAAAACTTTATTATGACCGGCAATGTTATCGACCTTGCCGTTGCGGTAATTTTAGCCGGTGCCGTAGGTCTTGTCGTCAATGGCTTTGTTGCTGATGTAATGATGCCCATCGTGGGTCACTTTGCCGGCGGCATGGACTTTGCAGATTTGAAAGTAATTCTCTCTGATGCAGTTGTAGCAGCAGATGGCTCTATCACTAAACCGGAAAATGCGATTAGATATGGTGCCTGGATTAATGCACTTATCAATTTAGTAATCGTTGGATTTGTTTTGTTTATGATTGTAAAAGCATACAACAAAACAAAAAAACCAAAAGTAGAAGCACCCGCAGCTCCAAAGGGCCCAACGCAAGAAGAGTTGTTAGCAGAAATAAGAGATTTATTGAAGAAATAATCCCGCTCACTATATATTCTAACTAAAGCCACTTGTCAAAAACAAGTGGTTTTTTTATTTAATATTTAACCTTTTTAAGTTGGGTTCTTTTTAACTTTGCAAGGCTGTTGAAAAGCAGGGTATTTATAAATAAATTAGGAGTTTAATTAATGAGATACCTCCCCAAGAAGGCTTGGGGACGGGTGATAGGTATGAGAATAGCAGTAGTAGGTGCCACCGGAATGGTAGGCGAGGTTATGCTTCAGGTACTTGAAGCGCGAAATTTTCCCATTACAGAATTGATGCTTGTCGCGTCTGAACGCTCTGTGGGCAAAAAGTTAACTTTCAATGAAAAAGAACATACCGTTATTGGTTTGCAAGCTGCCGTAGACGCAAAACCGGATATCGCGTTGTTTTCTGCAGGTGGCGAAACTTCAAAAGAATGGGTGCCAAGATTTGCAGCAGCCGGAACCACTGTTATTGACAACTCCTCTGCATGGAGAATGGATCCTTCAAAAAAACTCATCGTTCCTGAAATAAACGCTTTGCAATTAACAAAGGAAGATAAAATCATTGCCAATCCTAACTGTTCCACCATTCAAATGGTGCTGGTCTTATACCCGCTCCACAAAAAATATGGTGTAAAACGTGTTGTAGTATCTACCTATCAATCCATCACAGGCACCGGTGTGAAAGCAGTAGAGCAATTGCAAAACGAAATGAAAGGCATTAAAGGCGACATGGCTTATCCATACCCCATTCATCAAAATGCCATCCCGCAGTGTGATGTTTTTGAAGAGAACGGTTATACAAAAGAAGAAATGAAGCTAGTGAGGGAAACACAAAAAATCCTCAACGACAGAAGCATTGCTGTTACCGCAACGGCTATTCGCATCCCGGTTGTAGGAGGCCACAGTGAGTCTGTTAATATTGAGTTTGAAAATGAATTTGATGAAAGCCACATAAGAACTTTGCTACATGATACCCAAGGAGTCACTGTTCAAGACAACACAGACACAAACACCTATCCTATGCCCATTTATGCCAAGGGAAAAGATGATGTTTTTGTGGGGAGAATTCGTCGTGATTACTCAAAGGAAAACTCCTTAAACCTTTGGATTGTGAGTGACAATCTCAGAAAAGGTGCTGCAACAAATGCAGTGCAAATAGCTGAATACCTTTTAAAAGCCCAACTTGTCTGAGAATTAGGTTTTTGTAAGAAGCTGTAGTTTGTAATCTGAAATGAATTTTTTATCTTTCCACTACAATACTAACCAAAACCTTCTTCCTATGAATTCAACATTTACTAAAATCATTCGGTTTTTACTGGCAGTTATTTTAATTTTAATTGGTCTGAACAAGTTTTTAAACTTTATTCCGGCTCCGGCCATTCCTGAGGATGCTTCTCAATTTATGGGCTCACTCAAAGCAACCGGGTATATTCTTCCGGCTCTTGGGGTTATCGAAATTGTCATTGGGTTACTTCTTCTATTAAATAAGTGGGTGGCTTTTGCGGTTTTAGCTTTGATTCCCATTTCAGTAAATGTGTTGCTTTATCATTTATTTTTGGATATTCCCAGTATTGGAATAGCTGCTTTAGTGGCAGTGATTAACTTTATTTTAATTTATAAACTTTGGCCAAAATATAAACCCCTCTTTCATTAATACTTATTCTACATTTTAGTAAGTTTGTACTTATTTAAACCTTCAAACATGAAAAATATTTTTTTAGTTGTTTTTTCTTTGGCTCTATTTATGGGTTGCAAAGAAGAAAACAAGAGAACTGCTATGACTTTAGAATATCCTGATACAAAAAAAGTTGATACTGTTGACGCCTATTTTGGAACAGAAGTTCCTGACCCCTACAGATGGCTGGAAGACGACTTATCTGATGAAACAGCTGCCTGGGTAAAAGCCCAAAACGAAGTTACTTTTGGATTTTTAGAAAAGATTCCTTTTAGAAACGAAATCAATAACCGCCTTACCGAGCTTTGGAATTATGAAAAGGTGAGCGCCCCATTTATTGAAGGTGATTACACCTATTATTACAAGAATGACGGTCTGCAAGATCATTATGTTGTTTATCGCGAAAAAGAGGGCAATGAAGAAGTATTTTTGGATCCAAATTCCTTTTCTGAAGACGGAACCACATCTCTTGATGCTTTACGGTTTTCAAAAAGCGGAAAACTTGCTGCCTATTCTATCTCTGAGGGTGGAAGTGACTGGAGAAAAGTAATTGTAATTGATGCAGAAACCAAAGAACAAATTGGCGATACACTGGTTGATTTAAAATTCACGGGAATTGCCTGGAAAGGTGAAGAAGGGTTTTATTATTCTACTTACGAAAAACCCAAAGGAAGTCAGCTTTCTGCCATGACAGACCAGCACAGACTTTTTTACCACAAACTAGGTACAAAACAAAGTGAGGATCAAGTTGTTTTTGGAGAAATTGACAGCCAAAAAGCGAGATATATCTGGGGAGACGTATCTGAGGATGGCCGTTTTCTTTATATTTCAAGATCCATATCAACAAGTGGTAATGAATTATACCTTGTTGATTTAGAAAGTACAGATAAAAAAATAGTTCCCGTTATTTCCGGATTTGATAACTCAACCTCCGTTCTAGATAATGAGGGAAGCAAACTTTTTATACAAACCAATCTGGATGCGCCTAATGAAAAGGTCGTCACTGTTGATGCTTCAAATCCATCTCAAGAAAATTGGACAGATTTAATTCCTGAAACTGAAAATGTTTTAAGTCCGTCAACCGGAAGCGGCTATCTGTTTGCCCGCTATATGGTGGATGCTGTTTCAAAAGTTTTACAATATAATTTTGATGGAACTTTAATTCGCGAAGTAGAACTACCCGGTGTGGGAACTGCAAGTGGTTTTGGTGGAAAAAAGGATGCAGAAACTATGTATTACTCCTTTTCAAATTACAACACTCCCGGAAGTATTTATACTTATGATGTGGAAACCGGTGCCTCTGCAGTTTACTGGAAGCCCGAAATAGATTTCAACACTGATGAATTTGAATCAAATCAGGTGTTTTATACCTCAAAAGATGGCACAAAAGTACCCATGATTATTACGCATAAAAAAGGATTGGACCTCAACGCTAAAAACCCAACCATTTTATACGGTTATGGCGGGTTTAATGTTAGTATGAGACCCGGCTTTTCTATTGTAACTGCCGTTTGGCTTGAGATGGGTGGTGTATATGCTGTGCCAAACATAAGAGGTGGTGGAGAATATGGAAGAAAATGGCATGACGCTGGAACCAAACTCAACAAACAAAATGTGTTTGATGATTTTATAGCAGCTGCAGAATATTTGATAGATAGGAACTATACCTCATCAGATTATCTCGCTGTTAGAGGTGGTTCAAACGGTGGTCTTCTTGTGGGAGCAGTAGTTAATCAGCGCCCTGAACTCTTTCAAGTAGGAATTCCTCAAGTGGGCGTTATGGATATGTTGCGCTATCACACTTTCACTGCCGGAGCAGGTTGGGCTTATGATTATGGAACTGCAAATGATAGTGAAGAAATGTTTCAATACTTAAAGGGTTATTCCCCATTACATAACATAAAAGAAGGTCAAAATTATCCTGCCGTTATGGTGACCACTGCAGATCACGATGACAGGGTGGTACCTGCTCATTCATTTAAATATGCAGCAGAATTACAGTCAAAAGAAACAGGAGATGCTCCCAAATTAATTCGAATTGATGTAGGAGCCGGTCATGGTGCCGGAATGCCTGTTTCAAAAATAGTAGACCTTCATACAGACATTTTTGGATTTATTCTATATAATATGGGATTTGATGAGCTACCTCAATAGCTTAATTAACTGAACTTTTAAAACGTTCTGACTTTTAAAGTGATGTAATGATGACAATTAATCCTCGTTTTGGTTTTCTTCAGGATATTCCATTTCTAAGACCCTGTCTATCATTACATCATTTTGAATGAGGATTCTTTCATAGTAATCACCCCCAAATAGTTGCTGAGCGATGGTTGCCTTTAAATGTGTTTTCATAAGGGATTCATACCCGTGAAGCTGAAAATTGGTTTCTATGAGTCGTGAATAAAAGATAAATTCATCCAATAATTCATCGGCTACTTCATAGTTTGTAAAAAATTCTTGGGGCGTAAAGCCTTCAAACAAGGCTCGGTTTTTATCAAGTTGCTCAAATACAAAATAGTTTAACAAACCCGATTGTGAGATGTAACTTATAATTTCTCCTTCTTCGCTCAGGTCTTTGGGTATAAAAACATCCGGTAAAATACCACCGCCTCCATAGACAACCTTCCCTTTTGGAGTTACATAACGCAAGCTATCATTCACTGAAATGCTGTCTGCGCTAATGAGTTCACCATTGTTATATCGTTCCTGATAGTCTTTAAAGTAGGTTTTGTCACCATTCACATAAGGCCGTTGGATTGACCTTCCTGTAGGAGTATAGTAACGCGCCACTGTTAATCTTACAGCACTGCCATCGCCCAACGCCATTTCTCTTTGAACAAGACCTTTCCCGTAGGTTCTGCGACCAACAATAACTCCTTGATCATTATCTTGTAACGCTCCGGCTACAATTTCACTGGCTGAAGCCGAGTTTTCATTGACCAGAACATAGACCTTTCCGTTTTCAAAAAGGCCTCTCCTCTTTGCAATTGTATTTTCAATGACTCCTGCTTTGTTTTTGGTTTTCAATAGTAGTGTTCCTTTTGGCAAAAACTCATCAAGCATGCGTTCAGCAGCAAAAACATAACCCCCGGGATTGTTTCTCAAATCTAATATAAGTGTTGAAATATCCTGATTAACCAAATCTCTAAGTGAGGCTCTAAATTCATCATCTGTTGTTTCTGCAAAGCGGTTTACCTTGATATATCCCAGCTCCTCATTGATTTTAAAACCGGCATCGACACTTTTAATAGCTACTTCTTTTCGCGTAAGCTTAAACTTCATTTCTTTTTTTTCGCTACTGCGAAAAACAGTAAGAGCTACCTTTGAATTTAATTCTCCCCTTAAAGAAGATACAATGGAGTCCCTATTGCTGAATTCCCCAAAAAGGGGCATATCGTCTGCATACAATATGCGATCACCGGCTTTGATTCCTGCTTTTTCGGCGGGACCATCATCAATGGTTGAAATTACTGAAACTGTGTCATTATAAATGTAAAAGCTAACGCCAATACCTACAAATTTTCCCCGCATATCATCAGCAACCGACTCATAGTCGCTCACAGGGATATACACCGAGTGTGGATCTAGATTTTTTAGAATACTGTTTACTGTCACATCAACAATACTGTCTGTATTAATTCTGTCAACATATTCAAAATCAATGTAATCAATGAGCCTGTTTAATTTATCCTTTTTAGAATTTGTTGCAAAAATCTTTTCGGTGGTGTCTCCAAAATTGAGTTTTGAACCAATAAAAATCCCTGCTGCAATTGCAACACCTATCAATAGGGGGATATATTTAGATGATTTTTGCATTAAAAATTAAGGTTCAACAGATTCTAAATGTTCCAGAGCGACTCCTGCTTTTTCCAAAAAACTTACGCCGGAATTATCTTTGTAGGCCTCCAGATAAACCAACCGAGTGATTCCCGCCTGATGAATCAACTTACTGCACTCTTTACAGGGAGACATTGTGATATAAAGTGTTGCGCCTTTGCAGGATTGGGTTGACGAAGCAACTTTCAAAATAGCATTTGCTTCTGCATGAAGTACATACCATTTTGTATATCCCTCATCGTCTTCACAATAGTTTTCAAACCCTGAGGGTGTGCCATTATAGCCGTCTGAAATAATCATTTTGTCCTTTACAATGAGTGCTCCAACTTGCTTACGCTTGCAATGGGATAATTTTGCCCACTCCAGTGCCATGCGCATGTAGGCGATGTCATATTTACGTTGTTTTTTATTTGGCATTTGGAATACTAACTAAGCTGCGAAGATAAAATTTTATCAACGGATTAAATATGAATGATTCGTTAAATATTGGGCAATGAATGATTTAAAATATCCAGTTTGAAATAAGTAGCGGAATTGCCAGACCCAAAATAACAGAAGAAATAACCAGCACCCAGTCTTTTTTATTAAACCGGAAAATAGTTTGAACAACCGTACCTATAATCAAAACAATTAAAGCCACGATAATTTGCCCGGCTTCAACGCCCAAAGCCACTTCAAAAAGTGGCAGTATTTTACTCTTTTGACCAACAGCTTCTATAAATTGTGGAGCAAATCCAAGTCCTCTCAATAGTCCCAGAAAAATGGAAAGTCCAAACAAGAACCCCAGCTTTTCACGTCGTTTTTCTTTTCCGGCCGTAAAAATATTAAAGAGTGCTGTAAAAATAATGACAATTGCGATGAGAAATCCCACCATACCCAGACTCACTTTCACTACGCCATAAGAAACCATCAAAACAGCAATTAAGTGCCCAAGGGTAAACAAGGTGACAAGCAGCAGCAAACGCTTCCAAGCATTGAATTGATAGGCAACTGTCAATAATATGATAAATAAAATATGGGAATAATTATACCAGTTTATAACGTGGTCAAGACCCATTTTGAAGTAAAGCCAAAATTCAGCCATTATTGGGGGATTTTTAGATAGTTATCAAAGTTAGTAAATGTTGATAGAAATGCGGGTAACAAGAGGTTATAATTTTAATAGAATTTTTAAAGAACACTATCAACTATAAACAACAAAAAGCTCCAACAAATGTTGGAGCTTTGTACCTTGGGTGGGAATCGAACCCACACGTCCGAGGACACAGGATTTTGAATCCAGCGCGTCTACCAATTCCGCCACCAAGGCATTTTCAAAGAATTGGACGACAAAATTATAAAAATATTTACATATACACCCTAAATAAGAAGTAATTATGCTTCCTTGATTGAAATTATTTTCTAAATTTGCACCTCGTAAAAACAAGCAGACAGCAAAACCCTATTTTACAACCAGTTAACAATGGCCATTCCAACTCCCGAACCAAAGATTTTTGCTTGCTCACAAAGCATCGTGCTCGCTGAAAAAATTGCTGACGCTTTTGGTATGCCTCTTGGAAATGTAATTACATCTCATTACAGCGACGGTGAGTTTCAACCTTCTTTTGAAGAATCAGTGAGAGGAAGCCGGGTTTTTATTATAGGATCCACTTTCCCAAATAGTGACAATTTGATGGAAATGCTCCTGATGATTGATGCTGCAAAACGCGCCTCAGCAAGACACGTAACCGCTGTGATGCCCTACTTTGGGTGGGCAAGACAAGACAGAAAAGACAAACCCAGAGTGCCAATCGCCGCAAAATTGGTCGCCAAAATGCTGGAAACAGCAGGTGCCACACGCATAATCACCATGGACTTGCACGCAGACCAGATTCAAGGCTTTTTTGAAAAACCGGTCGATCACCTTTTTGCGTCTACCATTTTTTTGCCTTACCTGAGAAGTTTAAACCTTGAAAATTTAACCATTGCATCACCTGATATGGGAGGTTCAAAAAGAGCCTATGCCTATTCTAAGTTTTTGGAAAGTGATGTAGTCATTTGTTATAAGCAACGCGAAAAAGCAAATGTGATATCACACATGGAACTCATTGGAGACGTTACCGGAAAAAATGTTGTGCTGGTTGATGATATGGTAGATACCGCCGGCACACTCACAAAAGCAGCAGACGTAATGATGGAGCGAGGTGCATTAAGCGTTAGAGCCATTTGTACTCATGCCATACTTTCCGGAAATGCTTATGAGAAAATAGAAAAATCAAAGCTTGTAGAATTGATTGTAACAGATTCGATTCCGCTAAAGCAAGAAAGTAATAAAATTAGAGTGCTTACGTGCTCAAAACTGGTGGCAGATGTAATGATTCGTGTGAATACAAACAGTTCCATCAGTTCAAAATTTTTAATGTAATAAAAGGCGCCCAAAACAATTTAAACATAAAGGAAAGATGATAACAAGGGCGCATCATCTAACCTATATAACAAACAAAAATAATGAAATCAATTACAATCAAAGGATCTCAAAGAGAAAGCGTGGGCAAGGTAGCAACCAAAGCCCTACGTAATGCTGGAAAGGTACCCTGCGTAGTTTACGGAGGAGACAAGCCAATTCACTTTTCAGCTGAAACATTAGCATTTAAAGACTTGGTTTACACTCCAGATGTACACACAGTAGTAATTGCTTTAGAAGATGGCTCAAAAATCAATGCCATTTTACAAGATATTCAATTTCACCCGGTAACAGACAACATCATTCATGTGGACTTCTACCAGATTTTTGACGACAAGGAAATCACCCTTGAAATTCCTGTAAGAATTGTAGGTAATTCTCGTGGAGTTAGAAATGGTGGTGTTTTACGCGTTCCTAGACGTAAACTGAAAGTAAAAGCAATCCCTGCTGATTTACCTGACTTTATAGAGGCAGATATCACTGAACTTAGAATCGGAAGCAAATTATATGTCACTGAGCTTTCAAGTGAAGGTTACAAAATCATGCACCCAGACAACACAGTAGTCGCTCAAGTGAGAACTTCACGTGTGGCTGTTGATGATGTTGAAGAGGAAGAAGAAGGTGAAGAAGGAGCTGAAGGAGCTGAAGGTGAAACTGCTGCTGCTGAAGGTGGAAACACTGAGGAAACTCCCGCATCAGAATAAATTTTCAATGCATTTTGAATTTATAAGAAACCCCCACAAGTTGGGGGTTTTTTTATATTTTTACAAAAAAAACAAATGCTACCATTTTTTGGACGACTCTTATCAAAAAAGAAAAGCAACACCCTTGAAGAAAGTGACCCCATGAAGAAGTTTCTAATTGTTGGCCTGGGAAATATAGGTCCAAAATATGAAAATACCCGCCACAACATCGGTTTTAAAATTCTTGACCGCTTTGCTTACAATGAAAATCTCGCTTTTGAACCCGCAAAACTAGGTGACATAACAACTCATAAAATCAAAGGCCGAAGTTTACTACTACTCAAGCCCAGCACCTATATGAACCTGAGCGGAAAAGCAATCCTCTACTGGCTTCAAAAAGAAAAAATTCCTGTGGAAAACTTATTGGTCATAACAGATGATCTCAACCTTCCCTTTGGAACCATCAGAGTGAAAACCAAAGGAAGCGACGGTGGACACAATGGACTAAAAGACACGCAACTGCAACTGGGAACAACCGCTTACAATCGCTTTCGGTTTGGAATTGATAATGAATTTGGCAGAAGAAGTCAAGTTGATTTTGTACTGGGTGAATGGGAGCCCGAAGAGGAAGCCAAGCTTCCTGAACGCCTTGACAAATCTGTAGAACTCATAAAATCATTTGCGCTTGCCGGAATCACAAACACAATGAATACCTTTAACGGAAAATAATTCAGTGAAAGTCCACCATTCCATAACAGATTATAAAAACAACTCCCAATCTGTCATCACCATTGGCACTTTTGATGGTGTTCACATAGGCCATCGAGAAATCCTGAAAAAACTCACTTCAGAAGCTGAAAAACTCAATCTGGAATCGGTAATACTTACTTTTTTTCCCCATCCGCGTATGGTTCTACAAAAAGAAAGCAACATCAAACTCATCAACACCATAGATGAACGTGTTTCCATTTTTTCAAAAACAGAGCTCGATCACCTCATTATTCATCCGTTTACAAAAGAATTTGCAAACCTTTCGGCGGAAGCCTTTGTGAAAAATATTCTGGTTGAAAGTTTAAATGTTAAAAAAATAATCATTGGTTATGACCACCGTTTTGGAAAAAACCGAAGTGCCAACATTGACGATCTGAAAAAATTTGGCAAATTATACCATTTTGAAGTTCAGGAAATATCAGCGCAAGAGCTAGATGATGTTGCTGTGAGTTCAACCAAAATTAGAAAAGCATTGGACCGTGGTGACGTAGAAACTGCAAATAATTACCTGAGTTACCCCTTTATGCTCAACGGTACTATTGTAAAGGGAAAAGGAATTGGTAAAACCATCAACTTCCCCACCGCAAACCTGCACATTGAAGAATCCTACAAACTCATACCAAAAAATGGGGTCTATGTTGTGAAAGCTGTTATAGAAAACGAGGAAGTTTTTGGAATCATGAGCATAGGCACCAACCCCACCGTTGGTGGGAAAAACAGAACTATTGAAACCTATTTCCTGGATTTTGAAAAAGACCTCTATGGTAAAAAAATTACTGTTGAAATGCTTTCAAAAATCAGAGAAGAAGCTACTTTTGACTCTTTGGAGTCCTTGCAATTTGCTATTAAAAATGACGAGGCTTTCGCCCGAAAATACATAGCCGGCTATGATGAATAAAATTCTTTTTAAACACATCGACAATAGCGGACTTATCATTTTTAGGGTCGTTTTTGGTTTATTGATTACTCTGGAAGCCTTTGGCGCTATCGCGACAGGATGGGTGAGACAAGTACTTGTTGAACCTGCATTCACTTTTTCGTTTATTGGTCTTGAGTGGTTGCAACCGCTTCCCGGGAATGGAATGTACTTTTATTTTGCCGTGATGGGAATTTTTGGATTGATGGTGATGCTGGGTTTTAAATACCGGCTTGCCATAATTGCATACTTAGTGATGTGGGCCGGCGTCTATTTTATGCAAAAATCGGCTTACAACAACCATTATTACTTGATGCTTTTGTTACTGGGTTTTATGAGTGTGCTTCCGGCAAACAGGTGGTTTTCGCTTGACGCGAAATACAATCCGGAAATCAAAAATCCCTCCATGCCCCAATGGTGTGCGTTAGTGATTATTCTTCAGGTTTGGATTGTTTATACCTATGCCTCTATTGCAAAACTGTATCCTGACTGGCTTGATGCCTCAATGGCGCAAATACTCATGAGTGGAAAGGCCAACTACTGGTTAATAGGGGATGTTTTACAACAACCCTGGGTGCATTGGTCAATCGCTTACACCGGCATTTTATTTGATTTGCTTATTGTTCCTCTTTTGCTATGGAAACGCACACGAATGCTGGGGTTTGTCATTTCTATATTTTTCCATTTGTTCAATTCCATCGTTTTTCAAATTGGTATTTTTCCCTATATGTCCATTGCTTTTGCCTTGTTTTTCTTTACTCCGAAAACTGTGCAAAGACGTTTTTTGCCCAAAAAGGAATTCTATGACAAAGCAGAAATTATCGTTCCTGCATATAAAAAAACACTCATTACGCTTTTTTCAATTTATTTTATCATTCAGGTTGGGTTACCCCTGCGACACTGGGCTATACAAGACAATGTACTCTGGACTGAAGAAGGACACCGCCTCAGTTGGCGCATGATGTTGCGCACTAAATCTGGTTCAGTCAAAGTAACCGTCAAAGATAAAAACACCCAGGAGGAGTTTCGTGTAAACATCTATGACGAACTCTCAACCAAACAACGAAGAGGCCTAGCCACAAAGCCTGACTATATGTGGCAATATGCACAGCGATTAAAAAAACGCTATGCAGAAGAAGGCAAGGATGTTGCTGTTTATTTTGATGCCCGGGTGAGTGTAAACAAAAGACCTATGGCTCCATTGATAAATCCCGAAGTGGATCTCGCGGCAGAAAAATGGAATCATTTCAAACACCACGACTGGATTCTACCGGCGCCGGAGGGGTTGTGATAAAACTTTCTTTTGTTCTAAAAAATAAGCTGCCTTTTAGGCTATTTCACTAAATTTGCCCTTTCAAACCAACACTATGTTACAAGTTACAGACATTCGCGACCACAAAGAGGCTTACATTGCCGCTTTGCAAAAAAGAAATTTTAATGCTACCCCTCTTTTTGAGGAGGTATTGCAGGCAGATGAAACCCGAAGAAGTACCCAGGCAAAACTCGATAACATCCTGGCCGAGTCCAATAAAATTTCGAAGGAAATAGGGATTCTTTTTAAAAGCGGAAATACCCAAAAAGCGAATGAATTGAAAGATCAAACAGCCCAATTCAAAGAAGATTCCAAAGTACTTCAGGATGAATTGAACAAGGCGGTTGAAATCTTGCAACAATTGCTTTACAATATCCCAAACATCCCAAATTCACTGGTTCCTGCAGGAAGCAGTGAGGATGATAACGAAGAAGTTTATCGCGCAGGCGACATCCCAAAACTGGCAGACGGCGCACTCCCCCACTGGGAACTCGCCAAAAAATATGACATCATCGATTTTGAACTGGGCAATAAAATCACGGGAGCCGGTTTTCCGGTTTATAAAGGAAAAGGTGCCAGATTGCAACGCGCTTTAATTGCTTACTTTCTCGATAAAAACACCGCTGCTGGATATACTGAATATCAAGTGCCACATTTAGTAAATGAAGCCTCCGGTTTTGGAACAGGGCAATTGCCGGACAAGGAAGGACAAATGTACCATGTCACTGAAGACAACCTCTACCTGATTCCCACTGCCGAAGTGCCGGTGACAAACATGTTTCGGGACGAAATCCTTCAGGCAAAAGACCTGCCGGTTTTGTGTACAGGCTACACACCTTGTTTCAGGAGAGAAGCAGGAAGTTATGGTGCCCACGTGCGTGGTTTGAATCGTTTGCACCAATTTGATAAAGTGGAAATCGTGCGAATTGAGCATCCCTCAAACTCATACAAAGCCCTTGACGGAATGGTGGAACACGTGAAAGAAATCCTTAACGAACTCCAACTTCCTTACCGCATCTTAAGACTTTGTGGTGGTGATTTGGGCTTTACCTCAGCCCTTACCTATGATTTTGAAGTATTTTCAACCGCACAAGACCGCTGGCTGGAAATTTCTTCAGTATCCAATTTTGAAACCTTTCAGGCCAACCGATTGAAACTGCGCTTCAAAGATGAAAACGGAAAAAACCAACTGGCACACACCTTGAACGGAAGTGCCTTGGCACTACCCAGAGTACTTGCCGGAATTCTGGAAAACTACCAAACCCCTAATGGCATTAAAATTCCTGAGGTGTTGGTGCCTTATACAGGTTTTACAGTTATTGATTAAACCGTTAACCCTTTCAGGGTTTCAAACCTTGAAAGGGTTGGGATAATTATTTCTTTATAAATTTTCTCGTGGTTAAATTCCCATTTTCACTTTCAAAAACCACAAAATACAGACCTTCATTAAGCTTACTTACATCTATTAGTGATTGCCCTGCTTTGACTAGGAGGCTTTGCTGGAGTTTTCCAGTTATGTCATATAGCGTAGCAACTACATCTTGATTGAAGATATTATTGATGAATACGTTTTCTTTAGCTGGGTTGGGGTACAAGGTAAAACTGTTATGATGAAAAGATGGTGTTGAAAGAAAAGCTGTTCGATATATCAACCAGTCACCATTTGCATTAATTATTTTTAAATCATCCACAGGAAATTGAGTTTCTATCCATTCATAAGTAAAAGGATTTTTGGGTGTGCTATTGGTATCAAAGGGCAAATTAAAATAAAAACTTTGATAAAGCTCCACAGCTTCAATTTCATCTGGGTCTGTATAGTTACAGGAAACATAGTCGAAGATAGTACTTAAATTAAAACTCGTCTCAGTAACATCAATATAATTGACTTTAAAAGATTCAAAACAACTTACACCATAATAGTGTTGAAAAAAATCATCATTATGAGGAGAATAAAAAATTGGTGTGCCAGAATTTTCAAGAGAAATTGAAACACCATTCACACTTGACTCTTCCAACCACCATTCAGAGTTTAGCAAAAAATCACTGGTTTGAGCTTTGACACTCTGCCCAAAACCTTGAAAAGTATCTGGAGCAAGAGATCCAATGGAGGGTAACAAAAAGAGTAGAGTTACAAACTTTAAAAGTTTTATTTTTAAATTGATTATCGTTTTCATAACAGTTGGTTTTTATTGTTTCATTAAATTTTTAGATCCTTGAATTTCAAGACTAAAGATTAAAATTAGTTAAAATTAATTAAAGAACCTTATTGCTATCTATCTTTATTTACCTTATGAAAATACGCCAAGCATTCTTTTAAAAAATTTATGCTTTGCTTTAACGTTGTGAATTTTATCAAGTACTTAACAAATTTATAACTAGATTACCAATCCACATTTTGCTATATTTACCAAAAAGTAACAAAATGCGTTTTACCCTTTGCCTTCTAATCTTTTGCTTTGGCATGGTTTCTTTCTCTCAAAATGAGAACCTGGCTAAAAACTATTTTGACAGGGGTGATTTTGAAAAAGCCTTGCCCATTTACAGAGCCCTTTTTGAAAACAATCAAAACCGCAACGACTATTTTCTTTCATACATCGCTACGCTTCAACAGCTTGAAAATTTTGAAGAAAGTCAAAAACTACTTCAGGAACGACTCACATTAACCAGAAATCACCCCTTGTTTTTAATTGAAATGGGAAGAAACCATCTCATTCAAAATCAAAGTGAAGAAGCAAACTCCTATTTTCAACAAGCACTACAGGCCATTGATGAAAACCCGAGAATAACTTATACAGTTGCCAATTCTTTTGAAAAATACAGTTTGCTGGACCTGGCGGTAAGTGCCTATGAAAAAGGAGCTTCACTTGACGAAAATCTCAATTTTGACAGTCAGTTGGCGCGTATTTATGGTGAGCAGGGCGAGTTGGAGAAAATGTTTGACAGTTATTTGAGGATTATTGAAAGAAATCCCTCGTTTTTAATCTCTGCGCAGCGCAATTTTAGTCGATATGTGACAGATGACCCTCAAAATGAGGCCAATGATTTGTTGCGCAAGGCACTTTTGAGGCGCTCTCAAAACAATCCTGACTTATTTTACAATCAGTTACTCAGTTGGTTGTTTGTACAGCAAAAACAATATGACAGAGCCTTTATACAAGAAAAAGCCATTTTCAACCGCACCTTTGAAAGCCTAAATGAAATGATGGAATTGGCATTAATTGCCCTCGACGATGAAGCGTATGAAGTATCAAACGAAATTTTATCTTACATAATCGAAAATAGTACTTCAGAGAGAGACCGCCTTCAGGCCTTTCAATACGCTATGAAAATTGAAGCAAAAACGGCAAAAAAAGAAAACTTCGCTGAGGTAGAAAAAAAATATCAAAATTTGATTGGACTCTTTGGAGAAGACACCAAGACTTTTGAAATACAGCTCGATTACTATCACTTTTTGGCTTTTCAGAACAATAAAAAGCAAATTGCCGTTGAAAATCTTAAAAAATTAAGTCGTGAGAATCTGAGTAGGTATCAAGAAGCCCGGGTTTTAATGCAACTAGCAGATATACTGGTGTTTGATGAAAAGTTTAATGAAGCGCTCATTTACTATTCACAAATTCAGAATAAAGTTAAAAATGATCCCATAGCACAGGAAGCCCGTTTTAAAGTAGCCCGCACAAGTTATTTTAAAGGAGATTTTGAATGGGCCAAAACACAGCTTGACATCCTAAAAAAATCAACTTCCCAACTCATTGCAAATGATGCGATGGAGCTCAGTTTGCTCATCAGTGACAACTCACTGGAAGACAGCTTGCAAACCGCACTAAAAAAATATGCGCGAGCAGATCTGTTGGACTTGCAAGGAAAACATCAGGAGGCCATTGCCATTCTGGAAACTATTTTAGGCAATCACATAGGAGAGTCAATAGAAGATGAAGCTTTACTCAAACAAGCACAGGTATTTGAAAAGACAAACCAATATGATAAAGCAAAAGATAATTATCTAAAGATAATAGAGTTTCACAACGAAGATATCCTGGCAGATAACGCCTATTTTTACCTCGCAGAATTGTACAACAAAACCCTTCAACAACCTGAAAAAGCAAAAGAATTCTATGAGCAAATCATTTTTAACCATCAGGATTCCATCTTTTTTGTAGAAGCCCGAAAACAATACCGAAGCATAAGAGGGGACGCAATTAATTAGAAAACTCACCTCTCACAACTAATTACTAATAACTACTATGCACATCTACAACGTCACCATAAACATAGAAGAAGACATTCACGACCGCTGGTTACTTTGGATGAAAGAGGAACACATCCCGGAAATGCTGGCAACCGGAAAATTCAGCGCTGCAAAAATGTGCCGCGTTCTGGTGGAAGAAGAAATGGGCGGACTCACTTATGCCGTGCAATACACTACAGACAGTAAAGAAACATTGGAAAAATATTATCAAGAAGACGCAGACCGCCTGCGTTCAAAAAGCACTATTTTTGCCGGAAAATTTGTCGCATTCAGAACAGAGCTTCAAATCATTAGTGAACACACATCCGGATGAGAAAATTTTATAAGAAAGAACAAAGAGCAAAAAACACAAACAGCACTTCAGAGGGAACTAATGAAAGTGAAGTGAGTGCAAAAAAGCACTTAGGCCAGCATTTCTTAAAAGATGAGCACATCGCTCAAAAAATAGCAGACACACTCACCTTACAAGGCTATAAACACGTTATCGAGATTGGCCCCGGAATGGGCGTGCTTACCAAATACCTCATTCAAAAAGACATCGACCTCATCGCGATGGATATTGATACAGAATCTGTTGCTTATCTTAACTCCAGTTTTATTTCACAGCACAGTGATCTCCTTAAAACCAAAAATTTTAAAGTCGCAGAGGCCGATTTTTTAAAAATTGACCTTTCAGATTACTTTAGAGACACACCCTTTGCTATCACAGGAAATTTTCCATACAACATCTCCACCCAAATCGTTTTTAAAATGCTGGAATGGAGACATCAAATCCCGGAATTTACCGGTATGTTTCAAAAAGAAGTGGCTCAGCGCATTTGTGAAAAACCGGGCAGTAAGACCTATGGTATCCTTTCCGTTTTGGTTCAGGCGTTTTATGTTGCAGAGTACCTGTTCACCGTTCCACCTTCCGTTTTTAGCCCGCCGCCAAAAGTGGATAGTGGTGTGTTAAGACTCATCAGAAAAGATGATTTTTCACTTCCTTGCAATGAAAAATTATTCTTTACAGTTGTAAAAACTGCTTTCGGTCAACGCCGAAAAACATTGAGAAACAGTTTAAAATCTTTCGCTTTAAGCGAAAATTTAAAAGAAGATACTATCTTTGACAAACGTCCGGAGCAATTAGGCTTTGAAGTCTTTATTGCTTTAACCCAAAAGATAGAAAGCGATGCAGTTTCAAATTAGTCCAGAACTTATTGAAAAAATCGAGCAACTTGTCGAAGAACAAAACGACAAGGAACTGCTAGCGCATCTTGAAGACCTTCACCACGCTGATATTGCCGAAATTCTCGATGAGCTGGATCTGAATGAATCTACTTATATCATCAAGTTACTCGACAGTGAGAAAACTTCAGAGGTACTTATGGAACTCGATGAAGGCGATCGAGAAAAAATACTCGACAACCTCTCCTCCAAAGAAATTGCTGATGAGCTGGAAGAAATGGATACTGATGATGCCGCTGATATTATTGCCGAACTGTCTGAAGAACGACAAGAGGAGGTTATTTCAAACATTGAAGACCGCGAACACGCTCAAGATATACAAGAGCTCTTGCGATATGATGAAGACTCTGCCGGCGGATTGATGGCAAAAGAACTTATCAAGGTTAGGGAGACCTGGACCGTTGCGGGTTGTGTGAGAGAAATGCGCAGGCAAGCAGAAAATGTAACCCGCGTGCACTCCATTTATGTTGTTGATAAAAGAGATAAACTCATTGGAAGATTATCTTTAAAAGATCTTTTGACTGTACCGCCTCAAACTAAAATATCAGAAATCTATATTCCCCGTGTTGACTTTGTTGATGTGCATACAGAAGGAGAAGAAGTCGCACGAATTATGCAAAAATATGACTTGGAAGCCATTCCTGTGGTTGATGAAATAGGCAGATTGGTAGGTCGTGTTACCATTGATGATATTGTTGACTTTATCAAAGAAGAAGCTGAAAAAGATTATCAGCTCGCTGCCGGTATCTCACAAGACGTAGAAGCAGATGACAGTATCTGGCAATTATCAAAAGCACGTTTACCCTGGCTGGTATTAGGTCTTTTTGGAGGGTTGGGTAGTGTGTACATTATGCAAGGATTTGATGAGGCTTTGGAGAGCTTTCCAATACTTTTTTTCTTTACACCCCTTATTGCCGCGATGGCTGGAAATGTTGGTGTTCAATCGAGCGCTATTATTGTGCAGGGACTTGCAAATGATAACATTAGAGGAAGTCTGTTTCATCGTTTATTAAAAGAAGTTGGGTTGAGTCTACTCAACGGGTTTGCTCTGGCTGCCCTCGTTTTCCTTTTTGGGTTTATTGTGGGTCAGGATCAATTGACCAGTTTGGCGATTGCGCTTTCTATGCTTCTGGTTATTATTGTTGCCGCACTTGTGGGGACTTTTGTACCCATCATACTTGATAAACGAGGTATTGATCCGGCCATTGCTACCGGTCCTTTTATCACAACTTGTAATGATATATTCGGAATCTTTTTGTTTTTTTATATCTCCAAATTGATCCTTGGTTTTTAAACTTCAATCCAACTTATAGTTCAATATTTTGAATTACTTTAAATCTGAAATAACCGTTCCTAAAACCGCTATTGACAACCTAAAACATGTTAATAATGTAGTTTATTTACAATGGGTTCAAGATGTGGCAGAACAACATTGGATTGAAAGGACTGATACTGCTTTACGCAATAAAATTGCCTGGGTTGTCCTCAATCATTTTATTGAATACAAAGCCCCCGCTTTTGAAAACGATGTTTTAATTATGAAAACCTGGGTTGATAATTATAGCGGAGTTACCAGTGAACGTCACACAGAAATTCTTAGAAAAACAGACCAAAAATTATTGGTTCAAGCCAAAACGGTTTGGTGTATGATTGATAAAGAAACCGGAAAGCCGATGCGGATTACTGAAAAATTGATTAACAAATTTCCTTAAAAATGAACTTATTAAAAACTACATTACTTTTTTTGATTTCAGTTATACTTTTTTCAGGGTGTTTAGAAACTCGGAAAACACCTCAGAAAGTAAATCCTTCAACTGAGGTAAAAATCTCAGGGGAGATGAAAAACGTCATGCGTCTAGGAAAACTTGAAGGCAGCATTTCTTTAGATACACTAAACAAAAAGAACCTTTATGGTATTGGCCCGGTGGAAAATCTGCAAGGGGAGTTGATGATTTTTGATGGAATTTCCTATGTATCAAAAGTGAAAACTGACAGCTCCATGACCGTCGAGACCTCTTTTGATATTAAAGCACCTTTTTTTGTATATGCACAAGTTGATGAATGGGAAAGTGAAACATTACCGAGCTCGATTAGCAATCTTGATACATTGGAACGTTACCTAGATGAAAAGTTTAAAGAAAGGTATGAGCCTGTTGTCTTTAAAATTGAAGGACAAATTGATTCCGCCACCATTCACATTGTAAACCTTCCTGATGGCTCCACAGTTAGCTCTCCTGAAGAAGCCCATCAAGGCATTGTTTATTATCCAATCACAAACGCAAAAGTGGATATTTTAGGCTTTTTTTCCAGAAAACATCAGGCGATTTTCACACATCACGATACTTTCATGCACCTGCATTTGATTACTAAAGACCGAGAAATGATGGGGCATTTAGATGAAATTGACTTTGGTTCTAATCAACTAACTTTGTACTGGTCAAAGTAACAATACAACTCTGTAATGAAAATCCTCCACCTCGATAAAAACCACCCACTTCTCCAAGATCAACTTGCAGCCGCCGGTTTTCAAAATGAGGAGGATTACACTTCTTCAAAAAAAGAAATTGAAGCAAAAATTGCCCTTTATGAAGGCATTGTCATTCGCAGTCGTTTTGAAATTGATAAAACCTTTCTCGCAGCTGCCAAAAACCTGAAGTTCATAGCACGAGTAGGCGCCGGATTGGAAAGTATAGAGACCGCTTACGCCGAAAGCAAAAACATCACCCTCATCGCAGCCCCTGAAGGCAACAGCAACGCGGTAAGCGAACATGCACTGGGAATGCTGCTGAACCTTTTCAACAAACTCAAACAAGCAGATAACGAAGTAAAAAACGGATTGTGGAATCGTGAGTCAAACCGAGGTGTGGAACTCGACGGAAAAACCGTGGGCATCATCGGGTATGGGAATATGGGTAAAGCCTTCGCCAAAAAATTACGCGGCTTTGAAGTGGACACTCTTTGTTATGACGTCAAAGAAAATGTGGGCGACCAAAACGCAAAACAGGTCCCGCTGCAAGAACTCTTTGAAAAAACAGATGTGTTGAGTTTACACATCCCCTGGGATGAAACAACCGACAAAATGGTCAATGCGCAATTTATCTCTAAATTCAAAAAATCGTTTTGGCTGCTAAACACTGCAAGGGGAAAATGTATAGTCACAACCGATTTAGTAGCAGCTTTAAAGTCAGGTAAAATTCTGGGAGCCGGATTGGATGTTTTGGAATATGAAAAAAACTCATTTGAATCCTTATTTACAACAAATGACCTTCCGAAAGCTTTAGAGGAATTGATCCAAATGGATAATGTGGTCCTAAGCCCCCATATCGCAGGGTGGACGGTGGAAAGTAAAGAAAAACTGGCACAGGTGATTGTTGATAAAATCAAGAATTTATATGGTTTGAGTGGAAATGAGAAGAGACTCTTGCCTGCGCAGGAGTTTGGAGTTTCAGGCCTTGGCGGATTTTTCTTTAAAACCAAAGACCCAGACGCCATCAAAAGCTGGTATAAAAAACACTTAGGAATGAATACAGACCAATATGGCTGGACATTCTGGTGGAAAGACAGGGATGGAAATGACTGTTCAACACAATGGAGCCCGTTTAAGGATGATACCTCTTATTTCGCTCCAAGTGAGAAACCCTTTATGATGAATATGAGAGTTAAGAACCTTGATAAACTTTTAGAGCAACTTAAAGTAGAAGGAATAACTGTGGTGGGAAATGTGGAAGAGTTTAGTTATGGAAAATTTGGCTGGATTCTCGACCCTGAGGGCAATAAAATAGAGCTTTGGGAGCCAAATGACAGGGCTTTTTTATAACTGTTTAAAGAAATGGTAAGCCCAAGATTTTTAATTCATTAAAAATTTACTACTTTTAACTTAAACTGCTAATCATTTTTTAAATCATGGAAGAAAACAAAAACTCAGACAACCTTGGCGATGAAGCCAAAAAAACAGCAAATGAATTTAAAGAAAGCTGGAACAAATCCATCAATGAAAACAAAGAAAACAAAAAGTTAATTGCCGGTATTTTGGCGATACTTTTAGGTGGCTTTGGTATTCACAAATTTATTTTAGGTTACAACAAAGAGGGTATAATTCTTTTAATTGTAACTGTGGTATTAGGAATTATTACCTGCGGTGTTGCAGCATCTGCAGCCTGGATTGTTGGTCTTATAGAAGGAATCATCTATTTGACTAAAAGTGATGAAGAATTTTTTGAAACTTATCAGGCTAACAAAAAACCTTGGTTTTAAAAGTTTCTTAAAAATTACTCTTTATTTTCCTCATTTTTTGAGGCAAATTTTTGTTCCATTTCGGCTTGAAACTCTTCCAGAACAGGTTTGACTGTACTTTCAGGCAAATCTGCTATGCGAATATACATCAAGCCGTCAACCGCATTATTAAAGAGCGGATCCACATTAAAAGCGACCACTTTTGCGTTTTGTTTGATGTATTTTTTAATCAATACCGGCAGACGCAATTCGCCTGGCTCAAGTTCGTCGATAATTCTATCAAACTTGTTTAAGTCAGCTTCGGTTTCATCAAAAACAAAGTCTTTGTCGGCATCTTTTAATTTTACTTTAAAATCTTTTTTGGGGTGAATAAACTGCGCCACATAAGGGTCATAATAGTTAGATTTCATAAATTCTATCATCAACGATTTTGAAAACTCTGAAAATCGGTCACTTATGGTAACCCCACCAATGAGGTAACGATGTTCAGGAAAACGCAGTGTGGTGTGAACAATTCCTTTCCAAAGCAGAAAGAGCGGCATAGGTTTTTGCTGGTATTCTTTGATAATAAAGGCGCGTCCCATTTCTATAGACTGGCTCATCATTTTATGCAATTCAGGCTCAAACCTGAAAAGGTCATGAAGGTAAAACCCCTCAATTCCATAAGCTTCATAGATTTTTGAGCCCAAGCCCATTCGGTAGGCTCCGGCAATTTTTTTGGTCTCGTTGTCCCATAAAAACATGTGGTGGTAGTATGCATCAAAAACATCAAGGTCTATGTCTTTATTTGTTCCTTCACCCACTTCCCTAAAAGTAATTTCGCGTAAGCGTCCTATTTCCTGAAGAATGTTTGGGATGTGCTCCGGGTGAGAAAGAAAAACTTCATAGTTTTTACTAATCAACAATCGTTTGTCCAATTCCTGAAGTTTGAGCACTTCCTTTTCAAGAATATGGGAGGCAACAGGCGTTGCAATACTTTTTGGAGGTTTTGGAAACTTCAGTTTTTTTGGAATATTGTCCAGTAATTTTTTCTTTGCAAAAGTGTTGGCAAGCATATAGGTTTTCTTGCGAAGAAAGGCTGTAAAATCTTGCAATGATTCTTGTTCCTGCTGATCTTTAACTGAAATGGCATTCCCAATTCTTATTTTTATTGTACGTTCTCGCTGACTCAATAATTCTGAAGGAAGTTTTGCTGTACGAAAAGTAGAACTCAACTTAGCAAGCTTATAAAACAACAAGCTGTTTTTTGCGTGAAAGTAAATGGGCACTACAGGTACCTCCGCTTTTTTGATTAGTTTCATCGCGGCCTCTTCCCATGGTTTGTCAGTAATGCGTTTGTCTTCTTTATATGTTGAAACCTCTCCTGCGGGAAAAAGACCTAAAGGATGTTCTTCCTGAAGATGTTTTAGTGCATTTTTGAAGCCACTCACACTTGATTTTACTTCCTTTTTGTTTTCAAAAGGATTTACAGGCATCACGTAAGGCTTAAGTGGCTCAATGCGGTGCAGTAAAAAATTGGCGATGATTTTATAATCTGGTCTTTGCTCTAAAAGTATTTTTAACAACAAGATACCGTCGATTCCTCCCAGAGGGTGATTTGATATGGTAATAAATGAGCCGGTTTTTGGAATGCGTCTAAGGTCTTCTTCCGGAATTTCAAATTTGACTTCAAATTCTTCAAGCAACGCGTTGATAAAATCAATTTCTTCCAGGTGTTTGTGTTTATCATAAATGCGATTGCAGGCAGAAATGCGCATTGTTTTCATTAAAGTCCAGCCAATGAAAGTGCCTAAAAACCCAAGTTTATGGACATTAATAGCTTGCGCAATTTCTTTTGGGGTTACTAATGGCATTGTAGAAATGTTGTTTTGGGTAAATATAGTGAAATAGTATTTATCTTGAATCACCTCACCACCAGTTGCATAGTATCTCTGCTTTGTTGTTTTAAGAGTACTTCATATCCCTTTTCCAGTTTATCTACTTCTTTTTCTTTAAAGTGGCGAATCGTGTATAGTGCTACATTTTCGTTGTAGCGCACTTTAAAATTGGAACGCAATCGGGTTAAAAGTTCGTCCAGCTTATTGTATTTGTTGTCAACCACAACAGTAAAGCTAATGGCCGAATTTTGAATCAAATTGACTTTCATCTTGTATTTGTGAAGTAGTTTAAAGACCTCGCCAATGTTATCCTCTACCATAAATGAAAAATCCAGTGAAGAGAGTGAAATCAAAACCTGTTCTTTTTTAATGATATAGCAAGAAACTGCCGGGATTAAATCCTTCCCTTTTGCAACTGAAGTGCCTGTTTGAGAAGGATTTAAAAAGGATTTAACAAACAAGGGTATTTCCTTTCTCTGCAGTGGCTGAAGTGTTTTTGGGTGAATCACTGACGCTCCATAAAAGGCCATTTCTATGGCTTCGCGGTAAGAAATTTGTTCTAACAGTATCGTCTTATTAAACGTGCGAGGATCGGCATTGAGAACACCGGGTACATCTTTCCAAATAGTAACACTTTCCGCTCCCAGGCAGTAAGCAAAAATTGCAGCGGTATAATCACTTCCTTCTCTGCCTAAAGTGGTGGTGAAATTATTATCATTGGAACCCAAAAACCCTTGAGTAAGAGTGAGGATTTTAGGATTCACTTTTTCTTTAATTTTGGATTGTGTCAATTCCCAGTCAACGCCCGCATCACGGTAATTATTGTCTGTTTTAATACACTCACGACTGTCAATCCAGGTATTTTTGATTTGCTGATTATTTAAAAAACTACTCACAATTTTAGTGGAAACCAATTCACCATAACAGACCACCTGATCATAGACGTATGCGTGATTTGTTGATTTATTGTGTGCTAAAAAATGCTTTAATTCCTCAAAAAGAAAATGAACTTCTTTATAAACGGCATGGCTTTTTTCCGGAAATAATTCCTGAAGTATATTGTAATGATAATCGATTACCTCAGCCAAAGCAGCATCCATTTGCAATGCTTTTTGCAAGTAAGCAGACACCACTTTCTCCAGGGCATTAGTCATTTTTCCCATTGCCGAAATAACTACCACCAGATTTTCAAAACCGGTTGTATCCAAAACGGTTTTAAGGTTTTTTATACTTTGGGCATCTTTTACAGATGCCCCTCCAAATTTGAATACACGCATTAATTAAAGTCTAAAAAATTAGTAATTCCTTGTTCATCCATATGTACTGTTCGCCAGTCTTTTAGAATCTTAGCTCCGCTGCGTTCATAAAATTTTATGGCTCCTTCATTCCAGTCAAGAACCACCCATTCTACGCGCTTTACGCCCTGAGATTTGGCATATTTAAGTACTTCCTGATAGAGGGCACTTCCAAGGCCTGAACCTCTCATTTTTTCTTTTACAATTAAATCTTCCAGATGAATGGTGCGGCCTTTCCAAGTTGAAAACCGAAAATAAACCAGCGCCATCCCAACAATTTCAGAATCAGTTTCGGCTACAAAGCATTTAAACAAGGGGTGTTCACCAAAACCTTCCCTTTGAAGTTCTTCCACAGTGACGACAACGGCTTCGGGTTCTCGCTCAAAAGTGGCCAGTTCTTGAATGAGTTCTAACACCTGTGGCATATCGCCTTTATTACTTTCTCTTATTATAAAGTTCATATCGCTTTGAATTTTTTTTATGATAAAAGTTTGATTCTTTACAAAAATATCGATATTTCCTCTGTATCAAACTATAAATTGAAGAATAAACATCATATTTATGTTCTCAAGCCCGGAAAATCAAAGTGCTTTTTACATTTTGTTTATTTAGTTTTGATTGGGGAAAATTCATGTACTTTTGTATGGAAATCACATCTTTTTCAAAAAATGGCTGACCACAACAAAACTTTAGGCGAATTTATCATTGAAAACCAAAAGGATTTTGCTTATTCATCAGGTGAACTTTCCCGATTAATTAACTCTATAAGACTAGCGGCTAAGGTTGTAAACCACGAGGTGAACAAAGCAGGCTTGGTTGATATTTTGGGGGGCTTTGGTGATAAAAACATTCAAGGTGAAGAACAGCAAAAACTGGATGTATTTGCTAACGAAGCTTTTATTAAAACATTGACCAATCGCGAAATCGTTTGCGGAATTGCTTCTGAAGAAAACGATGGGTTTATAACCATTTCAGGACGTGAAAAGAATAATCAGAACAAATATGTTGTACTTATTGACCCATTGGATGGGTCATCAAACATAGATGTGAATGTTTCTGTAGGAACCATTTTTTCGATTTACAGAAGGGTCACTCCTGCCGGTACACCTGTGACTTTGGAAGATTTTCTTCAACCGGGCATTAATCAAGTGGCGGCGGGTTATATTATCTATGGAACTTCTACTATGATAGTTTATACAACCGGTCACGGAGTGAATGGTTTTACTTTAAATCCGGCGATTGGGACTTATTATTTATCGCATCCCAATATGTGTGTTCCGGAAGATGGAAACATTTATTCTGTTAATGAAGGTAATTATATTCATTTCCCTCAAGGTGTAAAAGATTACATCAAATACTGCCAGATGGAAGAGGATGACAGACCTTATACATCCAGGTATATTGGGTCGTTAGTTTCTGATATTCACAGAAATATTTTAAAAGGCGGTATTTATTTCTATCCAAAAAGCTCCAAAGCAACAAACGGAAAACTGAGATTGCTTTATGAATGCAATCCTATGGCATTCATTGTTGAACAGGCTGGAGGAAAAGCAAGTGATGGTTTTAACCGTATTATGGAGCTCCAGCCCACAGAATTACACCAGCGTGTGCCATTTTTCTGCGGCAGTAAAAATATGGTTAATAAAGCTGAAGAGTTTATGGCAAAGGCCAAGTAAAAACCCGAAATAAAACTCGGGGGTTTTTCAATTTATTTTACTTCTTGTTTAACAAGTATTCATAATCATAAAAATCAAGCCCACCTGTGAAAATTTCAATTGACCGCTTGATAAGTCGTTCTGCTTCTTGATCTTTAAAACCTAATGCAATTGCATAACGGTTTAGAAATGCAGCCTCTTCAACATCTATTTCGCCATCAGAAAAAATCATTCTGAAAATGTCATGTAACTGTTTCAGTCTGATTTCTTGAGAATGTGTTGGGTAAATAGTATATTTCTTGGGGTTTTTAATAATTTCATTGTATTCTAACTCGTTGATGTCAAGTTTTCTTGCAAACCGTAATAATAAAAACTCTTCTTCTGTTGTGATGGGCCCATCAACCAAGGCAACATTAACAAGGGCTGAAAAGTGGCCCAACTTTCGCTTGTGGCTTCCGCCGCTAAATAAATCTTCTAATGACATGAGGTAAGTTATTTTGTACAAAGATAGAATTTCGAAAAGATTTTATGAAAATTATAATTGTCTTTTTTAAAAACATAGTTACCTTTAAGAATAAGATACTATGATATGAAAAAGACATTGCAAGTTTTAAATGGAATCGCTTTTGTTTCCATGATATTTATCAATTATTTGTCAAACACTGGGCTTATCAATGGTAATACAAACGCATCTGTTTCCCGCGAGGTTGAAAATCTATTTACTCCGGCTGGTTATGCCTTTTCTATTTGGGGTATAATTTATTTATTCCTTTTTGGATTTGTTATTTATCAAGGGCTTGGTTTGTTTAGCAAGTCTAAAGACAATGATTTTGCTGATCAAGTGGGTTGGTGGTTTGTGATTTCTTGTTTGGCTAATTCATTGTGGCTCTTTGCCTGGTTGCATGAGTCTTTGGGACTCGCTTTGGTCATTATGCTTGTTTTACTTTTTTCTCTAATAAAAATAGTGCGCAGAACAAATATGGCACTTTGGGGCGCACCACTTAAAACCAATCTTTTTCTATGGTGGCCGTTTTGTCTTTACATCGGATGGATTTCTGTGGCTTTGATTGCCAATGTAGCTGCTTATCTAACCAAAATCAATTGGGATGGATTTGGGCTGAATGAGGTATTCTGGACCATCTCGATGATAATTGTCGCAGGTCTCTTGAACCTTTTTGTCACCTGGAAACGCAATATGCGTGAATTTGCCTATGTGGGTGCTTGGGCATTAATAGCAATTGCTGTAGCAAACCTAGAAAGGGAGCAAACAATTTCCGTTACAGCAACAGTGGTCGCTATAGTTTTGATTTTAAGCAGTGTATTTCACACGATCAAAAAATGGAAAGTGTTGTCTTCGCTTCAGAAAAAATAGTAGTGCATTCTGCAGTTAGATGTCTACTTTTTAATAAACTTTAATTGAGCCGTTTGACCGTTTGAATTAAGGTTTAAAAAATACATACCGGTATTAAGATTTGAAACATCAATAGAATTACTCTCAAGTGTATTTCTTAATACAGTTCTTCCCATCACATCATAAACAGCTACTGCAGATCCTTTTAGGTTTTCGCTGTAGTTGATTGTTATTAAACTTGTAGCCGGGTTTGGAGACAATGAAATATTTGTGAGTGTATTTTCATCAACACTAAGTGTTTGACCTTCTATGATTAGGTGAGCAGTGTTAATGTCAGGATTAGTGATTACATCAACAATGCCTGAAGGCCATTTAATGACAATTTCATCAATTTCTGTGTCGCCTCCAATACCAAAGTGAGTGTTCAAAGTGCTCATGTATCTAAACCCTTCGCCACTTCTTACATCTCTTATTTGTGTGCCAAGGGCACTTGTAATTTCAACTCTTGCCCCAATACCATTCCTGTTGCTTTCTACGCCCTGTGTATTAATTACTATCCAGTTATTGTCATTGCCGTCATTATAATGAATAGTACCTGATCTAAAAGCATCAAGGAAACCATCATTATTTAAATCGGCAATTGATGCTGATGAAAAAGGTGCCGCGACTGGTGTAAAAGTCATATCGCCGTTATTCAAAAAAATTGTGCTTGAATTTCCCATGATGTCTAAATAACCATCATTATTAAAATCATATGTGGCGTGCTCAGTACTCGTTCCAGAAAAAATATCAAAGCCAGAGCCGGCAGTAATATCTGTAAAAGTACCGTCGCCATTATTTTTCATAAGTGCGTGTCCTCCATCTGAAAAGGAACTTACGCCAACCATCAAATCCATAAAGCCATCATTATCAAAATCACCTGCAGCAGCAGACCAGGTTTGATGAGGGTTGTCTAAGCCTGCTTCAACAGCAACATCAGTAAATGTTCCGTCACCATTATTTTTAAACAGCTGGTTGGTTCTTCTGTCAATGCCTCCACCACACTTTGCCATGAACATATCTTGAAGTCCATCGTTATTATAATCAAACCAAACTGATCCATAGTGCCCACCCGAAGGGAAGTCGCCAATACCTCCTTGATTGAACTCCAAATTTCCAGCTCCATCATTAATGTAGTAAACATTAGGAGCGACGTCATGACAAACAAAAGCATCTAGATGTCCATCGTTATTTAAGTCTACAAAATTTGTTCGTTGTGAAAAAACAAATTGAGGGAAAGATACTTCTTCATATTGCGTGCCGTCTTCATTTGCCATCATAAAAGTAACTCCAGACCCCCCACCATAAAGTAAATCGTTAAATCCGTTTCCCGTTAAATCGCCAGCAGCAAGACTCCAGGAAGGCATGTTTTCTGCGGGAGTGGTTGTAAAGTTTTCTTCAGTAAAAGTGCCATCAGGATTTTGATAAAAAATCTGAATGTTTGTGCTGTTTATTGAAACAATATCGTCAAGATAATCTCCGTTCATATCTACCGCACAAATGTTATACTGACCAGAGGAGATAAAACCTTCCGTTGTGAAACTGATTTGTGAGTAAGAGCTTGTATAGATTAGCAATGCTAAAAAAAATATACTATTTTTCATTTGATTTTGCTTTAGTATACTACTTTTTAATAAACTTTAATCGAGCCGTTTGACCATTTGAATTTAGATTTAAAAAATACATCCCGGTATTAAGATTTGAAACATCAATAGAATTACTCTCAAGGGTATTTCTTAATACAGTTCTTCCCATCACGTCATAGATAGCTACAGTAGATCCTTTTAGGTTTTCACTGTAGTTGATTGTTATTAAACTTGTAGCCGGGTTTGGAGACAGTGAAATGTTTGTGAGTGTATTTTCATCAACACTAAGTGTTTGACCTTCTATAACTAGGTGAGCAGTGTTAATGTCAGGATTAGTGATTACATCAACAATGCCTGAAGGCCATTTAATGATAATTTCATCTATTTCAGTATCGCTTCCAATACCAAAGTGTGTGTTCAAAGTGCTCATGTGTCTAAACCCTTCGCCACTTCTTACATCTCTTATTTGTGTGCCAAGGGCACTTGTAATTTCAACTCTAGCGCCAATACCATTTCTGTTACTTTCTACGCCCTGAGTATTTAATACAATCCAGTTATTGTCATTGCCGTCATTGTAATGAATATTACTTGCTCTAAAAGCATCAAGGAAGCCATCGTTGTTTAAATCGGCAATTGAAGCTCCTGAAAATGGCACTATAAAGGGCGTAAAAGTCATATCACCATTGTTGAGGTAAATAGTGTTTGAATTCCCCATTATGTCTAAATAACCATCGTTATTAAAGTCATAAGTGGCATGCTCTATACTTGTTCCACCAAAAATATCAAAGCCAGATCCTGCAGTAATATCTGTAAAGGTACCGTCTCCATTGTTTCTCATCAGTTTGTGACTTCCGTCTGAAAATGAACTTGCGCCAACCAAAACATCCATGAAGCCGTCATTGTCAAAATCTCCCCAGGCAGAAGACCAGGTTTGTATAGGGTCTCTCAATCCAGACTCAACGCTCACGTCTGTAAATGTGCCGTCTCCATTATTTCTGTGAAGTTCATTGTATTTTGCCGTGGCACCTTGACCTCCTCCACTACACTTTGCAATGAATAAATCCAGATTACCGTCATTGTTGTAGTCTATCCAAATAGACCCATAATGGCCTCCAACAGGAACATCTCCTAGACCCCCTTGATTGTATTCTAAATTCCCCTCACCATCATTAATATAGTAAACATTGGGAGCAATATCGTGACAGGCAAAAGCATCTAAATTACCATCATTGTCAATATCAACAAAGTTTGTGCGTTGTACAAAAACAAATTCAGGATAAGATACTTCAGTAAAACCAGTTCCATTGTTATCTGCATACATAAAAGTAACACCACTGCTACTTCCGTACATCAAATCGTTGAAGCCGTTGCCGGTTATATCACCGGCTGCGAGACTCCAGGACGGCAAGTTGTTTGCCTGGGTAGTAGTAAAGTTTTGTTCTGTAAAAGTGCCATCAGGGTTTTGGTAAAACACCTGAATATTTGTACCACTTACTGAGACAATGTCGTCAAGATAGTCTCCGTTCATATCTACAGCACATATATTGTATTGCCCAGATGTGGGAATTATTTCGGTTGTGAAACTAATTTGTGCATTAAAGCCTTGGATACTTAAGCCGAAGGCAAAGATTGCTAATGTAATTTTTTTCATTTTTATAAGGTTTTAATATTTGGTAATTATTCGCAGTTGCCCTCTAGTGAATTTATCCATTCAACCAGTAATGAAACTGCTTCTTCGTGAATTAAGTTTCTGCCAATAAGTGGCATTTTTATAGCGTCTTCAGTAGTATTCATTCTGAAGTAAATAACTGAGTTTTCAATATCTCCGGGAGCAATCAAATGTGTGGGATCTTCTTCAATCCAAATACTGATATCTCCTTCTGGTTCTACACAAATTCCCAAATTTTCTGGGTTTGAAGACTCGTTATATGCAAGTCTTATGGGCCTGTAATCACAATGCCCCCCCGGTGAGTGACAATGAGCACAGTTTGAGTCAAAGTAAGAGCGCATTCTCAGTTCTAATGGCTGTGAGGGATCATCCCACTTTACTGTAGTATTAATATTTCCAGGGTAATTACTTTCCAAATATCCCATTTCTTCCCATTTGGCAAGTTGGTTTTTATTTCCGTCTTGAAAGTTAAAAATTGAGTTTATGTTCTGTGGTTTTGGCCCAATGGGTATTGCATCACCAACTGTTTTGTGACAGGTCAAGCATTCAGACTGAGAGGGGATTCTGTAATTTACAGATTTAGGCTCGCCATTTTGAAGCCACTCTATTGGAACAAACCTTCCTTGCATATCATACACCGCTTCTGTTTGCTCATCATTCCAGATGTACTCAGCAAAAATCCATTCTGTTGGCATTTTAATAAGAAGCCTGGTTTCTAGTATTTTCGTTTGGTTCTCTGGCAACACATTATCATAATAAAAGTTTTTTATAATAATTGTACCAACCGGAAAATCAAAAATGGCGCCATCACTTACATAACTTGATGAAGAACCAGTGGGCATCCAAATAAATCGTTTCTTAATTGCATAATCTGTGAACAAAGGCGTGATTAACTCATATGGCAACACCCCATAAACAGGATTTAAATCCTCCATGTCTCCCTCATAGAAATTGTAATCAGAAAGAACAGGATAAGGAAAGCTATCTAAATCGAAGTTTACAGGAGAGGCTTCAAGGACATTGACAGTTACTGTTTCTGTGGCACAATTTTCTGTGTTATCACAGATAGTGTATTGAAAAGTATCTTCCCCCACAAAAGTAATGCTGGGAGTATATAAAACGATGTCGTCGCTTGGATTATTAGGTGTGTTGTTTGGATCTAAAACTGAAACCGTTCCTTGTGATGGAGTGCTTATTGAGAGAGTTCCCGTTGTAGGAATGTTTTCATCATTTGAGAGCACGTCTATTTCAATTGTTAAATTTCTAAATACTTCTGCACTATCACTGTTTGTGATAATGTTTAATGCAACATATCCTTCGTCATCTGATGAGCAAGAAGCAAATAACAAGAAAAATGAAAGCAGTGAAATGGGGAATTTTACTTTATGCATACTAATAATTTTAAATAACTGTAAATCAAGGGTACAATATAACTGATTTTTCTGTAAAATTTTTCAAATCATATAAAAATACGATTAAATCAACTAAGCATCGCAAGATCTTTACCAATCAACGATCCTATCGCCACTCCCATGCCTCCCAACCTGATGCCACAATACACATTGTCAGAAAGTTGCTTTATGATAGGCTTTTTTTGGGTGCCCACCCCCATAATACCGCTCCATCTTTGTTCAATTTCAAAGGATTGATTGGGAAGAATCACTTCACTTAACAATTGATCTAGATGTGTTTGAATTTTGTCAGTTAAACCAAACTTTGTTGTCTCCTCCTGATCAAAATCCAAATTTCTTCCCCCTCCCAAAAGGATTCTACCGTCTATGTTTCTAAAATAATTGTATCCTTTATCGAGATGAAAGTTGCCTTTTAAATGTAAATTTTTAATTGGTTTTGTAATGAGAACCTGTGCTCTTGCCGGCTGAATATCTTCCTCCAAAATTTCATTAGCAAAACCATTGGTCGCTATCAGAAGTTTATTTGTTTCAAACTGATAATTGTTGTTGATTTCAAATGAGACCTTGCTTTTGTCATCACAAAATTCTGTAACCTCAACGCCATTGACGATTAAAATGTTTTTTGAAATTGCCTTTTTTACTAAAGCAACCATCATTTTTCCGGTGTCGATTTGACCTTCAAATGGGGTAAAAAATACACTTTCAATAATCTTTTGAAAACCAAACTCATTTTTAGAATCTTTAAATGCTTCCGTTTTAAATAATGGTTTTAGCAATGTGTTGACTTCCTTCCTTTTGGACATACAGTTTTCAAAAAGTGACAAGTCATTTTTTCGGAACAACTCATAACCTCCCCATTCTTTATAATCAATTGTAGCATCTCCTAAGTTTTTTCGGAGAAAATCCAATCCATCCAACCTCATTTTAACAAGCCTAAACACTTCCTCTTCAGAGTGGTATTTTAAGTCCTCAACAATTTCTGACAGACTTCCAAAGCAAGTAAAGCCGGCATTTTTTGTGCTTGCGCCACTTGGTAAAGGCCCTCTTTCCAGAATAAGAATTTTACTTTTCGGATATTTTTTACGAAGGCTGAGTGCGCAATTTAAACCCACAATTCCACTTCCCACAACTGTGAAGTCGAGGGATTGAAACCAAGATTTATTTTCCCAATAACTTAAGTGCATCTGAAAAAAAAGCTCCGTTAAGGAGCTTTGTTTGATTATTCTTCTTCGGGTTCTTCCATTTTGAAAGATTCCATGAATTTTGTTGTATAGTTTCCTGCTAAATAATCAGGGTGGTCCATCAATTGTCTATGAAACGGAATGGTCGTTTTAACTCCTTCAATGACAAACTCATCAAGAGCTCTTTTCATTTTATTGATAGCTTCCTCCCGGGTTTGCGCAGTTGTAATGAGTTTTGCAATCATCGAGTCATAGTTTGGCGGAATGCTGTATCCTGCATACACATGAGTGTCTAATCTTACGCCATGACCTCCCGGTGCATGAAGTACAGTAATTTTTCCGGGCGAGGGTCTAAAATCGTTGTAAGGATCTTCTGCATTGATGCGACATTCTATCGAATGTAAATTTGGAGTATAGTTTTTTCCTGAAATGGGTACTCCCGCTGCAACGAGTATTTGCTCTCTGATTAAATCAAAATCGATAACCTGTTCTGTGATGGGATGCTCTACCTGAATTCGTGTATTCATTTCCATGAAATAGAAGTTTCTGTGTTTGTCAACCAAAAATTCTACTGTTCCGGCGCCTTCATATTTTATATATTCTGCGGCTTTTACGGCTGCATCTCCCATGGCTTTTCTAAGCTTTGTTGTCATAAAGGGAGAGGGTGTTTCTTCAGTGAGCTTTTGGTGCCTTCTTTGAACAGAACAGTCTCTTTCTGAAAGGTGACAGGCTTTCCCGGTTGAATCTCCCACCACTTGTATTTCAATATGTCTGGGTTCTTCAATGAGTTTTTCCATATACATCCCATCATTTCCAAAAGCGGCACCGGCTTCTTGTCTTGCTGAGTCCCAGGCTGCCTTCAGGTTTTCCTTTTTCCAAACGGCTCGCATACCTTTACCTCCTCCGCCTGCAGTTGCTTTTAGCATCACGGGATAGCCCATTTTATCAGCCGTTTTTTCTGCATCTGCATAATCTTTCAAAAGACCTTCTGAACCTGGAATACATGGTACTCCTGCCGCTATCATGGTAGCTCTAGCAGATGCTTTATCTCCCATTTTATCTATCATTTCCGGAGAGGCACCTATGAATTTAATACCGTGATCTTTACAGATGGCTGAAAATTTAGCGTTTTCTGATAAAAATCCGTAACCGGGATGAATGGCATCAGCATTTGTGATTTCTGCTGCTGCTATTATATTTGACATTTTAAGGTAAGATAAATTACTAGGTGGTGGGCCGATACAAACTGCTTCGTCTGCAAACTTTACGTGTAGGCTTTCGGCGTCTGCTGTAGAATATACCGCGACTGTTTTTATCCCCATTTCCTTACAGGTTCTTATAACCCGTAAAGCAATTTCGCCTCTGTTTGCGATAAGTACCTTTTTAAACATAGTTTATTAAGTTAAAGTTTAAAACTTAAATAGTTTTTGTATTGTAAAAATAGAAACTGTTATTAACAGCTTGGTTTTATGACGGGTCAATTAAAAATAAAGGTTGGTCAAACTCAACCGGCGAAGAGTCGTCAACGAGTACTTTTACAATTTTACCCGAAACTTCACTTTCAATTTCATTAAAAAGTTTCATCGCCTCAATTACACAAAGCGGGTCTCCTGCTTTGATTGTACTTCCAACCTCAACAAAAGAAGGTTTATCTGGTGAGGGTTTTCTGTAAAAGGTTCCAATGATGGGTGATTTAATTGTAACAAATTTGTCATCTTCACTTGCTGCGGCTTCAACATTTTGAGGCGCTCCCTGATTGGCTTGTTGGGGCTGAGCAACCTGTTGAGGTTGTTGCTGTACGGGGACTTGTTGAATATAAGTGGTTTCGCCTTTTGATTCTTCTCCGCCTGTTTTTATGGTGATTTTAATATCTCCCATTTCAAGCTTAACTTCGCTAGCGCCAGATTTGGCAACGAACTTAATAAGGTTTTGAATTTCTTTGATATCCATAATATTGATTTTAGTTTTGGTTTTGTTTAACTGTTATATGCCCATTTAAGATATATTGATCCCCAAGTAAATCCTCCTCCAAATGAAGCAAAAACCAGGTTATCTCCTTTTTTGAGTTGTTTTTCGTAGTCACTCAACAACAATGGAAGTGTCGCTGAGGTAGTATTTCCATAACGGTGAATATTCATCATGACTTTACTTTCATCAAGTTTCATCCTCCTTGCTGTAGCATCAACAATCCTTTTGTTTGCCTGATGTGGAACCAGCCAATTTACAGTTTCATTTGTCAGATTATTTCGTATCATAATTTTTTCACTCACATCTGCCATATTGGAAACGGCAAATTTAAATACAGTCTGGCCATCTTGAAACACATAATGCTGTTTGTTTGCAACTGTTTCTGCTGAAGCAGGAAGAATAGAACCGCCGGCATCTATTTTTAAAGACTGTCTCCCTATGCCGTCTGTTCTTAAAAATTCATCTTGAAGACCGAAACCTTCTTCATTGGGCTCAAATAAAACGGCTCCACCACCATCACCAAATATGATACAAGTAGTGCGGTCTTCATAATCTATAATTGAGGACATTTTATCTGCACCTATAAGAAGTACTTTCTTATACTTACCAGATTCAATATATCTGGCCGCTGTTGACATTCCAAAAAGAAAGCTTGAGCAAGCAGCTATTAAGTCATAGGAGAATGCATTAACGGCTCCTATTTCAGTGGCTACATAGGCAGAAGTAATGGCGACAGGCATATCTGGAGTTGCAGTTGCCATAATGACCATATCAATTTCTTTTGGATCAAGGTTTTTCTTTTGAAGTAAATCTTTTGCAGCCTGAATTGCCAGAAAAGAGGTGCCTTTACCTTTATCTTTTAAAATTCTTCTTTCTTTAATTCCCGTTCTGGAGGTTATCCATTCATCATTTGTATCAACCATGCTTTCAAGCATTTTATTGGTTAATATAAAATCTGGAACATAAGCTCCTACAGCTGTAATGGCTGCTGTGATTTTGTTCATACTACTAAGTTAATTTCACTAAAAATTGACTAAAACGCGTATAATTTGATGAAAATACGAAAATAAAGTCAAAATCTGGCGCAAATTAAGTTGTTTTTGAGATATAGAAAAGTTAAAAACAAAAAAACTCTCACATCGAGTGAGAGTTTAATACTATTTTTTTGAAAAGGAGCTTTTAGGCCTCTACTTCTTCTACTGCGTCAATAACTATTTGACCTCTGTAATAAAGTTTTCCTTCATGCCAGTGTGCTCTGTGGTAAAGGTGTGCCTCTCCGGTTGTTGGATCGGTTCCAATTTGCGGTGCAGTTGCTTTGTAGTGCGTTCTTCTTTTGTCTCTTCTGGTCTTTGATATTTTTCTCTTTGGATGTGCCATTGCAATATTTATTTATCCGTTAATAGTTTTTTTAGTTCATCCCATCTGGGATCTATTTCATTTTTTGAAGATTGCTCTTCCGTTTCTTTAGGTGTTAGCTCTTTAAGTTTGTCAAGTATTTCTGAATTCAATGTGCCATCTTCAACTCCGGGATGTACTCTTCTTGCCGGCAAAGACAGGATTATAAGCTCATAAATATATTGCTGAATATTAACTTCATAAGTGCCTTGTGGAACTACAAGAAGTGTGTCGTCTTCATCGTTATATTCATCTCCAAAGTTTACTACAAGGTAATGTGTTCCTTCAACCATTTGGTCATAAGGTTCATTTGTTACATCACAGTTAACATTAACTATACCGTTAATGGAAAATTGAAACTCAAGCGAATTTGATTTTTTAATAAGCAACGCTTTTGCTAAAACGGCAACATTATTAAATTCATCATACTCAAAATGTGAAAAGAACGTATTGTCTATTTTGTACTCAAAATGATGCTCACCTTGCTTCAATCCTACAAAAGGGATTGTAAACTCTTTCATATGCTTCATTACGTCAATAATTTTTGCCCAATGTCTTTCGTCAAAGGCGGGTGCAAAGATAAAAATTTATTTCAAAGCATTGATATTTTATCAACCCTTTTTTGTGGATAACTTTTTGAATGATGCTTTAAGTGGGTTTTTGGCAATTTCTTTATATTGATTTCTGTTCTTGTAAATTTGTATGGCCTTAAAAACAGCTTCTTTGAAGGAGGTAAAGTCTGCTGTATTTTTTCCAGCGATATCATAAGCGGTGCCGTGATCTGGTGATGTTCTAACTTTACTAAGGCCGGCGGTATAGTTTACTCCATATCCAAAAGACAAGGTTTTAAAAGGTATTAAGCCCTGGTCATGGTATGCGGCAACTACAGCGTCAAAATTTTTATAATTCCCTGAGCCAAAAAAACTATCTGCAGCATAAGGGCCATATACTATTTTACCTGAGTGATTGATTTTCTCCAAGGTTGGTCTGAGTACTTTGTCGTCTTCATCCCCAATGACCCCATTGTCGCCCGTGTGTGGATTGATGCCTAAAACAGCTATTTTAGGCACAGTGATTCCAAAGTCCTGTTTTAATGCTTTATGAATGGTTTCGATTTTCTTTTCTATAAGTTGTTTAGTGATGTGTTTTGAAATGTCCTTAACAGGGACGTGGTCTGTCAACAATCCAACTTTTAGTTTATCTGTTACCATAAACATGAGGCTTTCGCCTTCTAGCTCCTGCGCGAGGTAGTCTGTATGGCCGGGAAATTTAAATTTTTCAGATTGTATGTTGTGTTTATTAATGGGAGCTGTAACAAGTACATCAACGATGTTTGATTTTAATGCTTTAACAGCTGCTTGTAGTGATTTTATGGCATAATCACCCATTGTATTGTTTTCAACTCCAAAGTCTATATCTACATTTTCTTTCCAAACATTTAGAACATTCACCTTGCCTGGTATCAATTGGTTGATGTGATCAATTCCATGAATGTTTGTATTAATGTCTAGAACTTTTTTGATAAAAGATAAAGATTTCACAGAAGCAAAAATTAAGGGCGTACAAAAATCAAGCATTCTTGAGTCCTCAAAAGTCTTTAAGATTATCTCTGGTCCTATGCCATTTAAATCTCCAACAGAAATTCCTACTATAATAGTTTCTTGCTTGCTCATTCTTTTTTGAAGTAGTTTTTAGGTAAGGTTTAGCATTTAGCTTAATTTTACAAGCGTTATTTAAAAGTACAAATTTAACCAAATAAACCGAATATGTTTACAGGAATCATTGAAGATATGGGTGAGGTCATAAACCTTGAAAAAGAGGGAAGCAACTTAAACATTTCAATAAAGAGTAAGATTACCCAAGAGCTAAAAATCGACCAAAGTGTTTCACACAACGGGGTTTGTTTAACTGTTGTAGCCTTAAACGATAGTGTTTATCAAGTGACCGCAATTAAAGAAACACTTGATAAGTCAACTATTGGTCACACGCAAACCGGTGATTTTGTCAATCTTGAAAGAGCGATGAAACTGGGAGATCGACTTGATGGCCACCTTGTTCAGGGGCATGTAGATCAAACGGCTATATGTACAGAAATAAAAGAAGTTTCCGGGAGTTGGTATTTCAGGTTTCAGTACAATCCTAAGCTGGGTAACATTACCATTGAAAAAGGGTCTATCACCGTGAATGGTGTTAGTCTCACTGTTGTAAATTCTAAAAAGGACTCATTTACAGTAGCTATCATACCCTATACTTATGAAAACACCAACTTTAAAAAAATAAAAGTGGGTGCAGCTGTCAATCTGGAGTTTGATATTGTAGGAAAATACTTGAAAAAGCTGTCGGGTTTATAGTTTTACAGACTTTTTTCTTAATAAAAAGTAAGCGCCTAATACAATCCCAAGTACAATCAATATTAAAATAGGGTTATCTATGGGGAGGCCTGGGGGAGGTGTTCCTGTCCTAGGCGGCGGCGGCGGTCTATGTTGCCCCAATGCCGCGGCACACACAAAAAAGTGAATAAAAAGAAGTGATATTTTTTTAACGATTTGGGGTCGCATATTTGTAATGATTCAGCTAATATAAAAATGTTTTAAATAATAACAAGCTAAACGACAAACATAAACAATAATTGTTTACCAAGTGTTAAGCGACAATCAATTTTCCCAAAATCAATTTGTTAGTGTGTATTGAACTTTATTTTGTGAGGAGTATCAAATATAGATAAATAAAGCCAATCTCCAAAAGTTTATTAAAATAGTGGTCCCACATGGGCTTCCCGATATTCCGCCATCGCTACAATCGGGATAAACTTCTCGCCAATAAAATTTTGAACTAAATAATGTGGTCCCACATGGGCTCGAACCATGGACCCCCTGATTATGAGTCAGGTGCTCTAACCAGCTGAGCTATGGGACCTTTGTAATACTCTGTTTTAGAACTTTTTATGTGGATAATCCAAATTAATATATATTAGGATAAAACCAATTAAGCCCGCAAATTTATAATTAGTTTACTTATGTAGCAAACTTTTTTAAAGATTTGTGTTCTCTTGACACAACTCAATCAAAACGCCGTGTGATGATTTGGGGTGTAAAAATGTTACAAGTTTATTATCGGCTCCCAATTTTGGTGTTTCATTGAGCACTACAAATCCTTCTTTCTTTAAACGTTTGATTTCGGCAACTATATCATCTACGTAAAAAGCAATGTGATGGATTCCCTCACCTCTTTTTTCAATAAACTTAGCTATTGGGCTGTCAGGGTTTGTTGCTTCTAACAATTCGATTTTGCTTTCCCCCACTTTAAAAAAAGATGTTTTAACCCCTTCAGACGCTACAGCTTCAATTTTATAATGTTTTTCACCTAAAAGTGCCGCATAAACAGCATTGGCTTTTTCTAAATTTTTAACGGCAATGCCAATATGTTCAATGGTGTTCATAATATTAGTATCTTTTTACCTTGTAAAAGTAAGATAATCTTTAAATATAGTACTTTTGTGCCATGGAAAGTAACAGACAAAAAAAAATAGCCGGTGTTTTGCAAAATGACCTGGCGGCTATTCTTCAAAAAGCTCTTAAAGATGCCGGTCACGCCGGAATTTTAGTTTCAGTATCAAAAGTTCAGGTCACCGTTGATTTATCGATTGCCAAAGTGTATGTAAGTGTGTTTCCTTCTGAACACGCTCAAAAAGTAGTTGAGGAGATCAATCTGGTCAAAAACAACATCAAACATCAAATGGCTCAGCTTACTAAAAACCAACTAAGAAGAATGCCGAGTTTGCATTTCTACAATGATGATTCGCTCGATTATATTGAAAAAATTGATAATGCCGTTAAGGGAAAAGAAAACCCCTTAACAAATTCTGATTTAATCGAAAAAAGAAAAAAATCTTAAGCATTGAAATTTTCCCTATACATCGCCAAGCGTTATTTGTTTTCAAAAAGCAGTAATAACGCTATCAACATAATTACCGCTATTGCCGGTATTGGTGTCGTTGTTGGGGCAATGTCATTATTTATAGTGCTTTCGGGATTCTCAGGACTTAAGGATTTTAGTTTACAGTTTAGCTCTGTTTTTGATTCTGATTTAAAGGTTTATCCTGAAACAGGAAAAACACTTAATTTCTCTAAAGAACAGGAGCAATTGCTTCAGCAAATTAATGAAATTGAGGCTTTTTCAAAAGTTGTTGAGGAACGGGTTTTTCTAACTTTTAAAGGAAAAAACAGCATTTCGCATATCAAAGGTGTTGATCAAAACTATCAGCGTGTAAATGCTATAGACAGTACTATTTTCCATGGAGGCTGGTTTGAGAGTGATAACACCGCTGTAATTGGAGCTCAAATCTCAAGAAATTTAAATCTTGGGGTCTATGATTATTCAGAATTGTTGGAAATTTATGTGCCCACACCCGGAAGTGGTCAAATAACTGATGTCACTCAAGCTTTTAATAAAGAGCATGTCGTCGTTTCAGGAATCTATCACGTTAATGAAGAACTCAACTCAAAATATGTGTTTACACCCATTGATCTTGCTAAATCATTGCTTTCTTATGAGGAAGATGTTGTAAGTTCTATTGAGTTCAAGCTGGTTAACGGGGCTAAGGAAGAGAGCGTCAAATCAAAAATCTCTGAAGTATTAAATCAAAACATTGTATTTAAAAACAGAATGCAACAAAACGACGCTCTCTACAAAATGTTAAATACAGAGAATCTTGTGGTGTATCTCATTTTTACCCTGGTTTTAATCATTGCTATTTTTAATGTAATTGCAAGTATTATCATGATTATTTTAGACAAGAAGCACAACATCAAAACTTTGAAAAACTTAGGAGCAACGCTTAAGGAAATAAGACAGATATTTTATCTTCAGGGAATTTTAATGACTGTTCTTGGCGGGCTTGCGGGTATAATTCTTGGTGTAATTATCATTCTTTTGCAGTTGCAGTTTGATTTAGTTATGATAACAGCTACCCTTCCATACCCCGTAAAACTGGAATTGTTTAATGTTTTGTTGGTATTTTTTACAATACTTCTTTTAGGCATCATTGCCTCTCGTATTGCTTCAAGCAGGGTGCGCGAAGGTTTAATTGATTAAGCAAATTGAAAATCGTGAAATTGTTCTAAGGCCTCTTCAAAAACAGCAAATACTGAAGCCGCATCATCGCTTGTTACCATTTTAGTTCGGTACTCTTTGAAATTAGGAATTCCTTTAAAGTAGTTTGTATAATGTCTTCGGGTTTCAAAAACGCCTAATTTCTCACCTTTCCAATCAATAGCCATCTGAAGATGCCTTCGGGCAGCATCAACACGTTCAACCATTGTGGGGGGTGCTAAATGATTTCCGGTGGCAAAAAAATGCTTCACCTCTCTAAAAAACCACGGGTAACCAATACTTGCTCTTCCTATCATAGCGCCATCCAGCCCATAGGTGTCGCGCATTTCCATAGCACGCTCCGGTGTGTCCACATCGCCGTTACCAAAAACGGGGATGTGCATTCGTGGATTGTTTTTAACCTCAGCAATGGGTGCCCAGTTTGCATTTCCTTTATACATTTGTGCACGGGTCCTTCCGTGTATAGAAATTGCTTTACAGCCCACATCCTGAAGACGTTCTGCCACTTCTACTATTTTAATAGAGTTTTCATCCCAGCCTAAGCGAGTTTTTACTGTGATAGGAAGCTTGGTGTGTTTGACCATTGCTTCTGTTAGCGAAACCATTAAATCAATATCTTTTAAAATCCCCGCACCCGCACCTTTGGAGACCACTTTTTTAACAGGACAACCAAAATTAATATCAATAATATCGGGTCCTGAAGCTTCCACAATTTCAACAGATTGCAACATAGATTCCAAGTTTGCACCAAATATCTGTATGCCTACAGGGCGTTCTTTTTCGTAAATATCTAGTTTCATCACGCTTTTGGCCGCATCGCGAATGAGTCCCTCGCTGGAAATGAATTCAGTGAAAACAACATCGGCTCCTTGCTCTTTGCAAAGTGCTCTAAAGGGTGGGTCGCTTACGTCCTCCATAGGAGCAAGCAGCAAGGGAAAATCTCCCACATCAATGGTTCCAATTTTTGACATACACCAAATTTGATGGCAAAGTTAGGGTTTTTTTGAGTAAGTTAAAGAAGGGGTATTGTAACAAGTTAATCAATTCGATTGCGTTCCTCATTCCTTATTTGCTTGGCATTGTCCTTCAGTCTAAAGTTTCCAAAGTTATAAGTAAAACCAACTTGTAAAAACCTCGACTCTGTAATAGCAAAATAGCTATTGCGCTGGTTGAGGTAATCTGTTTGTAGTTTTCTGTTAAAAGTGTCAAAGATGTCATTCACTGTCACTGAAAGAGAAGCTCTATTGTCCCAGAATGATTTTCTTAGTCCAGCCGATACTAGCGTAAAATCATCCATTATATAAGTGCCGGTTGCGAGGCTCGTAAGATGCGTCAGTGTTAGGTCGCCGGTAAAGGTTCCGTCTTTGTTTATTGTAAATCTATTTAATAGTTGTGTGAACATTCCGCTTGAACTTATTGTAACAAATTCATTGTCACTTTCAATGGCAACGAAGGAATTTTTTTCATAAAAAAGTGAATTGTAATGATAGAAAAACCACCAATCTTTGATGTAAGTATAATATTTAAATTCAAGCCCATAGCCCTGTTTGTCTTCGATATTTGTGGAGATGCTTCTTAAAAAGCGGTTTTCATTGTTTTGAAAACTAAGTACATCAACTGCCCCTTTTGTTGTTCTATAATAAAATTCAAAGGTATATTTGTTTTCCGCTACATATTCTAGACTGTAACGGTTTGTGATAGCTGGTTGCAGGTTTGGGTCACCGGTGGTAAAGTTATTTTCGTTGATAAAGTAACTAAATGGGTTGAGCAGGCTATAATTTGGTCGCTCTATACTCCTATTATAAGCTAAAACAAAAGTATGGTTTTGGTGTGGAATAAAATTGATGTTTGCGCTTGGAAACCAATCCATATAATTTTTTTCAGTTTCTTGACCCAAAGTGATTGAGTTTCCGGATGTTTCGGTATATTCTCCCCTGAGCCCAGCTCTGATTCTCCATTTTTCCCAGTTTTTTGAAATACTGAAATAGCCGGCATATACGTTTTCTTCATATTTAAAATGGTCTGAAAGCTGGGGGTTGAATTGTAGTGATTCATTGATATTGTCAAAAAAGTCGATGCCACTTTCTGTATTAATAGAGGACACTTTGGTTCCCAAATCAAAAGGCATTTTAAAAAGCTGTGTTGAAAAGTCAAGCTGACCCACATAAATATTAATGTCTTGAGCAGCATCAGTCAAAAAGGAATTGTTTCTCAAGAAGGTTTGATCGGGTAAAAAATAATTGGTGTTTACATCTTGTAATCTTATGTTGTCAAAGTTTGTGTAATGGGCATTGAATTTTAGCATAGTTCCTTTTTCATTAAACTTATGATTCAGGCCTAAATCAATTGCGATATTGTTTTTTTCTAATTCCAAACCACTTGCTGTGGTAAACAAAGAGTCCAACTGCATTTGTGGGTTGAATATTTCAGCAATTTCGCTGTTTGAATACGTTGTTCTTGGGTTTAAGGATACAAGAGAGGATAAACTTAAAGTGGTTTTTTCACTAAGTGAATAGTCAATAAAAGAATTAATTGTATGCGTTTCAGACCGGGTAATTCTCACAAAATCAGTTTCCCAAAAAGAATTTATGGTGTTGTCTGGTTCAAAAAAGGTGATTTCTCCTAAATCGTTTTTGTGTTCTTTACGTTTACTATAGTTGTAGTTTACAAATAAATTGATCTTGTCATTTTTAAAATAATGGCTGGTTCCTGCACTGTATTTAGGGAATACCGCCTGTTCATAGTCTGCTGAAAAACTTCCCTTATAGCCTGGCGTTAAGGCTTTGCTGGTCACTATATTAATTATGATACCACTATCTGCGTCATATTGTGCTCCCGGTTTGGTTATCACCTCAACACTCTTAACGTTTGAGCCGTCAAACCCTTCCAAAAGACTTTGAACTTCTGCTTGTGAAATATTAACCTTCCGGTCATTTATATAGATAGTAGCGGGTTGATTTTGAACAGTGATACTGTTTTGTTGAATTATAACACTAGGCGTTCGCTTTAAGATATCCATCGAGCTACCATTTGAAAGTGAGGTATTTTCAACATTAAAAACAAGGCGGTCAATCTCTCTTTGAATGGTGGGTTTTTGAGTATCAATAGTGACTGGCGCTAATCCCTCTGAAGTTTCAAGAAGCGTTAAGATGCCTAAATCCATATCAGAGGTAACTTCTAAGGGCTTGAAAAAATCATTAAAACCAATAATACTAGCCTTAAGAATATAAGCTCCCTGCGGCGTGTTATGAATTTGAAAGCGTCCCAGAGGACCGGTTGCTGTTCCCGCAACAAATGTGGAGTCACTTGCCTTTAAAAGTAAAACGGTGACAAAAGAAAGCGAGTTTTCATCAACATCTACAATCCCACCTGAAACACTATATTGTTGCGCCTGAAGCGATGTTGCCAAAAAAAATAAAAATATAAAAACCCTTGCCATCTTATCTATTTATGGGGATGAATATTCAAGGCTTATTGTTTTGGGGAAACGAAAGCGGCAACTTTTATATCCTACAAATTTGTTAAAAAAAAGTCAATTATCTACGATTAATTGCATTTTTTTTTGTTTAAGTGTTATTACGCCGTTTATGTGTGTTTTTTGTAATGGATGATAGCTAAATCAATTATATTTGCAAATTCAAAAGATTGAGAGGCAGACCTATATGAAAAACATTAGAAATTTTTGCATTATTGCACATATTGATCACGGCAAGAGCACCCTGGCAGACAGGCTTTTAGATGCTACCGGTTCTGTTACTTCGCGCGAAAAGCAAGAACAGCTACTTGACAATATGGACCTGGAACGTGAGCGTGGTATCACCATAAAAAGTCATGCCATTCAAATGGAGTATACTTACAAGGGTGAAAAATACATCCTCAATCTGATTGATACCCCCGGACACGTTGACTTTTCTTATGAAGTTTCCAGGTCTATAGCTGCTTGTGAGGGAGCACTTCTTATTGTGGATGCCGCTCAAAGCATACAAGCACAAACCATTTCAAATTTGTATCTGGCGCTTGAAAATGACCTTGAAATAATCCCTGTTTTAAACAAGGTGGATTTACCAAGTGCAAACCCTGAAGAAGTTACAGATGATATTGTCGAGCTTCTGGGCTGCGCTCATGAAGATGTGATTCCTGCAAGTGCTAAAACGGGTATTGGTATAGATGAAATTCTCGCTGCCATCATAGAGCGTATTCCCGCTCCAAAAGGCAATGAAGACGAGCCCCTGCAAGCATTGATTTTTGATTCTGTTTACAACCCATTTCGTGGCGTGGAAACTATTTTTAGAGTAATTAACGGAAGCATTAAAAAAGGACAAAAAATTAAATTTGTCGCTACAGGAAACACTTACAATGCAGATGAAGTGGGCACATTAAAACTCAAGCAACAACCCAAACAAGAAATCAAAGCCGGCGATGTGGGCTATCTCATTACCGGTATCAAAGATGCTCGCGAAGTCAAAGTGGGTGACACCATTACAGATGCTCTCAATCCATCAAAAAATCCGGTTTCTGGATTTGAAGATGTTAAGCCCATGGTTTTTGCGGGGATTTATCCGGTTGATACTGAAGATTATGAAGAGCTGCGCTCTTCCATGGAAAAACTGCAACTCAATGATGCCTCATTGGTTTTTATTCCTGAGAGCTCTGCGGCTTTAGGCTTTGGTTTTCGTTGCGGATTCTTAGGAATGTTGCACCTTGAGATTATCCAGGAACGATTGGAGCGCGAATTTGACATGACGGTAATCACCACTGTTCCCAACGTGTCTTACCATGCCTTTTCTACAAAACATCCCAATGACATTATTATAGTAAACAACCCTTCAGACCTGCCAGACCCTTCCAGTCTGGATCGGGTTGAAGAACCTTATATAAAAGCAACCATCATTACCAAAGCTGATTTTGTTGGCAATGTAATGTCTCTATGTATCGAAAAGAGAGGAATGATTACCAATCAAACTTATTTAACCCCGGAACGGGTCGAGCTCACTTTTGATATGCCTCTTGCCGAAATTGTATTTGACTTTTATGACCGTTTAAAAACCGTTTCAAAAGGCTATGCATCCTTTGATTATTCACCCATTGGGATGCGCGCCTCAAAACTGGTGCGTGTTGATATTCTTTTAAATGCACAACCGGTAGACGCTTTGTCCTCTTTAATTCACGTTGATAATGCTCATAATATTGGCAAAAAAATGTGTGAAAAACTTCGGGAATTAATCCCAAGGCAACAGTTTGATATACCCATACAGGCGGCTATTGGCTCTAAAATTATTGCGAGGGAAACTATCAAAGCACTCAGAAAAGACGTTACCGCAAAGTGTTATGGAGGGGATATTTCGCGTAAGCGAAAATTACTTGAAAAACAGAAAAAAGGGAAGAAACGTATGCGTCAAGTGGGGAATGTAGAAATCCCGCAGCAGGCATTTATGGCCGTTTTGAAGTTGAATGATTAAAAAAAGGAAGCTTTTAGCAACTCCCTTTTAAACTATTATAATGAATTACAGTCTAATAAATCTAAAAGACCCTCAAAGGAGGCTGCTTCTTCACAATTCTTATCAATATAAGCCTCTAATGCAACTCTGTAGGCGTTACAATTAGCCTGAGTTTGGTCTTCTACAAAGGCTTGACCAGTTGTAGAAATTTCAGTTGCTAGCTGTTCACAGCTCTTACCGCCATCATCGTCACTTGAACAAGACGTAAATGCAAAAACAGCGACTGCTGCGATAGATAAAATAAGTTTTTTCATGATTTTGAGTTGTTTTTGTTTATGGCAAGATGAAAATATTATTAATAAAATCAAAAACAAACTCTATTTTAGAATCATTCTCAATTACAACCAACCCCTTCACTGACCAGTCCATCTAGGTAGATTGAATATCCAACTCCTGTATCCTGGCCGTTCACAGAGGCGTTCCCGTTGCTTTCTTTGCATAGTTCAAAAGAAGTTGTTATTTCAGAGCTACACGTCCTGCAGTCTGCTGTGTCATCATCTTTACAAGAGGTGAAAATAAAAAATGAAATCCCTGCAATGGCCATTAATTTTTTCATAAATGAGTGGTTTATTACTTCAAATATAAAGAACGTTTTATTAAACCCCTTTCGTGTGTCGCTTAGATTGTTAAAAATCACACAAATCCTAATAATAGGTTCAAAGAAATGATTGGCTTTTCTTAATTTGCAGACTTTTAAACTTTCTATATGAAAATGTACCCCATTGAAGCCGGAAATTTTAAACTTGACGGAGGTGCCATGTTTGGCGTAGTTCCAAAGTCTCTTTGGAATAGAACCAATCCGGCAGACAGCAACAATATGATTGACATTGCAGCGCGTTGTTTGTTGATTGAAGACGGCAAAAACCTTATTCTCATCGATAACGGAATGGGAAACAAACAAAGCGAAAAGTTTTTTGGCTACTATTATCCCTGGGGTGAACACAATCTGGATGACTCCCTTAAAAATGCCGGTTTTCACCGAGATGATATCACAGATGTATTTCTCACCCACCTTCATTTTGACCATTGTGGCGGTAGCATACAATGGAACAAAGACCGAACCGGCTATGAACCGGCGTTCAAAAACGCCAAATTCTGGACCAATGAAAACCACTGGCAATGGGCCACCAATCCCAATGCGCGTGAAAAGGCTTCATTCTTAAAAGAAAACCTGCTTCCCATGCAGGAAAGCGGGCAACTCCATTTTATTAAAAGAGAAGGCAGCCCTTTTCAATCAACTTGTGAGTTAAACTTCGGCCTCTTTTTTGCGGATGGTCATACAGAAAAACAAATGGTTCCTATGATTGAATACCAGAATAAAACACTCTGCTTTATGGCAGATTTATTGCCCACTGTTGGGCATATTCCACTTCCATTTGTAATGGGTTATGACACAAGACCACTATTAACACTTGACGAAAAGGCGCACTTTTTAAATCGCGCAGCAGATGAAAACTTTTATCTGTTTCTTGAGCACGATGCTCACCAAGAAATCATTACCGTTCAACACACTGAAAAAGGGGTGCGTCTTAAAGAAAAATTTACGTTTAACGAACTTTTTAATTCCTAATTATGCAAATCATTAAATCAATTGCCTTTGCTATTTTGGCTCTCACTTTAGCTGCTTGTGGAGGCTCTGTTGCCCTTGTTTCTACCCCCATTGAAAACATTGATAGCGTGCCCCTCAAGGTACAAGAGTTGTCAAAAGAAGAGCTTAAAAACTGGTGGCATTTAGACCTTGTTAAAGATACTGTACCCGGTATGAGCATTCAAAGAACCTATGATGAAATCATCAAAAAAAGAAAAGGACAAACTGTCATTGTAGGTGTGATTGATAGCGGAATCGACATTGAACACGAAGACCTGAAAAATGTAATTTGGACCAACTCAAATGAAATTCCAGGCAACGGAATTGACGACGATGAGAATGGTTACATTGATGACATTCATGGCTGGAACTTTCTGGGCGACATAGTGGGTGAGCAAATGGAATATGTGAGAATCATGCTTAGACTTGCACCAAAGTATGAAGACAAGCCTGAAAGTGCTATCAGCACTGCAGACAGAGCAGAATTCGCATTATTTAAAAAAGCGAAAGCCGAATATTTAAAAGAAAAACAAGAAGCATTAAATACCAAGGTGCAATATGAATCAATGATAGAGGTCATTGGGCCCGCTCACGAAAAAGTCACTCAAAAATTTGGTAAAGCAGACTACACTCGAGAGGATTTAAAAACATTACAAGAAGACCCTTCATTTGGCAGGGAAGTATTTATGCTGGATCAAATGTTTGAATTTGATGACAATATTCCTAATATTCTGAAAGAAATCAATGAGGGTGTTAACTATTTTTCAAGTAGATTGGATTACCATTTTAATGTAGCTGAAGATTTTAGATCTGCGCTGGGTGATGACCCGTATGATATTACTGATGCTCCTCACGGTAATAACCAAGTGAGTGGTCCTGATCCAAAAAAGGAAGATGCCAAACACGGTACCCACGTGGCCGGAATTATTGCGGCACAACGCAACAATGGAATTGGAATGAACGGAGGGGCTCAAAACGTTCAAATCATGGCATTAAGAGCTGTGCCCGATGGTGATGAATATGACAAAGATATCGCATTAGCCATTCGCTATGCGGTTGATAATGGAGCCAGAGTGATCAATACCAGTTTTGGAAAATTTTATTCTCCAAATCCAGAGTGGGTTTATGACGCCATCAAGTATGCGGCTAAAAACGATGTACTCATAGTGAATGCTGCCGGAAATGACGGCTTTGATTTAGATGACGATACAATTCAAGTCTATCCCAACGATCAAACCACCAACTTTGATGAGATTTCTGATGCCTTTTTAACCGTTGGGGCGTTGGCTCCAAAATATGGCTCAGAAATGGTAGCTACATTTTCAAATTATGGAAAGAATCAAGTAGATGTGTTTGCGCCGGGAGTTGAAATTTGGTCATCAACCCCAAACAACGAATATGAGTTCCAGATGGGCACCTCAATGGCTGCCCCGGCTGTTGCAGGTGTTGCGGCTATGTTGCGCTCCTATTACCCACAATTAACTGCCGCACAAGTAAAACAAATCATTATGGATAGTGGTTTGTCTTCAGGCCAAACAGTAATTTTAGGAGGCGAGCCAGATAATAAAAAACCATTTTCTGAAATTTCAAAATCTGGGAAAATGGTAAATATGTTTAATGCGTTTATTATGGCTGAAATGCTTACAATTCAACAAACTCAACAATAATGAAAACCCTATTAAAATTAATTTTTATCTCCGCTTTTGTTTCAACTGGTTTCTCCCAACCCTACCACAACCACCTTTCTCAAGTTGACCGTCCCCATTACTGGCAACAACACGTTGATTACAAAATGGAGATCGATGTGGATGTGGACAACTATCAATACAAAGGCAAACAAGAGTTGGTCTATACAAACAATTCGCCAGACACACTATATCGTGTTTTTTACCACTTGCATTTCAACGCCTTTCAGCCCGGCAGTGAGATGGACGTGCGCTCTCTCACTATTGAAGACCCAGACAGACGTGTGGGCGACCGCATTTCAAAACTTCAGCCCGATGAAATAGGCTATATAAAAGTCAACAGCTTACGCCAAAACGGGGCGCCGGTGCAAAACAAAACCGTGGGAACCATACTCGAAGTGGATTTAAACACCCCCATTCTTCCGGGGGAAAAAGCAATGTTCAATATGGATTTTGATGCGCAGGTGCCGGAACAAATACGCCGCAGCGGAAGAAACAGCTCAGAAGGTGTCGCGTTATCCATGTCACAATGGTATCCAAAACTAGCAGAATATGACTTTGAAGGTTGGCATGCTGACCCCTATATTGGACGCGAATTCCATGGTGTTTGGGGAAATTTTGATGTGAAAATTACTATTGACAATCAATACACCCTGGGCGGAACGGGTTATTTACAAAACCCTAATGAGATTGGCCACGGCTATCAGGACGACCCCACAAAAGAAGTAAAACACAGAAAAGGCCGAAAACTCACTTGGCATTTTATCGCACCAGATGTGCACGATTTTACCTGGGCCGCAGACAATGAATACCTTCACGATCGCATTGAAGGACCTAATGGAATTTCTCTTCATTTTTTATACAAAAACAACCCTGAGATACTGGAAAACTGGAAAAACTTGCAGCCCAAAACCGTTGCGTTGTTTGAGTACTTCAACAAGCACCTTGGCGATTACCCATACAAACAATACTCAGTGATTCAAGGAGGTGACGGCGGTATGGAGTATGGAATGTCAACTCTCATTACCGGTGAACGAAATTTCAACAGTCTGGTGGGAGTAACG
>JANSXN010000081.1 GCA_024742935.1 Flavobacteriaceae bacterium
AAACATCAAACCATAGTAACATTAGAAGACGGCGTAAAATCAGGTGGATTTGGAAGTGCCATTCTTGAGTTTTCGGCTACTCATAAGTATAAAAATGATATTCACTTACTGGGCATACCGGATAGTTTCCCGGATCACGGCACAATTGAAGAACTTCAGGAATTGAGTGGGCTTTCCCCAAAAAAAATTGCATTATTTCTAAGCAATCTTTAATAAAAAAAGACTGCCATTTCTGACAGTCTTCTTCAAATAAACAATTAAATTAATACTAAAATTATCTAATAATCAATTTTGAATTGTGGGTGTAATTTTCACCTTCAATTTGAATGATATAAATACCTGTTTTTAGTGTTCCAGCTTGTAAATTTACAGTGCCTGTCATCTCAACATTTTGTGTAAATACAATTCTGCCATTGATGTCATAAATTGAAACGGTACTAGTACCCATATCCTGTCTGGAGGCAATGTTTATCTCGCCATCTGTTGGGTTAGGGTATATCATAAAGTTATTAAGTGATTGACCTTGAGTACTCAATAAACATTCTTCAGGGACATCAAAAGCTTCTACCTGATCAAAGCGATTGTTTGAGCTTCCCTGACTTGCACTTAACCCAAGTCCTCTATTTGCAAACACATTCCAAATCAAACATCTGTTAACTCCGTCGTTTGCCAACTCATCTGCTTGAAGTATTGCATCTCTTCCATTTATAAAACCGGGATTGCATCCCTGTAGTTTTAATCCGTCAACAACAAGTTGAAGGGCTATATTATTACCACCTGTTCCTTCGTATATATCCGGATCAAAACCATAATCATCAATTAATGCCCAAGTTAAATCCCAAAGCATAGTTGCCCAAACAAATCCGATACCGTGTGGTTGAGAAATACCTTGATTATTTGTTGCTGCATAGGTAAAAGGATTGATTGAAAAATCTGTACTGTAAGGTGCAGGTCTGATTCCGTTTCCGTCAATGGGTTGTCCTATTGCAAAAGTTCCAATACCTCTTCTTTGTCCGGGTGTATCGCCTTCCTTCATTGTGAGAATCAAACCAAAGTAATCACTCCAGCCTTCACCCATTTGTTCTGCATTTTGGAGACAACCTGTATTGAAAGCGCCTGCGGTAAGTCTGTTTGAAATACCATGTCCATACTCATGAGCAATAATCCCGTTATCTAAAGTTCCATCAATATTGTATGGCCCGGCATCTACAATAGTTCCATTGATTGATGCTCCCCCATCTAAAGCTGTTATAATTGCCTCACCGTCAGCTTGATTTACCATTAGTGAAGGAATGGTAACACTTCCCCCCACATCACCCGGTCCCATTGCTATTGGGGCTCCAGGCACATTGTTAACGATGATTACCGCTACAGCTCCTTCGCTTTCTGCTGCTAACACTTTAAATCCAAACTGGCATTCTCCTCTTCTAATCACAACGATTTTACCATCCAAGTCTCCTCCGTTTGTAATAGTATCACAAGCGTCGTTTGGATCTGTTGAAGCTCCTGAATTGTCATCGATAGCCAATGCAAGGTCTGCTGTAAGTGGTGTTGTTGGTAATGGTGCTCCAAAATTTGCTCCAATTCCTCCATAACCTCCGGCTAAAGACCCATTGTTTATTGTTAATACTTCACCCGGAGGGCCTTGAGGACTCCAAAGAAACATTTGCATTCTGGGTCTGTTTCCTTCCGGTGGAGTTCCAAAATTTGCATTATTTAATCCACTGCCATCCTGTGCATCTGCATTAACAGAGTCATTGCCAAGTCCTTGACCTGAGTAATTTGTTTCTTGAAAATTTCCGCTGGCTTCGTCAAAACCATATCTTGCAAAAACATCATGAATGATGTTATTCCAATAAAATAGATTTGTAGTTGCACCATCAACATAACCCACAGGTTGTTGATTAAGGTCAAAAGGAAAATCAAAGTTTAAATCGGGACCTCCCTCTGCTGAGTTTCCTCCGTTATTTCCGGCTAAATCTGCTCGGGCTCTAACGTTATTCCCTCTAGTGATTGTAAATTCTGGTCCGGCGACGCCATTGGTATCATGCCATCCAAAAGGAGATGTTAAAGGATCTGCCGGCTCCAGGATTAACTCATCATCACCGTGGTTGGGACTTTCATTGGGCAACGCAAAGACACGGTATTGAGCTCCATCAACAAGACTATTTGTGGTGTTGACCTCAAGAATACTTCTTTCAATAATTCTTGATGCAGCCATGTTATGTTCCGTCAAATGAGCTTCTCCAAAATTGCAACTGGTTACCCAATCGTGTGTATCTAATAATTGTCCTGTTTGAGCATCAATGCGAACGCTGTACCAATGACTTCCATCAAGGATATAAATGTCTAAATCCCAAGCGAGACGCAATGTTGTTTGTTCTTCATTGGGTTGTAAAACCAATTTAACATTGATGTTTTCCTGTGAAATTGCTCCGTTACTGAAAACATATTTATTTGCTTCAGGGGTTTCAATTAATTCAAGCCCGCTTGGCGTGTTTAAGCCCAATTGAGTGGCTGCCTGAAAAATAGCTTGTTCCGCCGTGAGACCGGGGCTTGTTGTATTTACCTTCTGTGATAGAAGTGGAATAAAACTTTGCGTAAGGTGTTTTATTTCATTATTGTTTGTAATTGCAAAATTTGCAATGGCATTAAAAACCTCAATACCTTGATAACGCTGCACATTGTAAACGTGGTTTACTTTGGTACTTTTTGAATAATGCTGACTGTAAATATGAATGTCTGACACATCTTGAGAAGTGAGACCCAGTGCTGACCGGTTTTCATTGAAATAGGAATCGATGACTCCTGAAAAATCTTGCGCATTTAAAAATCCGAAGGAAATAAACACAACGAGTAGAATAATTTTTTTCATCTAAAAAAGGAATAGTGGCCTTAAGCCTTTAAAATTAAGTATTTTAAAAAATTGAATGCTAAATATAGTAGAAACTTATTAAACTAACAAATGTTTGTTTTGTTTTAACTTTTATTATTTTTATTAAACATTTTTGCCGTTAAGCTTATTGAATATCAACAAAGCATTGCCATCAGTCAAACCGGCGATGTGTGTGCAGGTATTCATTAGGAAATCATAAAGTGTAGGTTCTCCTTGCATTACTAAAAAATCGAGGTCTTCAAGAAGAAGCTTGTCATAATGGGAACTTTTTGAATAAAAACTATTTTCTACGGCCTGGGTGTAGGCATCGAGTAATGTCGATAAAATTTTGTAGCCGGCTATTTCTTTATCGATGACTTCACGGCTTTTGTATATTTTTTGAATGCTTATTTTTATAATATCATTGATTTGAGCTTGAAAAGAGCTTTTGTCCAAAAGTGACTGAGTGAATTGACCTTTGAGGATTTGTTCTTCATTAGTAATAAAAATGGTGACGGCCTCGTTGATGAGCCTGTTGATAGCAAGCGACCTTAAATAACTTATCCTGTCTGAGGTGTTTTTTAATTGGTGGTATTTTGCAATATTAAGGTTGTCTTTGACGAGTTTTGTTAAATACTCCAATGCGTATTCTTCATCAATCCAACCCAGGTTGATACCGTCTTCAAAATCGATAATGGTATAGCAAATATCATCTGCTGCTTCTACAAGAAAAGCCAGTGGATGTCTATCATAATGTATATCTTCTGTATTGCCTCGTTTGAGCAATCCCAGTTCCTGAGCGACTTCATTGAAAAAGAAAGCATCAGATTGGAAAACACCAAATTTTTTATCACAGATGTCGTTTGTGGGTTTTTTGGGAAGTGATTCTTTGGGATATTTCATAAAAGCACCAAGTGTCGCATAGGTGAGGCGCAAGCCACCTTCTACTCCTACTCTGCTTTGGGTTAAAATTTTAAACCCATTCGCATTTCCTTCAAAGTCGATAAGGTCTTGGTATTGTTTATCAGAAAGGAGGTTTTTGAAGCGTTTCCCGTTTCCGTTAAGGAAATAGTTTCCTATTGCTTTTTCACCGCTGTGACCAAACGGTGGATTTCCAATATCATGAGCCAATGAAGCCGCAGCAACAATAGCCCCAAAATCATTGATTGTATATCCTAAAGTATCCTTTAAGTGAGGGTGTTTTTCCAAAATCGCTTTGCCAACTTGACGACCCAGTGATCGACCCACTACCGAAACTTCCAGACTGTGAGTCAAACGGGTATGAACAAAATCTGTTTTTGATAATGGAATCACCTGTGTTTTGTCTTGCAGACTTCTAAAGGCAGATGAAAAAATAATCCGGTCATAATCGACTTCAAAGGCAAGGCGGGTTTCATCCTGCTCTATACGTAATCTTTTGGTAGTATCACCTTGTTTTTTGAGTGATAAGAGTTGTTCCCAGTGCATCATTTGTTGGTTCAAAGTTTAAGGTTCAAAAAATCAAAGTTTGGTTTACGTTTTTGGAATTTGGAATTTAATTTTTGGTGCTTTGAATTTGTCATTTTGTGCTTTCAATTAGAATGAAATTGCAAGATACCATTTCTTGAGATAAAAACTCCCGTGTTAAGAGAAATCGACGGACTTAACATTAAGCTAACCTTAATGTGACAAACTATTAATTTTTAGGTAACACCAACTTTACAGTTGTGGGGTTTCTTTGTACCATCAAAATTTAAACAATCTATAAAAAAATTAAACCCATGAAAAAATTCTTTTTGTCCGTACTTTCAATAGTAGTAATTGGACTCACAACAAGTTGTAGTAGCGATGATGATAACACACCCATCACAGATGATGATGGTGGTGGCCAAGGTGAAATTATCGTAAAATCAGGTATATTGACAGAAAACGAAACCTGGACTCCGGAAAATGTATATGTTCTTGATGGTAAAGTAGTCGTGAATGAAGGAGTAGTTCTTACAATTGAACCAGGAACCATTGTAAAAGGTGACCAGGGGCAAGAAACTTTAGCTTCTGCACTAATAGTTGATCAAGGTGGAAGATTAATAGCAGATGGAACTGCTGCTGCGCCTATCATCTTTACCTCTATTCTTGATGACATCCAGCCAGGTCAAACTGCAGGGACAAACCTTACCATAGACGATATTGGATTATGGGGAGGAGTAATTGTTTTAGGAAGAGCCCCTATTTCAGTAAGTGGTGATGTTCAAACAGCGCAAATAGAAGGTATTCCAGCAAATGAGCCTTTTGGACAGTATGGAGGAAATATTCCTAATGACAATTCTGGTGTTATCAGATATGTATCAATTCGTCACGGTGGAATTACCATTGGTCAAGACAATGAAATTAACGGACTTACTTTAGGTGGTGTTGGTTCAGGAACTATCATAGATCACGTAGAAGTTGTAGCAAATCAGGATGATGCCTTTGAATGGTTTGGCGGCACAGTTAATTCTTCAAATGTATTGGCATGGGCACAACAAGATGATGGTTTGGATATCGACCAATCTTACTCAGGAACTATAACAAATGCTGTAGTTATTCAGAGTGCCAACTCTGACAGAGCACTTGAAATAGATGGCCCTGAAGGTTCTGAAGCGACGTATGCTTCCTACACCATAAACAATCTTACATTGATAGGTGACCCTACAAATGGTTTCTATGCAGATTTAAGAGACGGAGCACGTGGAGCAATGAATAATGTTTTGGCTTATGGATTTGGTCAAGGTTCTGTAATAAGATTTAACGGAGACGAATCCCAAAGCAATTTTGCAGATGGAACTCTATCCTTTTCAAACTGGCAAATTGTTTTACCTGCGGGTGTAAACAATGTGGGTGATTTACTTTTAGACGCTCCTGTTGGTTCTGAAGGTAATTTCACAAACAATGCAACAGCTATTCCAAACCCAGGTGCTGCTACAGTTGGAGCTAACCTTAATGTATTCTCTTGGACATTAGCTGCTCAAAAAGGTGCATTTTAATTTAAGAAAATTTAAAATTTTGTCCATCTCCTTCGGGGGGTGGACTTTTTTTAATTATAGAATATATAACAAATTGTAAACTAACAAGTAAATTACCCCTTGAATTATGTCTGGCAAAAAATTAATGTCGTTACTCTTTACATTAACATTACCCTTTTTTATATTCTCTCAAACCGGAAAATTATCTGGAACTGTTTATGATGGAGAATACAATGATGTACTTCCATTTGCGACTGTAAGTATAAAAAACACTACAACAGGAACCACTTCAGATTTTGAAGGTGATTACTCACTAGAACTAGAAGAAGGTACATATACAGTTGTTTATTCTTTTGTGGGATATGAAACCAAAGAAGTACAAGATGTTTTGATTCAAAGTGGTGGTGTCATTGAAATCAACATAACCTTAAATGCTTCAGCAGGTCTTCTGGATGAAGTTGTTATTTCTACAACTGTAAGAAGAAACACTGAAGAATCTGTTTTAAACTTACAAAAAAATGCTGCCACATTAATGGATGGGCTTTCTTCTCAAAGTATGAGTAGAAGTGGCGCAAGTACTATTGCTTCTGCTGTAAAAAGTGTTCCGGGCGTATCTGTTCAAGAAGGAAAATTTGTTTACGTAAGAGGTTTGGGTGATCGATACACAAAATCTATATTAAACGGAATGGATATTCCCGGACTTGATCCAGACAAAAACACTATTCAAATGGATATTTTTCCGACAAATATTCTTGAAAATATAATTGTATATAAATCAGCGTCAGCAGAATTACCTGCTGATTTTACCGGAGGGGTTGTAGATATTGTCACAAAAGACTTTCCTTCTAAAAAGCAAATGGGATTTTCTTTTTCTACAGGTTTTAATCCTGATATGCACTTTAATGAAAACTACCTTTCTTATCAGGGAGGAAAAACAGATTTTTTAGGATTTGATGATGGTACTCGTAAACTACCCATTTCTCCACAAACAAATATCCCAAACCCAGCAGAACAAAACAGTGCTCTTGAAGATATTACCAGAAGTTTTAACCCAACAATGGCCGCACAAAGAGAAAACAGTTTGATGGATTTCAGTTTAGGATTCAACTATGGGAATCAATTTGAAGTCAAAGGAAACAAACTAGGTTTTATCGCATCACTTGATTATAAAAACAACACCACTTTTTATGAAGGCTTTGAAAATGGTGTTTATCAAAAACCGGAGTCAAATGATGAATTTGAATTGCGATTTGATAGAAGACAGTTTGGAGATTTGGGTCAAAACAATGTGCTTTTGTCAATACTTACTGGCCTGTCATATAAAACAGAACGTTCAAAATATACTTTAAATATTTTACATCTTCAAAATGGAGAGAGCAGGGCTGCCTTATTTGATCAAAATACAGAAATATCAAATGCAATTGAAACAGTTAAAGACAATTTAGAATATACTCAACGTTCTGTCTCCAATTTACTTTTTGGAGGGAAACACAGCAGTAAAAATGGATCATTTTTAACTGATTGGAAAATTTCACCTACTTTAACAAAAAGTGAAGATAAAGATGTAAGGTTAACCACTTTTATTGTTGAGGAGCAAGGTACTACAATAAGTTCTGATGCGGGTTTCCCAAATAGAATATGGAGAGACCTTCAAGAGGTAAATGCTGTGGGAAAAATAGATTTCACTAAAAAATACACATTATCTGAAAAACCAGCCTCTTTTAAGTTTGGAACCTTATATAGTTACAAACAAAGAGATTTTTCAATAAACAGTTTTGACATAGGGCTAAGAGCTGTAAATCCCAGAGATTTAGGTGGAGATCCAGACGCTATATTAAGCCCGGAAAACGTATGGACTCTCGATAGCAATTCAGGCTATTTTATTAGAGGTAATTTTCAACCGGCAAATACTTTTGATGCCAATCAAAATACTGCTGCAGCCTATGTTTCAAACGAATTCAGAATTGGAGAAAAATTAAGAACAATTATAGGTTTAAGAGCAGAATATTTCACGAGCTTTTTTACAGGTGAAGGAAGAAAAGATGGACAAACTGTAGTTTTTGACAATGAAGAGTTATTAAATGAATTAGATTTATTCCCGTCAGCAAATTTGATTTATGAAATAATGCCAAACACAAACCTTAGAGTTTCTTATTCCAAAACTACTGCCAGACCTAGTTTTAAGGAAAAATCACTTGTTCAAATTATTGACTTATTGACAGGTATTACCTTTTTGGGAAATATAGATTTGAACCCTTCTTATATTGACAATGTAGATTTAAGGTTTGAAATATTTGGTGATGAGGCACAAATGTTTGCATTAAGTAGTTTTTACAAATACTTTAAAGACCCTATAGAAATTGTCGCATTTTCAAACATTGCCCCAAATAACTTTACTCCAAGAAACGCACCCTCTGCAGAAGTAATTGGTATTGAATTGGAAGCGAGAAAAAACTTTGGGTTTATAAGTGAAGGTCTGAAAAGTTTAAGTATCAACTTAAATTTGTCAGTCATTGAGTCTCGAATTGAAATGAACAAGGGCGAGGGTGAGGAATATGAATCCCGACTTACTTTTGCTAGAGAAGGTGAGACCATTAGTGATACCCGGCAATTACAAGGCCAATCACCTTTTTTAATTAATGCCAGTTTGTTATATAACAATGAAGACCTTGGTATTGAAACCGGAGTTTTTTACAATGTTCAAGGTAAAACTCTTGATGTAGTTGGTTTTGGTAAAAACCCGGATGTTTTTGTTCAACCCTTTAACAGTTTAGGGTTTAACTTTTCTAAATCTTTTGGAAAAGAAAGAAATGCAGCAATTAGCTTAAAAGTTGATAACCTCCTAAATTCTGAAAGAGAAAAGTTATATGAATCTTTTGGAGCCACAGACAAACCTTTTGAACTTAGAGCACCGGGGAGATCTTTTTCTTTAGGATATAGTTTGACATTTTAGAAAAATTAAACAAACAAAAAAGGCTTCCAAATATTGGAAGCCTTTTATCATTTAAGGGAACACTATGTTTATTCAAAATTGCTCACAATTTGTGTCTCACCTTCTTTCCAGGTAGTGACTTGAGCAACTTTGCTATTTGAGTATTTTACTTCTTTAAGCACGTCACCTTCATAAAAAAGCCAAGTGCCCACTTTTTCTCCATTGTTGTATTTTGCAACGGCTGTTTTGTTTCCGTTGACATCATAACTAATCCAGGTTCCTTGTAAGGTTCCGTCTAGATTGTATTGGCCTTCTTGACTTATAAGTCCATTGTCATGAAAAATGGTAGCTTCAATAAGATCTCCATTTTTGACAAGTTCTCTTTTCTGTGTCTCTTGAGCATATACCTGAGTGCCTAAAACTAACACAACTATCATTAAAATTAATTTTTTCATAACAACATGGATTTAAAGATTCATAAACAAATATAATCAAATATTTACAATTATGAAATGTTTTGGTAACGTTAATTTAACATTAGAATTGTATTTGCCTGTTTTACAAGCATTTGAATTATTTTACGGACTAAAGATTTAACATTGGAAATAAAGTTTCTCCTTTATGAGCAAAGAAAAACGTGAACTAATATTAATAAAAACCATCAAAACAGATAACATTTTGGTAACATTGGAAAGCAAAAATAATTAGAATTTTGTGGTCTAAATTTAGCTCATTATAAATGAACGATATGTACTTAATAATGCTAATTGCCCTTGCGGTATTAGCAGTTGCAGATTTGGTTGTGGGTGTTGCAAATGACGCCGTAAATTTTTTAAATTCTGCTATAGGTTCCAAGGCTGTTTCCTTTAAACTAATTATGATAGTTGCGAGTTTGGGGATTTTCTTTGGTGCGGTTTCATCAAGTGGAATGATGGAAATTGCCCGAAGTGGTATTTTTATTCCCAGTGAGTTTTACTTTAATGAAATTATGATCATCTGTATGGCCGTGATGATTGGCGATATATTGCTTCTCGGGTTTTTTAATTCCCTGGGTATGCCCACATCAACTACTGTTTCCATCATATTCAACTTATTGGGTGCCGCTGTTGCCGTCTCCTTACTTAAAATTTACAATACCGATGATAGTTTTTCAACATTGGGGAATTATATAAACAGCGCTAAAGCACTTGAAATCATAGTGGGTATTCTCATGTCTGTGGGAATTGCTTTTGTTGTAGGGGCTGTTGTTCAATATATAACCCGATATCTGGTGAGTTTTAACTTTGAGAAAAAACCAATGATAGTCCCGGCTATTTTCGGTGGCGTTGGAATTACTGCTATTTTTTATTTTATTATTATCAAAGGTTTAAAAGGAACCGCTGTATTACCTGAACAACTCACTATATGGGCAGACAGTAATATGTGGTTGTTTTTACTTTATAATTTTATCATCTGGTCTTTCGTTTCCTTTTTATTAAATGTTTTAATCAAATTAAATGTTTATAAGTTAATCATTGTTTTAGGAACCTTTGCACTGGCTATGGCCTTTGCGGGAAATGATCTGGTAAACTTTGTTGGTGTTCCTATTGCTGCTTTTCAAGGCTGGGAAGCTTGGAGTGCTTCAGGAATTGCTCCCGATCAATATGAGATGACCGTTCTGGCAAATAAAGTGAGTACACCCATTTATCTGCTTTTATTATCAGGATTAATCATGGTGCTTACCTTATGGTTTTCTGAAAAAGCACAACGTGTTTTAAAAACTTCAGTCGATTTGTCAAGACAAGATGAAGGCAAGGAACGTTTTCAAGCCAATTTATTATCTCAGCAACTGGTGAGGGTTTCCATCATTGCAAATGCCGGTCTTACAAAAATTCTTCCTAAAAGAATCAATGAATCTATCGAGAAACGTTTCAAAAAAGCCGAAACA
>JANSXN010000005.1 GCA_024742935.1 Flavobacteriaceae bacterium
CCTACTTATACAATGATACCCATTGAAACGGATACCTTTATTGCCGTAAGACAAGAATTCCCTTATCAGTCTGTTGAAATAACCATTAAGGAAAATTGTTTGAAAATAAACGAAATAAAAGCTTGTTCTATTGAATAATAAACACAACAGCTAACTACTTTTTAGGTTATAGTTCAAAGATCAGTTCATTTTATAAAGTGAAATGCTTTTAAAACCGCAACTTCTCTTACACACAAACCGATGTTCGAAAGTTGAACCTAACCTGCTTGCATTGCAAATTATAACATTTACACCCAACTTATGAAAATAGAAATCGCAAAATGGATTGTAATTTTTTTTGGACTTTTTATCATAGTCGCCGGTTTGATAATGCTATTTAATCCAAAACGAGCAAGAACTATATTAAGGAAATTTGCAAGCACCAATTTTATAAACTATACCGAAATCACTTTACGAATGCTTGTGGGTGTAGCTCTTATATTATATTCAGATTTTTGTAAATTCCCGGAGCTATTTAAAATTTTAGGTTGGTTTATGTTTATTACTGCATTGATACTTTATCTTGTTCCAAGAAAATTACACCATAAATTTTCTACGAGAAGTGCTGATATTATTAAACCAATTTATTTTAGATTCATCGCGCCTTTTGCTTTTGTGTTTGGCGGGTTGATTTTATATAATGTGAATTGGGTTTGAGCGCAAACGACGTCAGGATGAATATGAATAGTTGCGCAACAAAGAATTGAAGTAATCAACAGTTTAAAAAAATTAATACATAGAATTTACGGTATTATTGAAATTGAACAATTGAAAAAAGCAAAATTATGAAACTGACACACAAATTGCCAATCACACTTAGCTTAATTCCTCTTCTCGTTATTGGCTGCTTAAATACCAATGAGAAACCAAAAGCAGAAAATGAACTTAAGAATCAAACTCAATAGAATCAATCAATTAAATCAAGGTTCAATACAGATATTCCTGAAAAATTATTATTGTCAAACAAACAATTGGCTTTCATTTCTTCTATTAAAAAAAACAGAAAAACTAGCTGTTAAAGATTAATTCCAGCCGCCACCTAAAACTCGATACAAGTTCACGTAAGCATTCAAAAGTTCTCTTAGCGTTTCAGTAAAATTAAGTTCAGATTCAAATGCTTGACGTTGAGACTCTAAATACTCTAAATAACTAGTAACACCTTTATCATAACGCTCCCCAGATAAATATTGGGCATTTAAAGAGGCTGCCAAACGATCTTGCCTTGCTATGAGTTGTTCCTTTAAAGTTGAAATTTCAATCAAAGCATCTTCTACAGACCGAAAAGCTTCTAAAACCGTGCGCTCATAATTTAAAAGCGCTTGTTGTGTTTTACTTTCCTCTATATTGACCTGTCTTCGCAAACGACCAGAATTAAACAAAGGTGTTAAAAAAGAACCACCCACATTCCAAGCCAGTGGCCCATCAGCAAGGGTTGATAATTCACTGGAGGCCACACCCAGCAGGCCTGTCAAGCTAATGTTTGGTAATAAATTGGCTTTGGAAGCACCTGTTAATGCATTTTGAGCAATTAGGTTTTGTTCAGCCGCAACAACATCAGGTCTTCTCAAAAGCAATTCACTTGGCAACCCTAAGGGAATTTTAATGTTTTTTTCAATATCCAGGAGTTTCGTTTGAGTTACAATTCTACCCGGATTAGAACCTGTGAGTAAACTAAGGCGGTGTTCTGTTTTTGCAATAAGGCGTTTCCATAGAGGAATGGCTTCAGCAGCAACAGCACGCTTAATTTGAGCTTGATTGACATCAATTTCAGCAACAATTCCTTTATCAAAACGTTGCTCAATGATATTCAATACACTATCACGTAGCGCTAGATTTCGCTCAGAAATTTCCAAGCGGTTGTTGTAATCTAACAACAGAAAATAATTGGTAGCTACAGCGGTAACTAAACTCAATTTTGTGGCACGGTAGCCTTCTTCACTTTGCACAATTCTAGCTTTTGCCGCCTCATTCAAACGTCTGTATTTCCCCCAAAAATCTAATTCCCAGCTAGCAAAAGCTGTTGCATAAAAATTATTTTGAGTTTGTGGTAATAACACACCCTGAAAATTTCCACGAGAAGCACCTGCGTCTGCTCCAATAGCTGGTAGCATGGCAGCGCGTTGAACTAGGAGCCCATCTTGAGCTTGCAAGACCGTTTCTGCGGCTATATTCAAATCTTGATTATAAATAAGTGACTTTTGAATGAGACTGTCTAAGACTGTATCTTGAAAAAAACTAAAAAAGTTTAAGTCAGAAATCGCGTCTTTACTTAGGTCATTTGTGTTGATATTATTAGTTTCAGGAAGTGATTCATTTTCATAATAAAAATGATTGGGGACTTTGATTTCGGTGCCTTTATAATTTTTTCCTGCTTTGCATCCAGCAAGAAACACAACCATGAAGCATATGATTATACTTTTAAATTTCATCATTAATTGTTTTAGGTTTTACGGTTCTGTTTTTTTCGTAACCTGCCAATTTACCAATCAAAACAAATAGCATTGGATACATCAAAACACCAATAAATGTAGCAACACCCATTCCACCCATCAGGGCTACACCCATTACTTTTCTCGCTTCGGCACCAGCGCCGCTAGCTAGAAGAAGTGGCAGAATTCCTAATATAAATGCAAAGGTGGTCATCAATATAGGTCTAAAGCGTAAAGTGGCCGCTGCAGTAGCTGCATCAAACAAACTTAGTCCCTCATCAAATTTTATTTTAGCAAATTCTACAATCAAAATAGCATTTTTAGCAGCCATTGCAATGAGCATCACCAACGAGACTTGTGCAAAGATATTTGTAAGGTAACTTTCGCTAAAAAGACGTGCGATGTATAAAAACCCAAAGGCACCCATTAACGCAAAGGGTGTTCCCAATAGAATGGCTAAGGGCATGCTCCAGCTTTCATATTGGGCAGCTAAAATTAAAAAAACAAAGAAAAGTGAAAAAGCAAATACAACAGATAACTGTCCTGACGCCTTTTTTTCCTGATAACTCATAGCATTCCAACTAAATGTCATATCTGATGGAAGCACCTCAGCGGCTACTTCTTCCAGTGCATTGAGGGCTTCTGCAGAGCTATAGCCTGAAGCGGGTGTTCCAGTCACCTCTGCGGCTCTTTGCAAATTGAATCTCACGATATAATCTGGTCCTGAATCGTTGACCACATCAACAAATGAGGAGAGGGGCACAGACACACCATCTTTATTCTGTACATAAAACAATTCCAAACCTTTTTCATTTTGACGATACTCCGGTTCAGCTTGAACAAATGCTTTATAGAGGCGGCCATATTTTGTAAAGTCATTTACATAGGCACCGCCTAAAAAAGCTGCAAAAGTATTGTACACATCGTTGAGTGCTACATTAGATTTTAGTATTTTATCTTTGTTAAGCACTATTCTGCGCTGTGGTACATCTGCCTGAAAAGTGGTAAATGCCGATGCAATTTCAGGGCGTTTCTGAGCCTCTGCAATAAATTTATAAGTATTTTCTGCTAAATAAGCAGGTGATTTTCCACTTTTATCTTGAATCATTAAACTAAAACCTGAGCCATTACCCAATCCGGGAATTGCCGGTGGTCCAAAAGCCATTGCTTGCGCCTCAATAATTTCTTTAGATAAAACACCATTGGTGGCGGCTATAATCTCATTGGCAGTGCGCTCTCGTTCATCCCAATTTACAAGTTTTATAAATAAAAACGCATTATTGGGAATCATAGCGCCAGATAACATACTAAAGCCTGTAACTGCTGTCACATACTCAATATCTTCGTCTTCCATTAAAAGATTTTCAATATGTTTAACAACAGCATCAGTGCGTTGCAAAGAAGCAGCATTGGGAAGTTGAACATTCACAAAATAGTATCCTTGGTCTTCTTCTGGAAGGAACCCGCTTGGTACTAGTTTACCAAAAATTCCCGCCGCAATAACGGTAATTATTAAATATACTACACCACGTTTAAGTTTTCCTGCCATCCCTGAAGTGGCTTTGCCATAAGTTTTTGTTCCTCGATCAAACCGGGTATTGAAATTTTTAAAAAACCGCCCAAGTGGTCCATTAGACTCGGTAGGCTTTTTCATAAAAAGCGCGCACAATGCTGGGCTTAAACTCAATGCGTTGATGGAGGAGAATATGACAGAAACCGCAATGGTAATAGCAAATTGTTGGTATAACTTTCCTGTAATACCCGCCATTGCTGCTACGGGAACAAAAACTGCTATCATCACAAGAGTTGTAGCAATGATGGGGCCTGTAACTTCTCTCATCGCTGCAGATGTTGCTGCCTTTGGTTTCATGCCTTTTTCAATGTTTACTTGAACGGCCTCCACGACCACAATGGCATCATCAACTACAATACCAATAGCGAGTACCAGTCCTAAAAGTGATAGCGAGTTTATAGTGAAGCCCAGCAGTGGAAAAAACATAAAGGCTGCAATAAGCGATACAGGAATTGCGAGGGTGGGAATGAGCGTAGCACGCCAATCTTGAATGAACAAGAAAACCACCAAAATAACCAGTATCAGTGCAATGATTAATGTTTCGATAATTTCATCTATACCAGCCATAATGGGCTCTGTGGCATCTAGCGAAACTTCATAAGCTAAGTCCTGCGGAAACCCAACTGCCATTTCGTCCATAGCAGTTATAATGTCTTCTGCTAGCGCAACAGCATTGGTTCCAGGGGATTGGTAGATGGCTATTGCTGCGGCATCTTTTCCATTGGACCTTGATAAAGAACGGTAATTTTCTGTTCCTAATTTAATTTCTGCAATATCTTTCATTCTAAGCTGACTGCCGTCTGGAAGCGTTCGAATAACAATATTTTCAAATTCTTCTTCATCAACAAGCTGTTCAGGCAACCTCACAGAGTATGTGAATTCTGTTCCCGGTGGGGCAGGCTCTGCACCAAATTGTCCCCCTGGAGCAACGACATTTTGTTCACGAATGGCGTTCATGATTTCAGGAATTGAAATTCCAAGTTTTGCCAATCTATCGGGTTTTACCCAGATGCGCATAGAATAATCACTGGATCCTAAAACTTGCACGCGACCAACACCTTTTATACGTGCCAATTGGTCTTGTACATTAATAATAGCATAGTTACCTAGAAAATTTTTGTCGTAAGTTCCATTAGGAGAAGTAACAGACAAAATCATCAAGATACTTGACATTGATTTTTGTGTAGTAACCCCAATGCGTTTTACAGCTTCGGGAAGTTTTGGTGTTGCAGTTGCTACTCGTGTTTGCGTAAAAACGGTATTCATATCTGGGTCTGTACCCAAATCGAAAGTAATTTGAAGACTCATACTACCATCATTTGCATTGGTAGATTTCATATAGAGCATATTTTCTACACCGTTGATTTGTTGTTCAAGAGGTGTCGCCACAGAATTTTCTACCGTAGTTGAGCTTGCACCTGTAAAAAATGTACTTACTCTAACCACCGGTGGTGTGATATCGGGATATTGCTCTACAGCCAATCCTAAAATAGAAACTCCACCAATAATGACCATAAAAAGAGCGATTACAATGGCAACTATAGGGCGTCTTACAAAGAATACATCTTTTTGATTTTTCTCCATAACTATTCGCTTTTAAATTGCGATTCAAACTCTATGACCTCAGCCGTTACTTTGCTTCCTGACTTGGCACGCTGAAGACCCTCAAATACAATTTGATCATTTGGTGAAAGCCCTTCATTAATAATAAAATAGTCTCTATAAGCTTGTTCTATTTGAACGTCTACCTGTTCGACTTCTCCATTTTCTTTTATTCGCATCACAAAATAATTGCCCTGTACTTCATTAACACAACGTTGGGGCACTAATAAAGCGTCTGGAATGGTTTTTACAGCAGCACGCACACGAGCAAATTGCCCGGGTCGCACAAGTCTATCTGGATTTGGAAATATTGACTGAATTAAAATGGTTCCGGTAACATTATTGACTTCTCTATTGATGAAATTTACTTTTCCTTTATGCGGGAATAAGCTATTATCAGACAAAATGAGTTGCAATTGAGTATTTTGATTTTCCTTACTTGTTGTTGACTTTGAATGATTTGCCCAAGCTAAATAATCACTTTCTGTTATAAAAAATTCAACCCTTAAGGAATCTACTGTAGAAACTGTATTGAGAATAACCGGATTGGGAGCTCGACCCACAAACTCCCCAGTTCTAGCCATTGATTTTCCAATAATACCATCTACCGGCGATTTAATGCTGGCGTAACCCAATCGTATTTGAGCCAGATTAAGATTTGCTTGTGATGCCACAACCATTGCGTCTGAGCCTTTTTTTTCAGCTATTGCGGCGTCTAAATCTTTTTTGCTTATCGCATTTATTTTAGAAAGAGGTTCAATACGATTCAAATCACTTATGGCTCTTTGATTGTTCACTTGACTTCTAGCTAGATCACTTTTTGCGGCATTTAATGCTTCAACAAGAGGATCTGGATCTACAACATAAAGCAAATCTCCTTTTTTGATAAAACTTCCTTCCTGAAATGCTATTTTTTCAATAAAACCCTCAACTCGAGTTCTAATAGGGATGTCATTAAACCCATAAACCTGACCCACAAAGTCTTTTTCTAAAACAACTTCTTGTTGTTTTAGTGAGACAACTTTAACTGAAGGAGGCGTGGAAATTACTTCTGGCTGATTGTTATTGCAGGAAACCAATATTATAAAGCAAACGAAAATGGAACGGTAGTAAAGCATAGGGTAATTAATTTAAGTAAATCTAAAAATAGAAAATTTTGGTTATTAAAATGAGTTTTATTCAAAAATAAATACCAAAAAAAGTATGAAATAAATTAAAGCCTCTAATTTTTTAAATTTAAGACAAATCATCCCCCCATATACTCTATAAACCGGCTTTTATAACTCTCAGAAATTTCTACCTCAGCACCGTCGCTTAGAATTACTGAGCCGCCATTACTTTTAATATAAGAGGTCACACAATTCATATTGATAAGGTGTGAGCGGTGTACCCTTAAAAAAGGACTAGGAAGCATTTCCTCAAAATGCTTTAAAAAACGACACACCATTTTTTTACTGCCGTCTTTTAGATGAATGTCAGTAAAGTTCCCGTTTCCGCGTAAGCGAATGATGTCTTCCATTTTTACCACTTCAAAGCCTTCCAAGGTGGGAAGGATGACTTGTTGTTTTTCCGGTAGAGGCTCCTTGATATTTTGAACGATGATCTGATTGCGGTTAAAAAGTAGGTTCTTGTTTATTTCTTCCTGCACTTTGTTAACGGCAATAATCAATTCTTCAATACTCACCGGTTTGAGTAGGTAGTAAGCAGCACTTTGGTTCAGGGCTCGCAGCGAATATTCAGAAAAAGCAGTGACAAAAATAGTTTCAAAGTGCAGGTCTTTACAGCCTTCCAAAACGTCAAACGCATTACCAAAAGGCATCTCTACATCAAGAAATACTAATTGTGGTTTCAATTCATGCAGAAGTTTGATCGCTTCTTTGCTGTTTTGCGCTTCACCCAAAACCTCCACTTGTGGGCAGTATTTTGCCAGGTAGGTTTTAAGTGCCTCTCGGGCAGCTTGTTCATCTTCTACAATTACACTTTTTATGGCCACGGTTTTAGAAATTAATTGAAAGTGAGGGTAACGCGGGTACCACTTGATTCCTTTAGGTTTTCGATTTTAAATTGAATGTTTTGTTTATACAAGTCATTCAGTAATTCTATTCGTTCCCTCACATTGTTGAGTCCACGGGAAATGTGAAGTTTTTGATTTCCGGTTTTTATAGCCTTGCTTTTTTCCAACCCAATCCCGTTATCTTCTATAATAACCTTAATGTGATTGCCTTCTTGTAAAAAATGAAGTTTGAGAAATCCTTTTTCTTCTTTGTAACGCAAACCGTGCCAAATGGCATTTTCCAGCTGGGGCTGAATGAGCATACCGGGTATTTTTACAGCATCTGGATCCAAAGTTTCATCCACACTAATTTCATATTCAAATTTGTCTTGAAAACGCAAATGTTCCAGATCGAGGTATTTCTTGAGTTGTTCAAGCTCATCGTTGAGTGTAATAAAATCTTCATTAGAGGTTTCCATCATACTGCGCATCAGGTTGGAATAGGAGGTGAGGTATTTGTTGGCTTCGAGTTCGTTGTTTTGCGCAATAAACTGATTCACACTGTTAAGGCTGTTAAAAATAAAATGCGGATTCATCTCACGTCTTAACGATTGCAGTGCAATGCGTTTGTTTTTCTTTTGAATTGAATAAAGCGAGCGAGCAATCCAGGCGAGTAACACCAGCATCGCTAATACTGAGAAGACAAGCACCAGATTAAAGGTGTTTGATTTTTCCAGAAGGGCATCTTTTAACTGCCGTTCTTTTTCCAATTGCAGTATTTTTTCTTCGGTGGAGGTAAAGAGTTTTGTGTCAACCAGCGAACTGTCTCTCATAATCAAAGTTTCAAAGTCTTCCAGAAAACGGTCGTGAAGTTTCAGTGACTGTTGTGTGTTGCCTTTGGATTCAAAAATAGCAGCGTGATTGATGGTGGTTTCTTTGGCAACATATGTTTTTCCAAATTGTACCGCTTGGGTATAGGTTTCTTCAAGTAGCGATATGGCATTTTCTTCTTGGTTATTTTTGAAGTAGAGGTCTGCCAATTGTAGTTTTTGAGAGAGTATTTCGTCAATTTCGCCTCCGCTGATGGCTTGTTCCAGAGCGTTTTCTGTAATGGCGATGGCCTCATCCAGTTTGTTGTCGTCGGCATAGATGATGGCGACTTGACGTTTGAGTCTTGCAGCTTCTGCGGGTTTTTCAGCGGCCAGCTCGATGGCTTTTCCGTAACTTTCGATAGCCTCTTCCTTGTCGTCTTTCAATAAATTGGTCTCTGCTTTTTGACGGTAAAGCTGGATTTGTTCATCACTTTCTGCATCGGCCTCCGCAAGTTCAATATTTGCATCAATATAATCCATTTGTGCACCGGGATTGGCACGCTGCGTAACCCTGTTGGCATCGTTGAAATTCATTTGTGAAGCAGATGCTCCTTGTGCCTGATTGCCTGCCGAGCGAAAATTTGTAATGGCCTCTTTATATTTCTGTTGGCTCTCCTGAACTTGTGCAAGGCGACGCGTGAGTTGCACGACTTTTTCTGAATTGGTTTGTTTCTTATAAAGTTCCAGTGCATTGTTAATATAGAATTCTGCACGGACAAAGTCACCTGTTTCTATGAGACCATCAGCCAATTCTTCATAGCTTTTTGCCAAGGCTTCCGGATTGTTTTCAGTTAATGACTTTTCTACTTTTTGTGCTTTTTTATTTAAAGATGAAGGGCTCTTGATACCCTTTAACGAGTCTTGCCCAAATAGTATGGATGGGGTAAAAACCAATAAAAAGAAAAAGTAAAAAAGCTGTTTCATGCTGATTTGAAATAATAATGTAAAGTAAAGAAATAAAAACGTTTTAATAAACAGGATTCACCAAGTCAAATACCCGTTTCACCATGTCTTTGGATTTCGGGGCATTCTTGAAGCTACTTTTACTCAAAATCTTTAAAAACATCTATCATGAAAAAATTAATTTTAAGCACCTTCGTTTTCCTTTTCGGAATTTTTTTCGCGCAAGCGGAAGTATCAAATGAATTTTCAACTTCAATCTCTAATGAGCTCAATTCTGGCGGAAGCATTCAGGTAGCTCTTTTACTGGATACCTCAAACAGTATGGACGGTTTGATCAATCAAGCGAAAGCCCGCTTGTGGACCATTGTAAATACTATGACCACGTTGCGTTACAACGGTAAAGCCCCTAAAATTGAAATCTCGTTGTATGAATATGGTAATTCAGGCTTGTCGAGTGAGTCTGATTATATACGACAAGTTGTGGGGCTCACAAACGATTTGGATTTAATTTCTGAACATTTGTTTGCACTACGCACCAATGGCGGACTGGAATACTGTGGTGCCGTTATCAAGGATGCCACCAACAAACTCGACTGGAATGCAGACAAAAATGCTATGAAGCTCATCTATATTGCCGGTAATGAACCTTTTGATCAAGGGAGTGTGAATTACAAAGAAGCCATCGCCGATGCTGTTAAAAAGGGAATTTTTATCAACACCATTTTTTGTGGAAACAACCAGGAGGGCATTCGCACTCACTGGAAAGACGGTGCAGACAAAGGTAACGGGAAGTATTTTCATATTAATTCTGATGCAAGAGTGCGTTATATTATAACACCTTATGATGATCAAATCACAATTTGCAACCAGCGATTGAATACCACATACATTGGTTATGGCAGCGCCGGAAGAGCTAAAAAAGAATCACAAATGCAACAGGATGCTGCTGCAGAAGGGATATCGACAGCCAACTATGCAGAACGCACCGTGGCAAAAGCAGGAGCGGTATATCGCAATGAAAGTTGGGATCTTGTAGATAGAGTGAATACAGACCCCAAAGCTCTTTCTAAATTAAAAGATGAAGAGTTACCGGAAGAATTAAAGGGCAAATCACAAGCTCAAATAGAGGCTTTTGTAAAAGCGAAATCAAAAGAACGCGAGCAAATACAAAAAGAAATCGCCGAACTCGCTGTAAAACGGCAAGCTTATATTGAAAAAGAACAAGCTAAAGAAGGAACTCAGGATGATTTGGGGAATGCGATTGTTTCTTCCATCCAAGAAATTGCAAAACTAAAGGGATTTAAAGTTTTATAATGTTTTTGAAATAGGTAGTGAGTAAAAACCTGCAACTAAAGAGTTGCAGGTTTTTTTATGATTAGAATACTGTTGAGCTAATAAGAGGGTAAGGAAAGGATTTATTTATTAGGATAAAAATCGATGCGTTTTACATTGACTTCGGGTGCATTTTCATTGACAATTCGTTCAAAGGTATCCACATCTGCAAAGCCTTCTCTACCTCGGTAATGGTAAGGGATTACTGTGGTGGGTTTAATCGGCCACGGCAGATGCGGCACTTTCCACGGTCATAGTAAATGGTAAGTTCATGCATACAAATGCAAGATCGATGTCCTGGAGGTCTCGCATTTCAGGGATGTCTTCGGTGTCGCCCGAAATATAAACTTTGTAACCGTCTTTTTCAATGAGGTAACCGTTGCCACGCCCTTTTTCGTGAAATTGTAAGGCCTCTTCCCTAAGATTATACATTGGAATCCCTGTGATAGTAAATCCCTCTTTTGTAATGGTTTGGTCATTGTCGAGTTGAGTCACTCGTTCTTTAAGATTTTCTGGTAATTGATCTATCACTGCCTTGGGAGCGATGATTTGTGAATTTTCTTTTGAAACTGCTTCCAGGGTTTCTAAATTCAGGTGGTCACCGTGAATATCTGTTACAAATATGATGTTTGCTTCTTTTTTTCCGGCGAAAGCTTCTTTTCCACCCACCGGGTCAAAATACAAGATTGTGCCTTCCCAATCCAGAACCATAGTCGCATGGGAAATGGGTTGAATGTCTATAGAAGGTGCTAATTGCGAAACTGTAGTAGTATCTTCAGTTTCCGGTGTTTTTTCTTTAGAGTTTTTACAGCCAAAAGCTGAAATTATTAAAAAAGCTAAAAAAAGGTTCTTCATTTTCATGGGTATCTAGTATTGGTTTGAAGCGTTAAAATACAATAAGTTAGAAAAAAGGAGTGTTAACTAACTTATAAAATCAATGATAAAATAAGCTAATAATTTGCCCACTTGTTTTTCATCGTCTGTGCCGGGAATTGGGGATGCCTCACAAAGATGTAAATAAGCAACATTATTATTTTTCGCAAAATAGCTTATAAAACGACGGGCATCATTAACTAAAAAACCACTTGGAGTTTTTGCACTGCTTGGTATATTTTGAATACTGTCTAAATCCATTTCCAATCCAAATTTTTCACCTGCAAGTGTAAAGGACTCTGCTTCTTTCATTGCTTGCCCAAAAGCTTTGGTGCGTTGGGTTGCGATATGTTCAAACAAATTGTATGAAATCGTTTCTTTATGTTCGTGAAGCTTGTCAAAAACGGCTTGCGAATTGTAATTTTTTTGAAGCCCAAATACAAAGTAATGGTTGAGGAACCCTTCTTCATAGGCATATGAAAAACCGTTTCCGCTGTGGCGATGTTCCAGAGGTCTAAAATCGGCATGGGCATCAAAATTAATGACACTAATAGGTTTTTGCAGAGCAAAAGAAGTGCCTTTGATGTTTCCATAACTATTGTTATGACCACCACCAATGATTACAGGAACTTTTCCTGCTTTGACGATGTGCTCAACAACCGTTGCTACTTTTGTGTCAATTTGTGAAACAATGGTTCCCAGTTCTTCAAAATAGTGAGCATCTTCTTTGTCAAGTGTAACAGCTGCTTGTAATTGAGTGGCACAATCAATTTCGCCTAGAATAATTAAATTTTCAGGAGTTGTAAAGTGATTGGCTTGCATATTTAAAAGCCCTTTTAGACAGGCATTCCAGGCGTTTTTTGTTCCTGCAACACCTGAATTTGCCAGTACACCAATATCCTCAGGAATGCCTAATAAAACATATTTTGCCGGAGTGGTTTTTAGTTCGTCAAGTTCTTGTATGGTCAATACAGACTCACCAAACTTAACTTCCCGGTCTCTTTTGTTGATATATTTTTCAAGCGTTTTTTTATCGTAAATAATTAAGTTATTCATTATCAAGGGAGTACTTTTTAAATTAATTTTGGCTTTTAAATGCTTGAATTTAGGAATTAAAGTTGGTAATTAAAATGACAACTGTCTATTTTATTTGTTTAAATAAACCCAACCTATAAGTGGTTTAAAATCAGGGTGGTTGAGGTTTAAAACATAATAATAAAGTCCGGAAGGAACCGGGCCGTCATAAAGCAAGCCTTCATTGGCAGCACCATCCCAAAACCCGGTCACGTTAGTACCTCTAAAAATTAGATTTCCATTTCTGGAATAAATGAGAAGCTCGTGCTCTGTAAAAATATTCAGCAGGCCTGATATTTCAAAGAAGTCATTAATACCATCGTTGTTTGGAGAAAACCCTTCAGGAATCCAGGGTGGGCAATCTGTTGTGGCTATTTCAAACGAAGAGATGGTAAAGCAAACTTCAGTATCAAGACGCACATAAATAACCTGTGGATTTCCCATACTTTGATAGTCTGAAGGGAAATAAATGGGGTTGATATTATCCATGGCATCCTCAAAGGAAGTGTAAAAGTTAACTTCGTCATTACTCCCTGCATTTATGAATTCATATTGAAGTGTTAAATCAAAAACAGCAAAACCAAACCCTTCATTACACAATTCCATATCAGGAAGTGGCGGTAAATCTGGAATAGTCTCAAAGTTTACTGTTGTGATATAGATGTTGTTTGTTTCGTCCAGTTCTTCAACAATCCCTGTACCATCACCCGTATCATCAACACTAAGTTTGAGTTCAAAAACATCAGGAACATTATCTGAAAGCAAGATTGTTGTTGTCATTTGAATTTGACCTCCCGCTGGAATCTGAATGGGTGTTGCATCTGTAGCGTAAAGCTCTTCATCAATATAAAAGGCAATGGGTGTTTGGGCCGGTAAGGGCAAGGTTCCCAAAGTATTTGCGACTGTGTAATTTACAATCAAATCCCTTTGTCTGCAAGCATTTAAATCGTTATTCAAAGCAATTGTTGCATCAGGGAGCGGACAACTAATAACTTCAATAAAAAAACTATCTACTAAAAAGCAAGAACCATTATCAACTCTCACATAAATGGTTTGCGGATTTTCAATATTGACATAATTTTCAGGATTTTCAAAGGGGTTTTCATTGTTTTCGGCATCCTCTTCAGTGAGATGAAAGGTAATGGTGTTTGTAGGATCTATTTGTTCTGTGGACTGAGTTAAATCAAAAGTTTCAATCCCCACAGCATCGCATTGTTCCAAATCAATGAGTCCGGTTATTTCCGGAAAAATAAGTAGGATGATATTTGTACTATCTTCATTATTTGTTTCATCAATTTCTGTAACCACTCCACTGCCATTTCCAAGGTCATCAACAACAACTTTCAAAATAAATTCTTCAGGGACAGATTGTGGAATAGTTAAAGTGATTTCTTGTGATTCTGAGCCATCGATGGGAATCTCGTTAATAGTTGCCGTTGTTTCCAGAAGCGTGTTATTTGCATAAAAGGCAATGGGGGTATTTGCAGGGAGTATATCTGTACTGTTGATGTTATAAACGGTAAATTCCAAAAAGACCTCTCGATTGCCGCATTCTTCTCCGGCTATGAGGTTATCAATTTCAATAGTTGCATCAGGTAATTGACTATTTAGTACTGTGATAATGTTGTTAATCATTACAAAATCCTGACCTGAGGTAAGTGTAATTGTCGCCTGTGTGTCTCCAATCTGAATATTGTTTTGAATATCATAAAAATCAATATCCATATTCCATAACTCATCACTGTTGGTAAAACTGTTTGTACTGTTAAAGGCGTTGTTTGCAGGATTGAGAGGTGGATTACTTATAATATTTCCATTCACCTGCAAGGTTTCATCCACAGCAATTGATGAATCACCTTCCCAGGCAAGAAACCCGATTTTGGCTCCTTGGTTGTCTATTACATTAAGATTGTCCAATTGAAAGCTAAGTAAATTATTAAATGCTGAAACACTTTCAAGACCGTCATACACATTAAGTTGATTGAGTGGTAAACCCGGGTCTTCATAGATCACTACAATAGACCAGCCGGCAAAATTGGTTCCTGTTGGGCAGTAGGGTGCTATAACATCAGTCAAATCCAGTTCTGATAGTGTATATTCTGTATTTCCTGTATTTTGTATAATGTTTGTTATGTCAGTGAATGCCGCAAAAAAGACTCTGTCTTCATCTATCTGGTCTGCAAAAGTTCGTTCTGCAGTAATGAGAGTCCCATTAAGTGCGACTTCAAAGTCTCCATCGCCGGAGCCTGCCCAATATAAATAAGCAGCAACAACGTTTTGAGATGGTTGAAGATCAAGAATAGCTGAAGAGCTTGTTAAAATGGTACAAGGGGCACCGGTTCCATTTTCTGTAGTATTCATAGTATTTCCAATAGCGATATAATCAAACCTTCCATTATATTGTTGGTAGAGTTCAATCTCTTGCGCATTTGAAATTAAAAAACTGAAAAGAAAAATTAAACGGAAAGCAGAGTTCATAAGGTTGGTTTTTCCTGAAGTCTAAATATACAAAAATGATAATAGGAAATTACAAACACAAAAAAAGTCCCTGTAAATACAGAGACTTATATTCTGGGTGGAAGACCGGTCTCGAACCGGCGACCTCTAGAACCACAATCTAGCGCTCTAACCAACTGAGCTACAACCACCATTTTAGCTTTAGGAATCTTCAATAAAAAGTTGTCCTTAAAGCGGATGCAAATTTAATTGAAAATCGTTTCATTTTCAAAACAAAACAATGATTATTTTATGTCAAAAACTGAATTGACAGTAATTGCACGCTCTACAGTAAATCCTTCAGCATATTCCACACCTGCTAATCGTCCCAAATCTCTTGCCCTGTATGTGATGCTTTCCAAAAAGTTCTTGCTGCTTATCGGTGTATCTGGCTCATTTGTTTTTGGATCAAAAAACTGACTTTCATAAGCCATCACTGCTTCCATTTTCTTTTCTATAAACCCGGTAACATCGATGACAAAATCAGGACTGAGGTTTTTCCATTGAATGTAATGATAAACAGCTTTGGGTCGCCAGGCATTTTGTTTATTTCCCTCAAAAATAGTTTCAATCTTTCTTAAACCACTTAAAAAGCAGGCATCACTAACAAGTTGGCTCCCTTTTGGGTGATCGATGTGCCGGTCATCAATAGCATTACAAAACACGATTTCAGGTCTGAATTTTCTGAGAATTTTGATTACTTCGAGTTGAGATGATGTGTTGTTTACAAAAAAGCCATCAGAAAACTCCAGATTTTTCCGAAAGGTAACGCCCAGAATTTCTGCGGCTTTAGCAGCTTCCTTATCCCTAATTTCAGCAGAACCTCTAGTGCCCAGTTCACCACGTGTTAGGTCAAGTATACCGACTTTTTTACCAACTGCAATTTCTTTAGCAAGTGTTGCCCCGCAACCCAATTCCACATCATCAGGATGTGCGCCTATGGCGAGTATATCTAGTTTCATATCCATTGCCCGCGAAGGCGGGTATCTCGTTAATTTAGTTTGACTTAGGACTGCAAGACGTAAGACATAAGACTAAAACAAAACTTACTGATGATATAAAACCCTTTTTTGTCTTAAGTCTTACGTCTTAAATCTTATGTCTCATTTACAAGCCTTCAACGCCTGTTCAATATCTGCAATTAAATCTTTTTTCTCTTCAATTCCAACTGAAAAACGCAATAAGTTTTCTGAGATGCCTTGTGCAATGCGCTCTTCTTCACTTAATAATGCGTGTGACGTTTCACTGGGTAATAGTATTGTGGATTCAACACCTGCCAAACTCATTGAGGGTTTTATGAGTTGAAGTGCATTCATAAACTTTTTCGCATCAAGTGTATCCTCAAGTTCAAAAGAAAGCATACCTCCATATCCGCGCATTTGTTTTTTTGCTATCTCAAAATCCGGATGTGATTTCAGGCCAGGGTAATAGACTTTCGAAATATCGGGATGGCTATCCAGAAATTTAGCCAGGCGTTTGGCATTTCGGTTTTGAGCTTTGACCCTGATACCCATCGTTTTAATACTACGTTCCAAAAGCCAAACAGTATAATCACTCAGATTGCCCCCCAGGTTTTTACCCATATGAAAAATGCGTTCGATGTGTTCTTCTGAAGCCGCCACTGCCCCGGCAAGAATATCGCTGTGTCCGCCCATATATTTTGTGGCGCTGTGAATCACGATATCAATTCCAAAATCAATGGGGTTTTGATTGACCGGTGAAGCAAATGTATTATCAATCATCGTCACTATATCGTGCTTTTTAGAAAGCTTAGCGACCATTTCTATATCTGTGATGGTCATCAAGGGATTTGATGGGGTTTCAATGTAGATTACTTTTGTATTGGGTTGTATTTTTTCGGCGAAAGCTGCTTCAGACAAATCGTTTGTAAACGAAAACTCAATTCCAAATTTTTCAAACTCTTCAGTAACCAAATTAAACGTCCCACCATAAAGTGTTTTTTGAAGCAAAACGTGGTCCCCTTGTTTTAAAAAGGCGAGAAGGGAAGTACTTACAGCCGCCATACCACTGCCAAAAATTAAAGCGGCTTCTGTATGCTCCAGTGCAGCTATTTTTAGTGACAGAGCCTGCTGGTTTGGGGTGTTAAAGTAACGTGGATATCTTTTCACATCCACATCTGTAAAAGCGTACGAAGTGGACATATAAAGTGGTGAAACAGCGCCTTTGAATTGAGTATCCTCTAGTTCGCCGGTGTGTGTACATATGGTGTTGATGCCAGGTTTAGAAATGTTGCTCATTGTTGGTTTTTTAAAGAGTAGCAAGTTACTAAAACTCCTCCTTTTTTGTGGGCATTAACAAAAATATAATCTTTGAATTTTATGAATTGACTATTACAAAGTTCAAAGAAATAAAACAAAACTTGTTACTTAGGCTCATATTTCTAACTTTGTATTTCCAACCTTCTAATTTAAACCATGACGCACCTCATCACAAACATCAAAGAATTAATTGGTATTACTTCAAAGCCTATTTTGATTGGTGATGAAATGAAACTTCTTCCAACCATTAAAGATGCTTTTTTAGTTATTGAGGATGGCCTAATTTCAGATTATGGAAGTATGAAAGATGTGCCGGCATCTCATTTTGATAAAATAACAAATGCTTCCGGAGCCTTAGTTTTGCCTTCCTGGTGTGATTCTCATACTCATATTGTGTATGCCGGTAACCGCGAACAGGAATTTGTTGACAGAATCAACGGATTGAGTTATGAGGAAATTGCAAAAAGAGGTGGCGGTATTTTGAATTCTGCAAAAAAGCTACAAGAAACAAGCGAAGATGATTTGTATGAACAAAGTGCCAAGCGACTTGAAGAGGTTATGTTGTTGGGAACAGGAGCTATTGAAATTAAAAGTGGCTATGGGCTCACTACTGAAGCCGAGCTGAAAATGCTACGCGTCATCAAGCGTTTAAAACAAAACTACCCCATAGCGATCAAAGCAACTTTTTTGGGAGCACATGCCATTCCGTCTAATTTTGCTAAAAAAAGCGACAAATATATTGACTTGCTCATCCAGGAGATGTTGCCACAAATCGCAGCCGAAGAACTCGCAGATTATATTGATGTTTTTTGCGAAACAGGGTATTTTACTGTTGATGAAACCATCAAACTCATGCAGGCAGGAAAGGAGTTTGGTCTCAAATCAAAGATTCATGTGAACCAGTTTACCGCCATTGGCGGAATAAGAGCCGCTGTTGAAAATGGTGCTTTGAGTGTGGACCACCTTGAAGTGATTCTCCCCGAAGATATAGAAATGCTAAAAAAGGGAGCTACGATACCTGTGGCTTTGCCTTCCTGTTCTTACTTTTTAAGCATTCCCTATACACCGGCAAGAGAACTAATGAATGCGCAACTACCCTTAGCTCTGGCAACTGATTACAATCCAGGTTCGACACCCAGCGGAAATATGAATTTTGTAGTGGCAACAGCCTGTATCAAAATGAAAATGACTCCAGAAGAAGCCATCAATGCCGCTACCATCAATGGTGCAGCGGCAATGGAGTTGTCTCAAACCCACGGAAGTATTGCCAAAGGCAAAGTAGCCAACTTAATTTTTACCAAGCCCATTCCTTCCTATGGGTTTTTACCTTATTCGTTTGGGAGCAACCACATAGATAAAGTGATGTTGCTGGGGAAGTTTATTTAGTTGTTTTCCACTACAAATCTCTTTTCTTCACAACCACATATGAAAGGTATATAAAAATAAATGTCCATGCTAAAACAATGAGGATATTTTCCCAGTGCACGGCATAACTTTTTGTAAAACCTTCACCCAACTGGGATGCGGCAGATTTTATGGCTCCAATGCGTGAAAAGGGCTCCACGATAAGATTGGACATCGATTCCAATGGAAAGAATTGAGCGATGTTTTCTGCGGTTTCAGTGCCTTTAAAAAAGCGCCATTTAAATAAACCATAAACAATAGTCTCAAAAATGGTCCAAATCAATAGAAATCCCAATGCAAAAGCAGAACGTTTCACTAAAACTCCCAAAAATAAACAAAAGGAGAAGAACCCCAATAGCTTGATGAAATAGGCGAGGAGGTATTCTAGATTGCTAAAAATGATGCCTATTTCTGTAAAATCTGAGAAACTCAACCCGAGAATCATAGAAACAATAAACACAAATAATGTTGAAATAAAAGCAAAACCGGCAACAGTAATAAATTTAGAGAGTACAAATTCCTTTTTGCTTAAACCGTCAATAAGATTTTGTTTAAGTGTGCGATGGCTGTATTCATTGGCCATCATTGATACAATCACAATAGCCAGAAATATTTTTAGAATAGCCGCGATATACGTATTAAAATGCCAGATATATGGAAAATTAAAAATACCCTGATCTGCCACTCTAAAGTTGATATTCCCAAAATTAAATTCGATGGAAGCTATCAATGCAATAAATGTAATCAGCACAAAATAGACGATGGAAATCACCTTAGCCGATTTGTTATAACGCAGTTTGTGTAGTTCTATGGAAAGAAGACGTAGCATAGGTTTAGTTTAAAGATTTTGTGAGTTGTAAAAATTGTTCTTCAAGGCTTTCTTTTCGGTGCACAAGATGTGACAAGGCAATGCCTTTTTCAAAAAGATATTTGTTGAGTTCTGAAGGCGCCATTGGGTTTTTTAAGTAAGCAATTAAAAACCCGTTTTCTTCTTTCACCGAAGCAAAATCAGGATGATTTTCCAACGCTGTTTTTAAATCGACTTGATTTTCGCTTTTAAGCGTAAAAAAACCGTGACTGGCATTCATACCATCCACAGTGCCTGAATATAATTTGTTTCCCTGACGTAAAATAACCACATGAGTACACACTTTTTCAACTTCATCCAACAAGTGTGACGCAAGAAGTATCGTGGTGCCATCTGCTGCAATTTTTTTGATGATTTCTCTAATCTGATGAATTCCCTGAGGGTCCAAGCCGTTTGTGGGTTCGTCGAGAATTAAAATTTCAGGGTCATTGAGCAATGCAGAGGCGATCGCCAAACGTTGTTTCATTCCGAGTGAAAAAGTACTGAACTTGCTGTTCTTTCGCTCCAGCAAACCCACCAATTCGAGTTTCTCATCAATTTTGTCTTTAGGGACTTCTTTTATTTTACAAACCAACTCCAGGTTTTGTGAGGCGGTCATAAAGGGATAAAAATTGGGTCGTTCAATGATGGCTCCCACTTTTTTTAGTGCGTTGTGGGTGGAATCACTTCCATCAAACCAGTGAAAGTTACCTTGGGTTTTATTGACCACATTGAGCACCATACCCAGTGTGGTTGATTTTCCGCTTCCATTAGGGCCCAGAATACCATAAACATTGCCTTTTTCGATGGTAAATGATAAATCCTGAACGGCTTTGATAGGGCCAAAATGTTTGGTTAGATTTTCAAGTGTAAGTATGGTTTCCAAAATTGATTAATTTTAAGGATTGTTTGTATATGACTTTATTTCTTTTATATTGTTACATTAATTTCAAACGAGTTCAACAATAAAGATACTGTTTTTGAACACAATCAAAATCTAATGGAAGAAAAGTTAATGTCAAAAAAGAAACCTTCCTTTCCTGTAAAGGATTTTCTTTTTCAATATTTAAAAAGATACAATCGTGATATGACCATTCCGGTGTTTTATGACGATTTACTCCGTTTTACAGGGTCTGTTGCTGTATACGACAAGAATGATGAAGACACCTTGTGGGTGAGTGTCTATTTTTCTGACTCTGAGCGAGAGGAATTGGTTCACAATCTAAAACAGGTTTATACCATTCTTTTTTCTGATGGGGGTGATGATGTTACAGAATTTTTGAGCGTTGATGCTATTGACTACTGTACTTTTGGAAATTCAAAACCCTTTCGCATAAAAATAAGAAATATTCTCAATGACAATTACACCTATTTTTATATCAAAAGAGCCGATGCCTCCCGTATTTATGGGCTTGAACTCGAGCATGCATTGTCGCCAAACAGAATCAATTTTGTAGTACACGGAGATACCTTGATTGAAGAACATATTGCCGGAATTCCCGGTGATGTGTTTATCGAAAATGAACTCGATAATCTTGATGGGTATGGAAAAACCCAAATCGCAAAAGAATTTGTAAAGTTTAATGAACGTTGCATGATGCTTTTGCTGGGGGATATGCGCTCATATAATTATGTGATTGTACCCACACACGATTTTGATCATGTTAAATATAAAATAAGAGCCATTGATTTTGACCAGCAATGCTATGAAGGAAATTTAAAAGTGTATCGCCCTCAGTTTTTTAAGGAAAATTTTAAAATGGTTGATTTAGTAGCATCCAAGCTGCACGAAACCTCCATCGAGCAATACCGAAAAGAAGAACGCTCTTTATTAGCAAAAAGAATTATCTCCTCTCAAAGCCGTTTGAGAATGCTTATAAGGTGTATGATGAAAGACCAGATTTCTTCAACTTCAAACCTCAAAGAGCTAAGAACTCAGTTGTATGAACTCACTTATGATATGAAATTTAAACGTTGTAAATCAATGGGTCAAATTGTCAAAACAGCCCTTGAGTTTATCAAACGAAATTATGAGACGGTAAACACTAAAAAAGTGGCAGAAATAAAGGCAATGCAGTGATTAGGTTTTCTGCTCTTTGTTGAAATACACCAAATAATAATACATTTGTTTCTCCTCATCCCAGCCTTTTTCAATAAAGCGTTCAGCAGATTCCGGATTGATAAAATCCATTTTTATCTGAATATTGGTATCTAGATTAATCACATTTTTAATGCTTTTTCTTGCGGCAGTCACAGCATTATTGGCAATCGGAAAATTTGAAATATCTTCAATGTGGTACTTAGGAGCCTTTTCTTGTTTGTAATGCCTAAACTCCGGATGTAAATCCGGATTGTCAATCACTTCGTTCATAAAGTTGGTTTCCTCAAACTCATCATTTTTCGCAAAATAGTTCACACTTCGGTTCATAAATAGTACCTCCTGTTGTTTGTCTTCTGAAGGAAGTACCACATCACGGGCAAAATCCTGGCAAAACTTCAAGTATTTTTTGGTATAAAAAATTTCGTCTTCAAAAAGTGAAACCCCCAGAAAGCTTTCTAACCAGTAACGCGTGTCATATTTATTGGAATCAACAGAAAGAATTTTATAACCTTCTTCTTTTTTGGTGTTGAAAATCAAACAACCTTTATCCAGTTTATTCAAGTTAATACCCTGCTGAAGAATAAGATCTAACTGATTTTCCTTTTCCTCAAAAAGCAAAAAATCCTGTTTGATTTCAGATTTAAAAATCCCGATACCATCCACTTTTTCATTGTCAATTTGCATATTCTCCAGATAGGCCACATACACTTCGCCGCTTTTAATATGAGGATGCTGTGATTGCTCATAGAGGTGTTTTGCAATTTCCAAACTCAAAGCATGCGACTCAATTGGGTTGTCAAAAAGATTTGAAACCAAATTGAATAAAGGGTGAAACTCCAAATCCTGTTCGTGCTTAAACTGATAATAACTCTCTTCTTTGTCCCTGAATGGTTTAAAGAAAAATTCCTTGATGAGAGGAGTTAATTCGTCATCCAGCTTGTAAGGACTTTGTGATAAAATCACAGATTCATTTCTGCTTTTGTTTCCCACTTTATGGATAGAAAGTGATTCGATTTGGGTGTTGTATAAATTGATCATTATATTGTAATGCGTTGATTGAGTGTTTATTATAATTCAGTCTATTGCCGAAATTTAGAATTTTAAAAATACCATTTTTTACTTGGGCTCAAAGAAAATAGCACTTTAGTTATTAACCATTTTTGTTTAATTTCTTAATTTTTTTGTAAAACAATTTTTTATATTAAAAATTCAAATATATTTGCATCATCAAACTTTTAAAAATGAAATTAATCACTTTACATCACCATCATCATTCTGGCCAACAGGCGAGCTGATGATTCTATGTAGTGATTTTACATAAAATTTAAAACCCGTCTGAGTATCTCTGACGGGTTTTTTCATGACTTCCCTTTTGGTTTTACTCAGACACAACTAAAAAGATAAAATGAGTAAACTAAAAATTGCCATCCAAAAAAGTGGCCGCTTGAGTGAAAAATCCATCAAGCTCATTCAGGAGTGTGGAATCAAGGTTTCAAATGGTGAGCGTAAACTCAAATCTGAGTCCTCAAATTTTCCTATTGAAATCCTCTTTTTGCGTGACGACGACATCCCGCAATATGTGGAACAAGGCGTTGTAGATATTGGAATTCTCGGCGAAAATGAAGTCTGGGAAAAAGAAAAAAACGTAACCGTCGTTTCAAAACTGGGTTTTGCTAACTGTAAGCTTTCACTTGCCATTCCAAAAGATGAAATCTATACAGATAGTTCCTATTTTTCCGGAAAGCGTATTGCAACTTCCTATCCCAACATCCTTCAAAGGTATTTTGATGCTAAAAACATTACAGTCGAAATTGAAGAAATTGGCGGTAGTGTTGAAATTGCCACAGGAATTGGCCTCGCTGATGCTGTTTTTGATATCGTAAGCACCGGAAGTACCCTTTTAATGAATGGACTCAAGGAAGTGGAAGTGGTTACAAAAAGTGAAGCGGTACTAATCTCAAACACAAAATTAAGTAACGAAAAACAAGAAATACTTGACCGGCTTCTCTTTAGAATCAATGCCGTTAAAAACGGAAGCGATCACAAATACATCCTTCTTAACTGCCCTGTTAAAGCCCTCGATCAAATCACCCAACTAATTCCCGGAATGAAATCACCCACCATTTTACCTCTGGCCAATAAGGAATGGTGCAGCTTACATTCAGTGGTAAAAGAAGATGAATTCTGGGACGTCATAGACCAATTGAAAGCCCACGGTGCAGAGGGAATTCTTGTTGTCCCAATTGAAAAAATGGTACTCTAAAAAAATAGATTCAAATGAAAAAAATAAAATTTCCCAAGCCTGAAACCTGGCCCGAATTGTCAAAGCGACCTTTGATTGATTTTACATCGATTTCAGATACGGTTCAAAAGGTATTTCAGGCGATTAAAAATAATGGAGATGGAAGTGTAAAAGCATATACTAACCTGTTTGATGGAGTAGAACTTGAAAAACTTCAAGTGTCTCAAGACGAAATCAAAAAAAGTCTGGAGAGAGTGCCTGAAGATTTAAAACAAGCCATCCAGCTTGCTGCTGCAAACATTGAAAAATTTCACAGAACGCAAATTGATCAACCACAAAAAACAGAAACCACAACAGGTGTTGTTTGCTGGCGTGAAAGCAGGCCCATAGATCGAGTAGGTATTTACATTCCCGGAGGAACAGCACCCTTGTTTTCAACAGTATTGATGCTCGGTATTCCCGCAAAAATTGCCGGATGTTCCGAAATTGTTTTATGCACTCCGCCAGATAAGAACGGAACTATCAATCCAACAATTTTATACACCGCTCAACTCATAGGAATCACAAAACTCTTTAAAGTTGGTGGTATTCAAGCGGTTGCTGCTATGACATTCGGGACCGATAGTATTCCCCATGTAGATAAAATTTTTGGTCCCGGAAATCAATATGTCACAGCTGCCAAGCTACAAGCACAGAATTATGGAGTCGCCATCGATATGCCTGCCGGACCCAGTGAGGTACTGGTTATTGCAGATCAAAGTGCTGTTCCTTCATTTGTTGCAGCCGATTTGCTTTCTCAGGCAGAACATGGAACCGATAGTCAGGTGATTTTGCTTTCTGATCATGAACAAATCATCGATGCTGTGCTTAAAGAAGTCACCATCCAAATGGAAGCGCTTCCGCGAAAGCAATTGGCTGCACAAGCCTTGTTGAGTAGTAAGGCTATTCTACTTAAATCAGTGGAAGAATGCATTAATTTTAGCAATCAATATGCTCCTGAACACTTGATTTTAGCCATTGAAAACTATAACGAAGCTATCCCCAAAATCACAAATGCAGGCTCTGTTTTTCTTGGTAATTACAGCTGTGAAAGTGCCGGCGATTATGCCAGCGGGACCAATCACACCTTGCCCACAAACGGCTATGCCCGCAATTACAGCGGTGTTTCGCTGGACAGTTTTGTCAAAAAAATCACCTTTCAGGAACTTAGTTCACAAGGAATTAGAAACATAGGCCCTGCCATCGAGCTCATGGCCGAAGCAGAACAACTGCAAGCACACAAAAATGCAGTCACCTTACGTCTTAAAGCTTTACAAAATGGATAATATAGAGAATTTAGTAAGAGAAAACATTCGCAAACTGAAACCGTATTCCAGTGCGCGTGAAGAATTTAGTGGAACTAAAGGCATTTTTCTGGATGCCAATGAAAATCCGTTTGGCGAGTTCAATCGGTATCCGGATCCGTATCAAAAACAGTTGAAAGAAAAATTGAGTCAATACAAGGAGATTCCATCAAAAAACATCTTTATAGGGAACGGAAGCGATGAAATCATCGATCTGGTTTTTCGTATATTCTGTGAGCCGGGTAAAGATAAAGTGATCACTTTCCCACCTACCTATGGTATGTATGAAGTCTCTGCAGCAATCAATAACGTGGAAGTAATAACCGTCCCTTTAACTATTGATTTTCAAATAGATTTTGAAGCCTTCAATAAACAAATAGAGACAAATGAAAACATCAAAATTGTGTTTGTGTGTTCACCAAACAACCCCACCGGAAACAGCATCAACAAAATCGAAAAACTGCTGAAATCAAATACCATCGTGGTCGTAGATGAAGCCTACATTGACTTTTCAGATCATCCTTCACTTCTTGGGAAATTTTTGAATTTCCCCAATTTGATTGTCCTGCATACCTTTAGTAAATCCCTTGGTTTGGCAGCAGCCAGAGTGGGCGTAGCCTATGCAGGTGAAGACATCATCAAGCTGATGAATAAAGTAAAACCACCTTACAATGTGAGCACCCTAAATCAAAAAGCCGCACTGAAGGTACTTAAAAATCATGAAGCTACGAGAAGACATCTCGACCTGATTTATAAAGAAAGAAAACGGGTTTTTAAAGCCCTTTTGAAACTGGAGCGAGTCATTAACATCTACCCATCAGATGCCAATTTTCTTTTGGTGGAACTTAAAGATGCCACTGCAGTTTACAACAAACTGGTTGAAAAGAATATCATCATTAGAAACAGAACTAATGTGGTCAAAAACTGCGTGCGCATCACCATTGGAACTTCTGAAGAAAACAACCAATTAATCAAAGAACTTAAAATGCTAAGTATATGAAAAAAATACTCTTTATAGACCGTGACGGTACACTTGTCATTGAGCCACCGATAGATTATCAGCTCGACAGCCTTGAAAAACTGGAGTTTTATCCGGGTGTGTTTCAGTACCTGGCGCGCATCGCTGCAGAACTCGATTTTGAATTGGTGATGGTCACCAATCAGGATGGCTTAGGAACGTCATCTTTTCCTGAAGACACCTTTTGGCCCGCACAAAATAAAATCATTCAGGCCTTTGAAAATGAAGGGATTTATTTTTCGGAAATTTTGATTGACAAATCCTTTCCTGGGGACAATGCACCCACCAGAAAACCGGGAACTGCACTACTCACACATTACATCAAAGGAAATTATGATATGGAAAATTCCTATGTTATAGGCGACCGAATGACAGACGTGCAACTTGCAAAAAACCTGGGTTCAAAGGCTATTTTTATTTCAGAAGGGAATAATGAAGATGCTATATTAAATACAACTTCATGGAGTGAGATTTACACCTTTTTGAAAGCGCTTCCGCGAAAGGAAACGGTGCTGCGCACCACAAATGAAACCCAAATCAGTGTCACAGTCAACCTCGATGGCTCCGGGAAAAGCAGTATCAGCACTGGACTCGGTTTTTTTGACCATATGCTGGAGCAAATCGCTAAACATGGAAATCTGGATTTGAGTATTCAAGTGCAAGGCGATTTACACATCGATGAACACCACACCATTGAAGATGTTGCCATCACTTTTGGTGAGGCGTTTTTAAAGGCTTTGGGTTCTAAAAAAGGCATTGAGCGTTATGGATTTTTATTGCCTATGGACGACTGTTTGGCACAGGTGGCAATTGATTTTGGCGGCAGACCCTGGTTGGTTTGGGAAGCAGATTTTAAACGTGAAAAAATAGGAGAGATGCCCACCGAAATGTTTATGCACTTTTTCAAATCCTTTAGTGACCACGCAAAATGCAACCTGAATATCAAAGCCGAAGGAGAGAACGAACATCACAAGATTGAAGCAATTTTTAAAGGGTTTGCGAAAGCGATAAAAAACGCCGTTTCAAAAACTGAAAATTATTCCATACCCAGCACAAAAGGTACTTTATGATTGCGATACTAAAATACAATGCAGGAAACACCACTTCGGTTAAAAACGCTGTGGAACGACTGGGCTTTACCTGTCTGGTTACCGATGACCTTGAAATCATTCAAAAAGCAGACAAAGTCATCTTTCCCGGAGTGGGAGAGGCAAGTACCGCAATGGCTTATTTGAAAGAACGAAAGCTTGACATCCTTATAAAATCACTACAACAACCCGTTTTAGGTATTTGTTTGGGCTTGCAATTGCTTTGCAAACACAGCGAAGAGGGAGACACGACCTGTATCGGGGTTTTTGAGGTTGAAGTAAAGCGGTTTCCAAATGTTATCATCGTTCCGCATATGGGATGGAATGTAATGGTTTTGAAGGATAATAAACTACTCAAAGGCATTTCAGAAAATGACGATGTGTATTTCGTTCACAGCTATTATGCTGAGGTTTCAGACGATACCACAGCAATCTGTAACTACGGAGTTCCGTTTAGTGCCGTGATGCAAAAAAATAATTTTTACGCCACCCAGTTCCACCCTGAAAAATCAGCCGGAGTAGGGGAGCGCATCCTTAAAAACTTCTTGAACCTATGAGAATAATCCCAGCCATAGATATCATCAACGGAAAATGTGTAAGACTCTCAAAAGGAGATTATACAACACAAAAAACATATAGTGAACGACCGCTTGAAGTAGCCAAATCGTTTGAAGACCACGGCATCAAATACTTGCATCTCGTCGATTTGGACGGCGCACGATCCAAACACATTGTCAATCATAAGATGCTGTATCAAATCGCCTCAAAAACAAATTTAAAAATCGATTTTGGTGGCGGCCTGAAATCAGATGCCGATCTAAAAATTGCTTTCGAAAATGGTGCCAGTCAAATTACCGGAGGAAGTATTGCAGTTTCAAATCCCGAAGTTTTTGAAAATTGGTTACAGTTGTATGGTGCCAAAAAAATCATTTTAGGCGCAGACGCCAATAACCGAAAAATTGCTACCCACGGATGGAAAGAAACTTCTACACTTGATGTGATTGAATTTATTAAAAACTATGAATCCAAAGGCATCCAACAAGTGATTTGTACAGATATCGCTAAAGATGGCATGCTGCAAGGGCCTTCTTTTGAGCTTTACGCTGAAATAGTGAATGAAACTAAGGTTCAACTCATCGCCAGTGGAGGTGTTTCAGAATTTAATGACCTTATAAAACTAAGAGAGCTGGGTTGTGAAGGCGTTATTTTGGGAAAAGCGATATATGAAGGAAAAATTACGTTAAAAGAATTAGAAAAATTATGCTAAAAAAGAGAATAATACCTTGTCTTGATATTGCTAACGGAAGGACTGTAAAAGGAGTTAATTTTATTGATATTCGGGATGCCGGTGATCCTATTGAACTCGCCAAACGCTATGTTGAAGAAGGTGCAGACGAACTCGTTTTTCTCGATATCACAGCTACCCTTGAAAAGCGCAAAACACTGGTTGCGCTTGTTACTGAAATTGCATCGGCGATCAATATTCCCTTTACAGTTGGAGGTGGAATCAATACGCTTGAAGATGCTAAAGCTGTCATTCTCGCAGGCGCCGATAAGGTAAGTATCAACAGTGCAGCCATCAGAAACCCCGAGTTGATTTCAGAAATCTCAAGCCATTTTGGCAATCAATGTGTGGTAGTGGCAATGGACGTAAAAAACACAAATGGCGCGTGGAGCGTATTCAGTCACGGCGGTAAAACACCCACTGGTCTCGATGCTTTGGAATGGGCACTGGAAGCAGAACGTCGCGGTGCCGGTGAAATCTTGCTCACCTCTATGAACAACGACGGTACCAAAAACGGTTTTGCCATTGATATAACAAACACCATTAGTAGAGCACTGAAAATCCCAGTGATTGCTTCGGGTGGAGCCGGGATGATGGTTCATTTTAAAGAAGTGTTTCAGCAAACAAAAGCCGGTGCTGCTCTGGCAGCGAGTATTTTTCATTTTGGAGAAATACCCATTCCGCAACTCAAAAAATATTTACAAACTCAAAAAATACCTGTAAGATGTCTATAGACTTTTCAAAAACAGATGGCCTTGTCCCTGTCATAATTCAAGATTTTGCCAGCAATCAGGTCTTGATGCTTGGTTATATGAATGAAGAAGCTTTCGCCAAAACGAAACAAGATTGTAAAGTTACTTTTTTTAGCAGAAGTAAAAATCGGTTGTGGACGAAAGGGGAAACCTCCGGCAATTTTCTGCTAGTAAAAGAAATGTTGATTGACTGTGACCAAGACACCCTACTCATTAAAGCCGAACCCCAAGGACCCACTTGCCACACAGGAAGCAAAACTTGCTTCAAAGAAGAAACTGCCAAAGGGTTTCTCTATCAGTTAGAACAAACCATTAAAAAAAGAATAGAAACTGGTGATGAAAAATCATACACACGCGATTTGGTTCAAAAAGGCATCAACAAAGTCGCCCAAAAAGTGGGGGAAGAAGCCATTGAGCTCATAATAGAGTCCAAAGATTCCAATGAGGATTTGTTTAAAAATGAAGCAGCAGATTTGTTATTTCACTATTTGATATTGCTCAAGGTGAAAGGGTTTTCATTAGAAGAAATAGAACAAGTACTGAAATTAAGGGCAAAATAAATTTTTAAAAAAATGATGGGATTTTAAAATCACTTAGCTATATTTGTTTTTCAATATGAGAAACTCAAATCAATACAACGCTTGGTGGTGGCAATCTAAATCCCGAATAGGATTCAGGTAGTTGTGCCATGTTTTTTTGTAACCAAAATAAACCAAGCCCGCTGAATCCAGCGGGCTTTTTTTATGCCAAAAAATCGAGAATTTAAGAAACATACAATGACATTTACTTTTAAAACAAACATCAAAAAAACACTCAGTGACACCCATACTCCGGTGGAAGTCTATCTCAAATTCAGGGATAAATATCCCGGTTGTTTTTTGCTGGAAAGTTCTGATTACAAAAGCAAGGAGAACAGTTTTTCTTACATCTGTTTGCAGTCAATCGCTTCGTTTTCTGTGGACAAAAACCTGACTACAGTTAGATACCCCGGTGAGCCAAAGCAGGTGCTAAAAACCAATGAAACCAAAATTCCGGAAGCGCTGAATGCTTTTGTAAAATCATTTAAAACTGATGAGCAGGAGTATGATTTTGTCACCAGCGGACTCTTTGGTTACACTTCTTATGATGCCATCCCGCTGTTTGAGGAAATCGACTTTACCAATCAGGATTTTGACCTACCACTTATTGAGTACCATCTTTTTAAATACATCATTGTCTTTAACCATTTCAACAATGAACTTTTTCTTGTCGAGCAACAAGCACAAGGCGAAAATTCTCAGTTATCAGAAATTGAAGACCTATTAAATCACCGCACTATCACACAGTTTAAATTCTCAATCGTTGCCGAAGAAACCTCCAATTTTAACGATGCTGACTTTTTAAGTAAAATCAATAAAGGCATTGAACATTGTCACAAAGGCGATGTGTTTCAGGTGGTGCTTTCGCGAAAGTATTTCCAAAAATTCAAAGGAGATGAGTTTAATGTTTACAGAGCATTAAGGTCTATAAACCCTTCGCCATACTTGTTTTATTTTGATTTTGGAAACTTTAAAATTTTCGGCTCTTCGCCAGAAGCCCAACTCACTATTTCTAATCAAAAAGCCATCATCAATCCCATAGCCGGCACCTTCAAGCGTACCGGAAACACCGTTGAAGATGCTCAAATAGCCGAAGCCTTAAGCAATGACCCTAAAGAAAATGCAGAACACATTATGCTGGTGGATTTGGCAAGAAATGATTTGAGTAAAAACAGTACTGCAGTAATCGTTGATAGTTTTAAGCAGGTGGAATATTATTCACACGTCATTCATCTGGTTTCTAAAGTAAGTGCCACTTTAGATAAAGATTACAACCCCATAAAAATTTTGGGAGACACCTATCCAGCAGGTACTTTGTCAGGGGCGCCCAAGCACAGGGCGATGCAAATCATTGATGAGAACGAGCCGCATAGCCGCGGTTTCTATGGTGGAACAATCGGCATCATTGGTTTGAACGGTTCCTTTAATCACGCTATCTTTATCCGTTCATTTTTGAGCAGGAAAAACACCTTAACCTATCAGGCAGGTTGTGGTATTGTTGCTAAGTCAGTTCCAGAAAGTGAACTTATTGAAGTAGAAAATAAATTATCAGCCCTACGTAAATCCTTAGAACTCGCTAAAACATTATAAAATGAAAATACTGGTTATCGATAATTATGACTCCTTTGTGTACAACATAGTTCATTATTTGGAGAATTTGGATGTAAAACAAGTACACGTTGTTAAAAATGACAAGTTTGAGCTCGATTTAATCAATAGCTATGATAAAATTGTTTTGTCACCCGGTCCGGGCATCCCAAAAGACGCCGGTTTGATGCCTCAGGTGATTCGTGAATTTGGAGCCACAAAACCCATACTTGGAGTTTGTTTAGGACATCAGGCCATCGCCGAAAGTTTTGGCGGCATGCTCCATAACTTAGAAAGTCCGTTGCACGGAATTGCTTCTCAGGTTGAGGTCATTCAAGAAGATTATTTATTTAAAAATATTCCAAAGCAATTCCATATTGGGCATTACCATTCGTGGGTAGTAAAACCGCAATTACCAATCGGTTTAGAAGTTTTAGCAAAAGATGGTTACGGAAATATCATGGCTTTAAAGCACAGCAGTTTTGATTTGCGCGGTGTCCAGTTTCACCCGGAATCTGTACTTACAGAACACGGTCACCAATTGCTTGAAAATTGGATAAAACAATAAAAAGAGCAGATGAAAGAAATACTAGAATACCTCTACCAGCACAAAACCCTGACAAAAAAAGAGGCAAAGCAAATCCTGACGGATATCGCTTCAGAAAGATACAATCATTATGAAGTCACTTCATTTTTAACGGCATTCATTATGCGCAACATCACGATTGAGGAGTTGAGGGGCTTTCGTGAAGCATTGGTTGAACTGGCTATCAAAGTTGATTTGTCAGACTACAACCCGATGGATGTTTGCGGTACCGGCGGGGATGGTAAAAACACCTTTAATGTTTCTACACTCACTTCCCTTGTGGTTGCGGGAGCGGGAATTCCTGTTGCCAAGCACGGTAATTATGGGGTGTCCTCCATTTCGGGCTCTTCCAATGTGCTGGAAGCGATGGGCGTTGTTTTTCATACAGATGAATCCAAACTCAAGCAGCAACTTGAGAAAGCAAATATCTGTTTTATGCACGCCCCATTATTTCATCCTGCCATGAAGTTTGTGGCTCCCGTGAGACGCGAACTGGGAGTAAAAACCTTTTTCAATATGCTGGGTCCTTTGGTGAATCCGGCACGGCCAAAAGTACAAATGACCGGGGTGTTCAGTATGGAACTCGCGCGGATGTATCAGTACCTTTTTCAGGAGGAAGAGATGCAATATGCTATTGTCTATGGATTGGATGGTTATGACGAAATCACCCTGACTTCAGAAACTAAAATCATTACCCATGAGGAAGAATACATCACAGACGCTGAAGGCTTCGGTTTTGAAAAAGTGACACAACAAGCGATTCACGGCGGTGATACGATTGAAGAATCGGCCACTATTTTTAAGACCATCCTTGACGGAAAAGGTACCCGGGCCCAGAACAATGTCGTTCTTGCAAATGCTGCTGTTGCTATTTCGTGTTATCAAAACAAGCTTGACAGAGAAACTGCATTACAACTTGCTGAAGAATCACTTCTTGGAGGTAGAGCAAAACACACACTCAAAACATTAATTGCATTGCAATGAACATACTCGACACCATAAAACAGTACAAAATTAAAGAGGTTGCACGGCAAAAAGCTATGTATCCCATACAACTGCTTGAACAAAGCATCTTCTTTGAAAGCCCTTGTGTCTCTTTTTCGGGCTATGTGGCAGACCCAAACCGTAGCGGGATTATCGCCGAGTTCAAACGAAAATCTCCATCAAAGGGCGATATCAACAAATATGCAAATCCGGAAGAGGTGACCATTGGTTATATGCAGGCCGGTGCAGCCGCATTGTCTGTGCTGACTGATGAACATTTTTTTGGCGCCAAAAAAGAAGACTTATCCACAGCCCGCCGTTTCAGCCTTTGTCCCATACTCAGAAAAGAATTTATAGTGGACGAGTATCAAATTATTGAAGCCAAATCCCTGGGAGCTGATGCAATCTTACTGATTGCTAAAATGATTTCGGTACAAGAAATTGAAAACTTTACGGCACTTGCACACCAATTAGGAATGGAAGTCTTGCTGGAAACCCATACAGAATCTGAGGTTTTGAGTCATAGCGAAAGCGAGGCCGATGCTTTTGGGATCAACAACAGAAACCTGACCACATTTGAAGTTTCTGTTGAAAACAGTATTCGTTTGTCAGAAATGCTACCCAAAACAAAACTAAAAATAGCTGAAAGTGGCATCGATTCCATAGATACCATCAAACAACTAAAAGTTAACGGATTTGAAGGGTTTTTAATTGGTGAATATTTTATGAAACACAGCGATCCCGGGGCGAGGTGTAAGGAGTTTATAAGAAGTTTGTCACTCGCTTAAATATTTACTTAAATAATACCACAGAGTTACACAAAGAAGCGCAAAGTGACACAGAGGAATATAAAATCGAATTTAGTGATATGAAAATCAAAATTTGCGGACTTAAAGAATTGCATAACATACAACAGGTTTCAGAAGCAAACCCAGATTATATGGGATTTATATTTTACCCAAAATCAAGCCGGTTTGTGGGTTATGAATTTTCAAAAACTACTTCGGCTGAAATACCTGATAACATCATAAAAACAGCTGTATTTGTGAACGATAGCATAGAAAACATATCGAAAATTGTTCAGAAATATGAGTTTAAAGCAGTACAACTACACGGCCATGAATCACCGGAAACGTGCAGGCAACTGAAATTTCAGAACCTGATTGTGATCAAAGCCTTTGCGATGGATGACTCTTTTGATTTTGCTGCGATGCATCCTTATGAAAACCAATGTGATTACTTTTTATTTGACACTAAAACCAATCAATATGGCGGAAGTGGGCAAACCTTCAACTGGGAACTTTTGGAGAAATACAATTCAGAAACCCCATTCTTTTTAAGCGGCGGATTGGGCGTTGAAAATCTGGAAGCGGTTTTAAAACTTAAACATGATAAACTTTATGGGCTTGATTTCAACAGCAGGTTAGAGGATAAACCCGGTTTAAAGAACATACCATTGATTAATAAAGTACTTGATACCATTAAAAATTATGAACACATTTAGTCCGACAAAAGAGGGGTTTTACGGTGAGTTTGGAGGTGCTTTTGTACCCGAAATGCTGTATCCCAATGTGCTGGAACTTCAAAACCGTTACCGGGAAATCATTGAAACAGATGCCTTTCAAAAGGAATTTAGTGAACTTTTACGGGATTATGTGGGTCGGCCCACACCGCTGTTTTATTCCAAAAACCTTTCAAAAGAACATGGGGCACATATCTATCTGAAACGCGAAGATCTCAACCATACCGGAGCACATAAAATCAACAACACCATCGGGCAAATTCTGGTCGCAAAAAAATTAAACAAGAAACGCATCATTGCCGAAACCGGTGCCGGTCAGCACGGTGTTGCTACCGCTACCGCCTGTGCCTTGATGGGACTGGAGTGTGTTATTTATATGGGTGCGGTTGATATTGAAAGGCAAAAGCCCAATGTGGACAGAATGAAGCTGCTGGGTGCTGAAGTCGTTTCCGCCACGAGTGGGAGCAAAACCCTCAAAGATGCCACCAATGAAGCCATCAGGGCGTGGATTAACAACCCGGTGGATACGCATTATATCATCGGTTCGGTCGTGGGACCCCATCCTTATCCGGATATGGTAGCGATGTTTCAATCGGTGATTAGCGAAGAAATAAAATTACAACTAAAAGAAAAAACAGGCAGCGAAAATCCTGATTATGTCATTGCTTGCCTTGGCGGCGGAAGTAATGCCATTGGTGCCTTTTACCATTTTATAGATAATAACAAAACAAAACCCATTGCAGTCGAAGCCGGTGGGGAAGGGGTGTATTCAGGAAAAACAGCCGCTACGATTGCATTAGGTAAAAAGGGTATTATTCACGGCAGTAAAACCTACCTGATTCAAACCGAAGACGGTCAAATAGTTGAACCGCATTCCATTTCTGCAGGTCTCGACTATCCCGGGATTGGTCCTGTACATGCCTATTTGAACGATACAAAAAAGGCAACTGTGGTTTCTGTAACCGATGAGGAAGCCTTGGAAGCAGCGCACGAACTTTCCCAAAAGGACGGCATCATTCCGGCTTTAGAATCGGCACACGCTTTGGCTTATTTGAAAAAAATGACCTTTAAAAAAGAGGATGTGGTTGTGATTAACCTTTCCGGAAGAGGGGACAAGGACCTGGCGACTTACCAAAAACATTTAAAACTATGAGCGTAAGACTAACAACACTTTTCGAAAAAAAGAAAAGCAACATCCTTTCTGTTTATTTCACAGCGGGTTATCCTGAAATTAATGATACCTTGAAAATTGTCAAAAACCTGGATGCAGCGGGAGTCGATTTTATTGAAATAGGGATGCCTTTTTCAGACCCACTGGCAGACGGGCCCGTGATTCAGGAAAGCAGTCAAAAAGCAATCCAAAACGGAATGACTATCAATCTGCTTTTTGAACAGTTAACAGATTTGAGAAAGCAAACCCAAATCCCGGTGGTGTTGATGGGGTATTTGAACCCGGTGATGCAGTATGGCGAGGAAGCCTTTTTATCAAAATGTGCAGAAGTGGGTATTGACGGACTTATTTTACCCGATTTACCTATGGAGATTTACAATCAGGATTGGAAGGTTTTAACTAAAAAATTTGATATTTCAAACATATTCTTGATAACGCCTCAATCTTCAGAAGAAAGAATCAAAGCCATAGACAACGCCTCAAACGGTTTTGTGTATGTGGTATCTTCAAACAGTATTACGGGCACCAATAAAAAGTTTGACCGTCAAGCGGAATACTATAACAGCATCAAACAAATGAATTTAAAGAATCCCACACTGATTGGTTTTGGAATCCACGATAGTGAAACTTTTAAAGAGGCTTGTCAGTACAGTAATGGTGTTATAGTTGGAACGGCTTTTATTAAACACATTTCAAAGCAAGGAATATGTAAGGATTCAATTTCAAGTTTTGTGGTGCAATTAAAAGGCTAAAAAAATATTTTTAAAGAAAAGCAAACCTAAACTTGAGTTTGGTACTTGTGGTTTGGATTTTTTCAATTAATCATCCTCCACAAAATCATCAAGGTCGCGACGGTCTTTTTTGGTGGGACGGCCGGTGCCTCTTTTGCGATAATGGTCTTTTGAATATTTCAGGAGTTCCAGCTTTTCAAGGTTTTCTTTGGGGGTTATGTCTTTTCGGTAGATGTCTACCAGTTTGGCTCCCAGTCTGGACTCAGGGACATCGAGTACTTCAATAATATAATCAACCTGATCTTTGCGAATCTGGATTTGATCACCGGGATAGACCTCTCTTGATGGTTTGATGTTATCACCTTTGATCTTTACTTTTCCTGTTTTACAGGCATTGGTTGCAATACTTCGAGTTTTAAAAAAACGCACACACCAAAGATATTTGTCCACTCGCATACAGGTGTTGTTTAAAATTAGTTAATATGTTTACAAAAATAAGAGAATATTGTATCTTGCACCACTAAAATTTCACAGAATGAAAATTGCATACAGATTACTTTTTTTTCTATTAATTGTGTTAGTTGGATTGATATCTTGTAATAAAGACGATGGCGACGGTGTTATTATCGTTCCAGAAAGAGACCGGGCTGAAGAAGCTCTGGTAGCTAAAGCCGAAATTGAGGAATTTCTTCAAACACATTTTTATAACTATGAAGATTTTGAAAACCCACCTGCAGGTTTTGACTATAAAATTGTATTTGGAAAAAGAGAAGGAGATAATGCAAATAAAATTCCTTTGATTGATCAGGTTTCCTCAAAACAAGTCATAGATAGAGTCAAGCCTGAAGTCACATACACGCTATACTACCTGAATGTGTCACAAGGAGAGGGGGATTCTCCAAATTTTGCTGATGAAGCTCTTGTAACTTTCAAGGGACAATTTTTAGACTTAAATGCATTTGATGCATCAGACTCTCCGGTAAAATTTGATTTAACAGCAGTAGTTCCAGGTTTTCAAGAAGCTATGGTTGAGTTTAACAGCGCTACTAGCTTTACAGAAAACCCTGATGGGACTTTAAATTTTGAAGGATTTGGTGTAGGTGCTGTTTTTGTGCCATCAGGTATTGGGTTTTGGTTGAATTCTCCTGCTGGAATACCTGTTTATTCTCAATTAATATTTACATTTAATTTGCTTGATGTAACAACAGGGATTGATCATGACGAGGATGGCATCCCTTCATCTATGGAAGATTTAAATAATAATGGATTTTTGGGAGATGATGACACTGATGAAGATGGAATACCAAATTTCTTAGATACTGATGATGATGGAGACGGTTTTTTAACCCGTGACGAAATAATCATAAATCCTGATGGAACAATCGAGTTTCCTGACACAAATGAGAATGGTATCCCAGACTATTTGGATAATACTTATCCTAATTCATAAACGATATATTAATTAAAACTGCTCAAAAGGGCAGTTTTTTTGTTTACAATCTCTTATAGTTTCTTGCGTTTACATAATTTTCAATACTTTTACTAACAATTGAAGAAAGTAAACCATGAACTACATCCTTTTTGATGGACCAGAACGCAACAATCTCTTGCCTTTCACTTATACAAGACCCGTTGCATTAGTAAGAATTGGAGTTTTGAGCTTACGCGAAAAATGGGAAAAGATTCTTGAAGCATCCACATCTTTTGAGACAGAAAAGTATCTTTCTCATAAATTCCAAATAGTAGAACTTGAAAAAAATATCAAAATCAATCCGGCATTTATACCCTCTGAAAATCTTGCAGGAATTGTTAAAAACCTAAAGGAGAATCAGGCCCTTTTTTTTGAAGACCAACCCATTGCGTATTTTTATTCAATAGGACAAGAAGTCAATTTTGACACCTTTGAAATAATTCAATATGCCCACGATGATATTTTAAAAATTACTCATACCTGGGATATTTTTCGTTTAAACGGTGAAGCAATCATAAGGGATTTTAAGTTACTTACCAAAGGAAGAACTTCTCAACCCATACCCGATAGTGTTTTTTGTGTGAATAAAGAGCAAATCTTCCTGGAAGAAGGCGCTAAAGTAGAACTGGCATCCCTCAATGCAAGTTCTGGCCCCATATACATCGGTAAAGATGCCGAAATTATGGAAGCCTGTGCTATTCGTGGACCGTTTGCATTGTGTGATTATTCCACTTTGAAAATGGGTGCTAAAATTTATGGCCCCACCACCATAGGTCCACACAGTAAGGTGGGCGGTGAGGTAAACAATTCGGTAATTTTTGGTTATTCAAACAAAGCACATGATGGGTTTTTAGGAAATTCAGTCATTGGTGAGTGGTGCAATCTGGGTGCAGACACAAACAACTCAAACTTAAAAAACAACTATGCCGAGGTGCGACTTTGGAATTACAACACAGAAAATTTTGCCCGCACCGGTCTTCAGTTTTGCGGATTGTTGATGGGTGACCATAGTAAATGTGGTATCAATACCATGTTCAACACAGGAACGGTGGTGGGAGTGAGTGCCAATATATTTGGTAGCGGATTTCCACGGAACTTCATTCCTAGTTATAGTTGGGGCGGTGCATCGGGAATGACTACCTTTAAAACAGATAAAGCATTTGAAGTGGCCCGTGAGGTAATGAAAAGACGCAATCTGGAGTTTACAGAACAAGATGAAAAAATAATGGAGCACGTTTTTGAAATTACAGCTAAGTATCGTAGAAGTTAATTATAGATATCAACAAATAAAGGCATCATAGAATCATCATCAACCAAATGAACTATAAAGTAACCAGATACCAACCCGAACACAAACAAAAATGGGATGAATTCATAAATCGTGCTAAAAATGCCACTTTTTTATTTCATCGGGACTTTATGGACTATCACAGTGAACGGTTTGAGGATTACTCATTGATGGTCTTTTCAGAAGAAAAGCTCGTTTCAGTTTTACCGGCTAATCTAAATGGAAACGAAATATATTCTCATCAGGGATTGAGTTATGGGGGGTTTATTTTCTCAAAAAAAAGCAGTCTTCAGGAATGTATATCTATCTGTCAAGAAACTTTAAAATTCCTTTTAGACAATAGAATATTGAAGCTAAACTTGAAGTCAGTTCCAATTATTTACCAAAATCAAATTTGTCAGGAATTAGAGGTGCTTGTATTTTTTCTTGAAGCAAAGTTAACAAGAGTTGACACTTATTTTGTGATTGATAATAGTGAAAAATACAAACCCAACAGAAATAGAAAAAGAGCCATAAACAAAGGAAACTCAAACGGAATAGTTGTAAAAAAATCAATAGATTTTGATGTCTTTTGGAACACCCTATTGACACCCAACTTACAAAATAGGTTCAATGTAAAACCAACACATTCTCTACCTGAAATCGAGCTTCTCTACAATCGATTTCCTAAAAACATTATTTTTTATGGAGCCTATGAAAACAATCAAATGAAAGCAGGGGCAGTTATTTTTGAAATGAATTCAGTAGCACATTTTCAGTATAGCTCAGGAGATGAGAATAGAGATGATGGGGCGCTTGATTTACTTTTTGACTTTATTATTAAACAATATAAACACAAAAAGTATGTTAGCTTTGGTACAAGTAGTGAGGCAAATGGTAGTAAAATCAATAACGGACTTGCTTATTGGAAAGAAAGTTTTGGTGCCAAGAGTATCGTTCAAAACTTCTATGAAATACAAACTTCAAATTATAAAAAACTAACAAATAGATTTGTGTGATACCCTTTTTAGACCTCAATAAAATCAACACTCGTTTTAAAACTGAATTTCAAGATGTGTTTCAGCAATTTCTCGATTCAGGGTATTATATTCTGGGAAATCGTTTACAGGAATTTGAAGATGCTTTTGCAAATTATTGCGGAACAAAACATTGCATTGGCGTTGCTAATGGTTTGGAGGCTTTGCGACTTATTTTAGAAGGATATAAAGTACAAGGTAAAATTAAAGAAGGGGATGAGGTTATCGTTGCTGCCAACACTTATATCGCTACCATACTCGCTATCAAGCAAGCCGGTTTGAATCCTGTTTTAGCAGAAGCAGAAACAGCTACTTATGGTTTTGATATTTCTCTTTTAGAAGATGCACTTACTCCAAAATCAAAAGCAATTATGCCGGTGCATTTATACGGTCAAATCACCAATATGGATGCCGTCAACGCTTTCGCGAAAGCAAATCATTTATTGGTTATTGAAGATGCAGCGCAGGGGCATGGGGCAAAATTTATATTAAAAGCACCAAATCCCAAGCACCAAATTCCAAAATCAGCTTTCGATAAGACTCAAAACCTTTTTAAGGCCGGAAACTTAGGCGATGCTGCGGGATTTAGTTTTTATCCAACAAAAAACCTGGGAGCATTGGGCGATGGCGGAGCGGTTACTACCAATGATGATGCGCTTGCTGAAACCATAAGGAAACTTCGTAATTATGGTACAACCACAAAGTATGTAAATGACTTGCCGGGTTTCAATTCGCGATTAGACGAGCTTCAGGCGGCTTTACTAAACATCAAATTAAAGCAACTAGACCAAGACAATAACAAGCGACAAGAAATAGCAAAAATCTATCTCACGCAACTTTCCAACCCAAAAGTCATCTTACCCATAGTGCCTCATTTTGATGCCCACGTGTTTCATCTTTTTGTAGTAAGGGTTACAGACAGGGATAAATTTATGAATTATATGAATGAAAATGGTGTGGGAACATTAATTCATTACCCCATTGCGCCCCACAGGCAAAAAGGGTTAAGCGAATTAAACCATCTAAGTTTTCCGGTAACTGAAATGATACATACTACTGTAGTGAGTATTCCCATAAGTCCTGTGATGACTGATGAGGAGGTGAGGCAAGTAGTTGAGTTAGTTAATAGTTATTAAATATTTCAAATTTGACATTTGAAATACCTTTTTATGAATGAAGACCGTAGTGCATACCGTCAGGTTTTTAAAGCCACTTCACTTTTTGGCGGGGTGCAGGTATTTCAGATACTCATTGCTGTAATACGATCCAAAGTCATTGCTGTTTTGCTGGGTCCTTTTGGGATGGGTATTTCGGGATTGCTGTTCACCACATTAAATTTTATCAGCGAGCTTACCGGTGCGGGTTTGGACCGCAGCGCCGTTAAAGACGTGTCTGCCGCTTTTGGTAAAAAAGATGAACAGAAAATTGTCAAGGTACTTGGAGTTTTGAGACGGCTTGTTTGGTTTACAGGAATTCTTGGAGCAGTTTTAACATTCGTTTTAGCACCCTTTCTAAGCCAGTGGGCATTTGATTCTACTGATTTTACACTGGCATTTATCTGGATTGCTTTTGCTATTTTACTGAAGCAATTGGCTTACGGAAATCTGGTGGTGTTACAAGGTTTGAGGAAATTAAAATCCCTCGCCAAAGCCAATTTGATGGGAAGTGCTGTGGGACTTGTCATAGTTGTGCCGCTGTATTATTATTTTAGAATTGATGCCATTGCACCTGCCATTTTGATTTCATTTTTAATGACCTTTTTATTTAGTTGGTATTACGCAAAAAAGGTGCGTCTTCAACCGAAAAAAGTAACAACCAAAGAAGCATTCAGTCAGGGAAAGGAAATGATAAGGCTGGGTGTGTCAATGAGTGTTAGTAGCCTTTTGGTAGCTTTAGGAATGTTTTTGGTTCAACTTTTTGTGAGTAACACAGGAGGAGTAAATGAAGTGGGTTTTTATCATGCAGGAATCGTGATTATCAACTCCTATGTGGGAATGATTTTTAGCGCAATGTCAACTGACTATTACCCACGGCTGGCCGCAATTGCAGACGATATCATCAAGATAAGGGAAACTGTTTTGCATCAAGCTTATATTGCAGTTTTGTTGATAACGCCCATCATTGTGTTGTTTCTGATTTTTGCAGAGGTTGTGATTCAACTACTGTATTCAAGTAAGTTTTTACCAATGGTGGGATTTGTAACCTGGGCTATTCTTGGTACACTTTTCAAAGGTGTTTCTTTGTGTATGGGCTATATTTTTGTTGCTAAAGGAGATTCAAAGATATTTATTAAAACAGCAGTTCTGTTTAACGTTTTGTTGTTGGTTTTCAATATATTTGGTTATTATTATGGAGGTTTGGTTGGTTTGGGGATTAGTTTTTTGGCGTATTATATTCTACATTTCTTTTTAATGAATTACATTACAAATGCCGTTTATAAATTTTACTTTCCCATTTCTTTTTATGGTCTTTTCTCTGTATGCTTAATACTCTGTTTTGCTACTTTTATGACTACTTTTCTGGAAAGTGAAGGTCTGAAATATATAATTTTTACACTATTATTTGTAGCTGCTTCGTCCTTGTCTCTTTATCTATTAAATAAAAAAATGGATATTTTGGGTGCGATGGGGAATTTTATAAAGTTTAAAAAATAGAGTTCTAATTAAAGTCCTTCCATTTTTTAAGGTCCAAATCTGTTCTCATTTTTAGAAGTGCGATATCCTCTTTATATAATTGAAAAAGCCACTCACGCTGTTCTTTAGAGAGTTTGGGGAAGCGCTCATTTGTTTTTGTAAGGTTTAAAAATACTTCTGAAATATTTTTTTTATACTTCCTTCTGAATTTTTTTGGAAAGAAATGTTTGACCACATCCCTGAATTTGTTTTTACTCAAAGTAAGTACCCTCAAATTTTTATAGATTTTCGGAAATTTTGTTTTTACCGTTACATTTGATTTTATTTCGGGAATTTCATCAAGTTTTGAAAGGTTCAAGAAATCAAAACACTCATTTAAAGTTTGCAATTGGTTTTCTTTTAAGTCTTCAAAAAGAATTATTTTAATTTGGTTCTCATCAAAGGTATCATAAAACTTTGAAATCCATTTCCCGTATAGGCTATATTGATAATAGTTTTTAACAATGCGTTCCGGGAGAAGGTCTTCGGGCAGAGGTTCTTTTTGGTAATTTTTTAGAATTGCATCCTCAAAGTTGTCATCTTCACTTCCCAGGCTTTGAACATAACAATAATGTGAATATGTTCTGTCGATAGGGTTACGCAGTATAAAAATGAATTTTGGTTTGTACTCTTTAATTGAAAGAATATTTTCTTTAAGAACCGGAAAGTAAAAGTAACCGGTGCTTGACTCGCCATAATATGTATGCTTTTCTTTTAAATTAAAGTTTTCCAGGTAACCGGAAATCTCAATTTGAGAATTCTCTGACAAACTTTTGTTTGTCCAAAAATGAGGTTCCTTGTTCTTAGACATACAAATTTCAGGATGCAGATTTAAAAGATCGTGCAAGCTACTGGTACCTGATTTTGCGGCACCGGGGATGAATAAATTTACGATGGTTGGACTTTTCATTTTTAACATTTATTCCAAACTTCAAAATATTTTTTTGATATGTTAATATAGTTGTGCTCTCTTTCAATGAAGTTTTTTGCATTTTCACTAATTTGACAGATTTCTGAAGGATTCTCTATCAACCAACTCAATTTTTCAACAATAGCATCGACATCGGGAAGGGCGTTGATGCACACTTCATCCTCTTGTAAATCGTAGTGCTCGAGAAACTCTTTTTCTGCACCTGTTAAGACAACTTTGCCTCTGGCCATAGCTTCTAATGCATTGTAACCTTGGTCATAAGCATACACTTGGTCTAAAAGGATGTGAGCGTTTTCATAATGTTTGAGATATTCTTGATAGGGTATATCTTCAGTAATAATAATTTCTATTTTTTCAGGATATATTTTTTGAATTTTAATGAGCGCTTTCTCAAAAAAATCATTCCCTTTTTTGTAAAAGTTTCCACGGTTGATTCCGTGAAAAATTACAATTTTATCTTTAACAAGGTTATTTAAATAAAGTAATTTATCTGTATTTACAGGATTTGGTAGAAGGCCCAAATATTTTGTATGCCCTTTAAGCGGAATGTGATAATCCAAATCTGAAGCTATCACACCTTCTATATTTTTATAAACAAAATCATGGAGATCTTTGAATTCCGGCTTTAAATATTTTAAAAAGTGAGCAAAGGATTTTTCTGGAACTTTTCCTTCAAAAAAGGGTGTGAGTATAGAGTATTGAAATTTTTTATCAAAAGCATATTTTACACTTATATGGTCTGTTCCGCAAGAAAGCAGAAAGAGCTTTTTATTATTTTCTTTTAAAAATGTGATGATTTGTTTTTCATAGTGCGGTTCAATTCCCAGCGGGCTTTCATTGATAAACTGAACAACATCAAAGCCTTTTAGCTCTTCAGAAAAGCTAAAAAATTGGTTTTTAAGGTTAACAGATGTCAAATCAATTTTTAAAAGTCTGTAAATGAGTACTTTTATTTTTTTTTGTAGTCCTTTTTGATACTTTCGCTTTAGCAGTATATCTGCAGGAAAATTTTTGAAGTAATCTCCTGTACCCACAAGTGTGACTTCGTGTCCCAAAGTAATCAACCCTTCCTTTAAAGAGTTGTGTAATCTGCTGTATTCACCCACCAATAAAATCTTCATAAATAACTTATATTTACGCAATGATTATTTCACCAAAAATACTATAAAAATTGAGCATTAACCTATGAAGGTAGCTATAGTTGCAATTTCATTGTCAAAAGGAGGCGCAGAACGGTCAACGGCTTTGTTATCAAAAATGCTTGTTTCAAAAGGAATAGACGTGCATTTGATAACTTTGACAGATGCAGTTGATTATGATTTTTCTGGAAAGCTATTCAATCTGGGACGATTTAAAACAGACAGTGATACAGGTTTAGATAAATTTAAACACCTAAAGCGATTAAAAAATTACATTAAAGAAAATAATTTTGATTTTATTATTGACAATAGAACCAGAGGGTCAGCTTTTAAGGAATTTCTTTATTTAAATTATATCTACAGTAAACAAGAGGTAATTTATGTTGTGAGGAGTTTTCATTTAGCCAATTATTTTCCAAAAAATAAATGGATTGCATCTCAAATGATAGAAAGAGCTGCTAAAGTAGTGGGTGTTTCCAAAGCAATTTCTGAAGAAGTAAACCAAAAGTTCAACACCCAAAAAGCTGAGACGATATACAACCCGTTACCTGAATTTGATGACATTGAAATTAAAAAACCAGACAAACCTTTTATTTTATTTTTAGGAAGAATTGAAGAAGATGTCAAAAATTTCACTTTACTTTTAAAAGGATATCAATTATCAAAACTCTCAGAAAATGGAGTACAACTAAAACTTTATGGAGATGGTAAAGACAAAAAAGCACTACTTAAGATGATCGAAGATATGGATTTAACAGCACAAGTTTCAGTTCATCCATTTACACCTAACATCTATGGGGTTTTAAAAAATGGGTTATTTTTGACGCTTACGAGCCGCTATGAAGGATTTCCTAGAGTGTTGCTTGAGGCTTTGTCTGTAGGTACACCGGTTCTTTCAGTAGATTGTAAAAGTGGACCCGATGAAATTATTATTAATGAGCACAATGGTTTGCTTATAGAAAATTTTAATGAACAAGCACTCGCAGATGCGATGAATCGTTTTATATTTGATACAACACTTTATCAAAATTGTAAAGCAAATGCGGTATCCAGTGTACAACATTTAAAACAAGAAAACATAGCACAACAGTGGTTAAACTTAATGAGAAATGCAAAACCAAAGAATTGATTCTATTGAACTCTTAGAAATTTCAAAAATTTCTGACCCAGACGGTCGTGGGAATCTGTCAGTGATTGAAAAAGGAACCTTGCCTTATGAGGTTAAACGGGTTTATTATTTATATGATGTGCCCAGTGATGCCACGCGTGGCGGTCACGCTCATCTTGAATTGCAACAGTGTTTAATTGCCCTTAGCGGAAGTTTTGATGTACTTCTTGATGACGGCAAAAATCGCACAAAAGTACATTTAAACAAACCCAATAGAGGTTTGATTATTCCCAGTGGAATATGGCGGGAATTGGAAAATTTTTCTTCCGGAGCCGTGTGTCTTGCCCTTGTTTCTGATGTCTATAAAGAAGAAGACTACATAAGGGATTACAAAGACTTTGTTTTTTATAAAACTAAGTAATTTACGGCTATAAACGAAAAAAATCTATTTTCATATTACTTAAACGCACTCAACCGAATCCCAAACCGTTCAAAAAAGTTTTTCAAACTGTATAAAAATCGGGTGCTTTTTGGCGAAAGCCGAAGTAAAAGGCGTTGTTTTTTATTGAGATTCTTTAAATTTATTTTTTCAAAATTGCGCTTAAAACCATCTCTGTCGTTAATTAACTTAGCATAAATGGCAAGTGAAAACCGATTTAGATCCAGAAACTTTTTTAAAGGAGGGTTATCAGCTTCCAAATGACTATAATTAGAAAAATCTGCTTTATCATCCAAAGAATTTGCTGATCGAAACAGGCTGTCTTCAATGATATAATAACTTGAACAAATACGATTACTAAATACTACTTTATAGTTTAATCCGATGCGAATGTACAAATCGGTATCCTGCTCAATCTTTATGGAATGGTCATAATAACCAACCTTATCAAATACTTCTTTTTTTAACACGGTACTCGAACTGTGAAGAATAGATGCTTGACTACTTGCTTTAAAATAATTTAAAATACCCTCTTTTTCAAAGTTTTTTGGTAGCGAGTATGGTTTAGGGAAGGATTTATTGTTTTTTATGATTTCCTGTGCTGTAGCAAAAACAGATTCATCTGGGTATTTTTCAATCAAACGATTTTGTTCTTCCAAATAATGCGGAAACCAAAAATCATCAGCATCAAGCAAAGCAATATAAGGGGCAGATGCTTTTTTAATTGCAGCATTTCTACCTGCTGCTGCGCCCTGGTTTTCCTGATAGAAATAGTGAATTTTTTTATCTTCAAATGTTTTGATGATTGCTTCACTGCCATCAGTTGAGCCGTCGTTGACTATAATGATTTCAAAGTCTGTTAAGGTTTGATTCAACACAGACTCTAAGGTTTTGCCTATGTGTTGCTCTTTATTGTAAACGGCTATGACGACTGAGAATTTGGGCATTTTCTATTTAAAGTTCAAGGTTTAAGGTTCAAGGTTTAAGGTTGCGAAATAATACAATCGATACAAATCAAATAAAAACAAGGATGGACTGCTGCTTTTCAGGTTCTTCAGTATGGATTTTTCAAATGTTTTTATGGTTTTTATAAAGAGATTCAGTGCTCCATTTTTTTTTAAAGTTTGATAAGCTTTTTGAATGGGTCTGTAATCATCAGGGATCTTGTTTTCTTTTTCAAATTGGTATAAAGACTTCAATCCTTTTTCGGTTTTCCTGATAAAGCTTTCGCTGCTTTCCAATCCAAGATGAACTATTGGGTTGTTAATGTGCAAAACTGCTACTTGCATTTTCTCTAGGTTTTGAGCAAAAAGTACATCCACGCCATACACATTCTCGTGAAAATCATTAGCTTTTAAAAATACACTTTTTTTAATCAAAAAACACTGAGATATAATGGAAAGATAAGGCATTTTTTCACGTTCTGAAACCGGTTTTGCCTCTCGTGCTTTCCCATATTTCCAACGCAATATCTTATCGCTTTCAGGTTTTTTATTTTCGTAAGAAATACCGCCAAAAACGACATCGGCTGTTTGGTTTTCAACTTTAAACTTTTTGATAAAATCTTCATTTCCGGGTAGCACGTCGGCATCCATAAAGAGTAAGTAGTCAAACTGAGCTCGTTCAGCAAGTGCCTGCCTGGTTGCGGTTCTGCCTTTGTTTACTGTATTTTGTAAATAATAACAGTTTGCTGATTTTTCAATGGATTTATTAGCTTCTGTAATTTCTGAATTTGGGGAGCAATCATCAAGAATTAGAACTTCAAAAGGAAAGGATACATTTTTTAATTGGTTAGAAAGGCTTTCTACGAGACCTGTAATGTTGTAGTTGTATGTGGGTATCAGGATGGAAAGCATTTTAATGGATTAAACCGTCTTTTGCACGACCTCAAATATCTGGTTTTCATCACATTTTAATGTTTTTGAAGGATATTTCAGTAAGAGTGCATAATCGTGTGTGGCCATCAGGATGGTATTACCGTTTTTGTTGATTTCCTGCAGAACCTCCATTACCTCAACAGACGTTTGGGGATCGAGGTTACCCGTGGGTTCGTCAGCGAGGATGAGTTCAGGGTCGTTTAAAAGTGCGCGCGCAATTGCCACACGTTGCTGCTCACCACCTGAAAGCTGATAAGGAAACTTAAAGCCTTTGGTTTTCATAGCAACTTTATTCAAAACTTCTTCCACTTTACTGTCCATCGCTTTCTTATCTGTCCAGCCTGTAGCTTTAAGCACAAACAATAAATTCTCATTGACCGTTCTATCATTGAGCAGTTTAAAATCTTGAAACACCACGCCCAGTTTTCTGCGTAAAAAAGGAATGTCATTTTCCTTTAGTGTTTTTAAGTTAAAATCTACAATTTCTCCTTCACCTTCCATTAATGGTATATCACCATAAAGCGTTTTCATAAAACTACTTTTACCGGTGCCGGTTTTACCAATGAGATAAACAAACTCTCCTTTTTCTACAGATACATTTACCTCAGAAAGTATTAAAGACTCCCGCTGAAAAATAGAGGCATTTTTTAAATATAAAACAGGTTTTGACATAGTGATGAGTAGCTTTACAGCGAAATTACAAGATATTTTCTTTATGAGAACGAAAAAGATTGGAAAATCATATTTTGAAGTATTAAGATAATAGTATTAAGACCTAAGACTTGAAGTATTTATTGATTCAAATTTGAAACTTTAAACTCAAAAGCTTATAAACCCTAAAACCATTACTCTCAATCCCTGTTAATACGCATTTTTCTTTGTGTTCTGTAAAGGTTAGTTCTAACGGTGATTGTGATTGTTTCATTTACAATTTCCTGTAAAGGAATTTCTGCTATTTCTGTTTTCTTAAATGTCTTTTTGAAAATTTCTTTATCGGTTTCAATAGTTACAATATAATCTGAGTCAATAACTCCCTCAATTGGCGTCACCTTTATTCCTTTAATGGAATTATCTGCTTTGATTTCATATGGGGCATCATATTTTGGTGAATTAGAAATAGAATCGCGTTCTATTTTTGGGCGTTTTTTTGGAGGCTTTGGAAAGCATTCTTCTGTGGGAAGAGTGGAGTCTATACTCAATTTTACAAATCCATTTGCATCGGGCTTTAAAGTGGTTCCCGGTTTTAAAAGTATACGTTTGCGGGCTTTAAAGTCAACGGTTGTCGAGTCTCTAAAAGTTTGGTTTGAGATGTTAATTTGATAAGGTGATGAGAATAATTTAAAATCAAAACGGTAAAAGTCTCTACCTGATACATCAACGATTCCTTTGTTTAGTTGCATCTCATGTGCCATTTTTACGGCTCTATATGCATCAACTCTACCGGCACCCAATTGCATTTTAAAGGGCTCGTTACCAGGAAGGTTTTCAATATCTGCCGAACTCAGCTTAAGAATGCTCTCGACCTCTGCACTTGCCAAACAATAATTTGCAGACCAAATGAGTCCAATAACGCCTGTTACAAACGCCGCTGAAGCTGAGGTCATACCCACAAACAGTTCATCCTCATAACCACACTCGGGTCTTCCCATATTAAAAGTTTCAGCAGGTGCAGAAATATCTACAGCCAGATTGTGTTGAGCACCAAATTGAGCATTGAGGGGCGTAACTTCATCAAAATAACCATCCCTTTTCATTTTTAACCGTCTAACGTGTGTGTCTTTGAGTTTATTTGCGATTCTTCCATATTTTTCATCATTGATAATACAATCCTCATAATGACCACAATCCCCAAAAACCTTAGTCACAGAAATCACCCGTTTGTAAGAAGCCGGGTAGGCATAATTGGAGGCATAATCTCTTAAGTATTGGTTGCATTTTTTTGAATTTCCGGCGCTGGAAACAATGATAATTCCCTCATCATACCATTCATTGATGCGCTCTTGCACATTTTGATGATAAGCACCAAACCCACAAAGGGCCCAACTTGTATTGATTACTTTTGCTCCAGCATCAACAAGTTCTTGGATATATTCAAAACGACCATACCCTGTTGCAATGAGATCACAATCTGAACAAATGCCGGGAATTCCATAGCCATTGTCTGCTCTTGCTCCAATAATAGAGGCAATACCGGTACCGTGATAACAAACTGTTCCACCTGTTTTTTTGTAGTATTTCAAATAATTACTCACTCTTCCGGCCAAGTCGATATTGGTTGAGTCTATCCTGCCATCTGAAATGCCAATCACCACTTTTTTATCACCTCTTGTTATACCCCAGGCTCCGGGAGCATTAATTAAGTCAAGCCCGGTCATTGGATATGGGACTCCCAAATTTTCTACCGGACTGGTGGTGCCATAATCATTTGGGTAAAACGCATTTGGAGTTGGAAAATATTGACCAATTTGAGTGTATTTATTGGGTTGTTGATTTTGAAGTTGCCCCAAAAGGACATCACTGTTTGTAGTAACTCGGTAAACATTTTTGAGATTTTCCTTTTGAGTATTTGGAAAAGCAGGTTGAAATGAATAAATGTTATGCCTTGCAAAAATTTGAGTTTCCTTCTTACTACTTGGGTTTTCAATTTTCAGCGTGCCGTTAGTTTGTGTTGTGATTTTTAAAGACTCCGGATTTGAAATTGTAACGTGGTAATGATACAACTCATTTTGATTTTGTCCGTATACAACAAAACCAAAAAATAGAAAAAGGATAAGAGAGCATTTATTCATGTTCCAGAGTTTCAATCCTTTTTGATAATGTGTCAATTTGTTTTTGTTGTGCAATAGTATGAAGAGTCAATTCCTCAATTTTTTCAAGAAGTAAAAGATTCATTTCTTTAAGAGAGAGACCGTTTTGGTCAATTTCTTTAGCTGATGGTATTTTTGGTAAATGAAGGTGTTCTTCAATGAATTGCTCGATTTCGCTCAGCGAAAGAAATTCATACGCCGGATTCAAAATTGAGGTTCCTGTAAAGAATTTTTCAAAAACATAATCGGGTGCTACAGCTCCCTCAAGGTCAATCACTACTTCCTGAGTGTGAATAGTTCCTTTTACAGTAAGCATGGCATCAGGAGTTTTTGTGTTGATGCCTATAAAACCGTTTTGGGCTTCTGTAATATTTTTAAAAGTGGCATTACTTTGGCTATAGCTATAAGCGATCGAACAAAATACAAAAAGGATGAGGATGGTTTTTTTCATATAGGAGTTATTAAATGGAATGAATCTGAAAATTAGGTTTCTAAAACGAATCTACAACCGAAAGCCCAATTTACAAAAATCAAAAGCAACATTAACAAAATTCTCACGTTTAAAATGAATAAAATAATTTGAGAATCCAATATCTTTGGTCAACGATAAACTCACACACTATGATTAAAAAGCACATCATTCTACTTGGCTGTTTTTTTCTTTTTACCACAGCTGTTTCTGCGCAACAATCGGCTGTTTATACAAATGATTTTGCGGCTTTTCAAAATGCATTGACACTCTTTCAAAACAAACAATACAGTGCTGCTCAGTCACAATTTTTAAAAATCGAGAGAGCTACTACAAATGAAAGTATCAAAGCAGATTGTGCATATTATGCTGCAAATGCCGCTGTAAGAATGAATCAACAAGGAGCTGAACAAATGATGGAAGATTTTGTTAAAAATTATCCCACAAGTACAAAAAGAAACAATGCCTTTATGGAAGTGGGAACCTATTATTTTGAAATGGGAAGGTATCCACAAGCGATGAAATGGTTTGATAAAGTTGATGAAAGCAATTTGAGTTTTGCTGAACGTGATAGTTTTTACTTTCAAAAAGGATATACTTATTTTCAAAACAAACGCACCACCGAGGCTAAAAAATACTTCAACCGTATCACCACTTCAAAAGAATATGGAGCTCAGGCAAAATATTATTTGGGTTATATGGCCTATGAAGGAGATGATTATCAACAAGCTACTCAATATTTTGAAGGTGTTACAGGTGATGAACGATTATCTGAAAATCTGTCCTACTTTCAGGCAGATATGAATTTTAAATTGGGCAACTTTGAAGAAGCCATCCGGTTGGGAAAAGATCAATTTGGTAAATCAAATGCTCAGGAAAAATCACAACTTTCAAAAATAATTGGTGAGAGTTATTTCAACCTGGGACAATATGAAGCAGCCATACCTTATTTAAGTGAGTACAAAGGCTTGCGCGGAAGGTGGAACAACACAGATTATTATCAATTAGGCTATGCATACTATATGCAAAAAGATTATGTAAATGCCATTTCTGAATTCAATAAAATTATAGACGGTCGCAATGCAGTTGCTCAAAATGCTTATTACCACTTGGGCGATTCCTATCTCAAACAAAACAAAAAACAACAAGCACTCAACGCTTTCAAAAACGCTTCAGAAATGAGTTTTAGCGCTCAAATACAAGAAGATGCTTTTTACAATTATGCCAAATTGAGTTATGAGATTGGTAATGCATACACCTCGGTGCCTCAAGTGCTTACAGCATTTTTGGAGAAATACCCACAAACAAATAACAAAACCGAAATTGAAGATCTCCTCATAGACTCATATATTACTTCAAAAAACTACAAAGCTGCGCTCGATTTACTGGAAAACAACAAAAATTTCAATAATAAACTAGCTTTTCAAAAGGTTGCCTTCTTACGCGGATTGGAACTATATGACGAACGAGACTATTCACAAGCAAAAGCACATTTTGAAAAGTCACTCAAAGAGCCTCGAGATGTCAAATATACTGCGAGAGCCACTTTTTGGAAAGCAGAAAGCGATTATCATTTGAATAATTTTGAGCAGGCACTCATTGGGTTTCGGCAGTTTCAACAACTCCCCGAAAATAAGAACACCCCCGAATCGAGAAACAGTAGCTACCACCTAGCTTATACGCAGTTTAAAATAAAAAATTATGCAGAAGCCATTAGCGGTTTCCAAAACTTTTTAGCACAACCGGGTATCGATCCTGTTCGTCAAAAAGATGCCAACCTGCGTCTTGCAGACAGTTATTTTGTAAGTAGTCAATATTGGCCGGCAATGGAAAGCTATAACAAAGTAATTGCTGCCGGTGGAGCAGAGGCAGATTATGCGGCATTTCAAAAGGCGATTAGTTATGGATTTGTTGATAGAACTGCTACTAAGCTGGAAGAACTTACCGCCTTTGATAGAAACTTTCCCAATTCAAGTTACCGGGATGTGGCTTTATATGAATTAGGAAATACACATCTAGCCCAAAATAAAAATACCGAAGCCATCACTGCTTATGATAAACTCATAAACAATTTACCACGAAGCAGCTATGTGCCGAAAGCATTACTCAAAAAAGGTTTGATTCTCAACAACACCGAAAAACTTGAACAATCATTAACCGTGTTTAAAAAAGTAGCAAATCACTATCCATCTTCACCTGAGGCCATTCAGGCGGTTTCTTCAGCTAAGTTGATTTATATCGATTTGGGAAAAGTAGATGAGTATGCTCGTTGGGTACAAACACTTGATTTTGTTGAAGTAGCAGATGCCGAGCTCGATCAGGCATCCTTCACCGCAGCAGAAAATAAATATTTACAAAATGACCCTCAAGCTGTTTCGCTTTTAGTAAAATACATTTCAGATTTTCCTAATGGTATTCACAGTTTGCCGGCAAACTTTTACCTGGCTGAGCGCTATTTTTCCGGGAACCAAAAAGACAAGGCAATAGCAAGCTACACTTTTGTGATTTCCAGAGAACGCAATGAATATACAGAACAGGCTTTAGTGAGAGTCACCCAAATTTACCTTGAAAAGAATGATTATTCAAAGGCATTACCACTTCTCGAGAGACTTGAAAAAGAAGGAACTAAAACACAAAACATCATCTATGCTCAATCCAATTTGATGAAAGCTTATTATGAAGCAAAAAACTATGGGCAAGCTGTAGTTTTTGCCGAAAAAGTACTGAAAGATGCAAGTTCAGACCCTCGCGCCAAAAATGACGCACACAGTATAATTGCTCGATCTGCAATCAAAACCGGTGATGAAGCCAAAGCAAAAAATGCTTATGCTGAAGTTCTAAAAACAGCAAGTGGTTCGCTGGCGGCTGAAGCCTTATATTATCAAGCTTATTTTGAAAATAAATCAGGCTCATACCAGCAATCAAATGCAACTGTACAAAAACTGGCAAAAGACTATTCCGGCTTTAAAAACTGGGGAGGAAAAGGATTGATCTTGATGGCAAAAAATTTCTATGCCCTAAAAGATGCTTTTCAAGCGACCTATATTTTGGAAAGTGTGATTAAAAACTTTGCAGATTTTCCTGAGATAGTCGAAGAAGCAACCACCGAACTTAACAAAATAAAAGCCCAGGAAGCCAAAACAAACGCTTCAGTAGAAACCGGGGAGAATTAGGTTTCAAGTTTCAAGTTTTTAAATTTAACAATAAACAATAAACCACATCAAAAATATGTCATACAAAACCTCAAGATTTTACTTAGTAATGTCACTTCTTTTTACAGTGACATCCATCTATGCTCAAGACCCTATTGGGACAGAGGTCATCAATGTAGTGAAGCCCTACACACCCACTGTTTCTGATGCTTTTAAAATCAAGGAAACACCAAATATGCAAGACTCGCAAAACGAAGAAAAAAAGGAAGTACAATACAGTATATTTTCAGTACCGGTAGCCTCTACTTTTACACCTGCAAAGGGGAAAGCAACAACAGTAGAACGCAAAAGGCCTGAGAAAATATTCACAAATTATGCGACTTTAGGTTTTGGGAGTTACACTTCTGTTCTTGGCGAATTTTACAGCCGTTTTGAAGTAAATCGCGATGATCAAGTTGAACTTTTTTTTAAACACAATTCTTCACAAGGTGGGATTGATGAGGTACTGTTAGATGATTATTTTTACAACACAGCACTGGATGTAAATTATAAAAGCAATGGTCGATTTATGAACTATACTTTTGGTGCCGGAATTTTGCATCAGACCTATAACTGGTATGGTCTATCACCCGAGTTTAGAGCAGAAAATCAAGTTCAAATCGTTGAGGACGCCGGTGTCAATCATTCTTTTTATGGATTAGCACTCAACGGAAATTTTAAAATGCAGGATTCGCCATTTTCAGGTGGAGATGTGCTCTTAAGATACTTTGGTGACTCATACAGCTCTTCCGAAATTAATTTTATTGCCAAACCCGAGTTTCTCTTTGACCTGGGCGGTCAGGACGTGGGAGTTAATGTTGATGTAAATTACCTTAACGGAAGTTTTGATAAAAGTTTTTTTGATCCTCAAAACGATATCAAATACAGTTACCTCAATGCCGGACTTCATCCATTTATCAAGTTTCAAAACGATGATTTTTCAGTAAACTTAGGCGCTCAGGTTGTTTTTGGCTTGGATACAGAAAACAGTGAAAGTGATGTGTTTATTTATCCTAAAGTTACCACATCTTACAAGCTTGTGGATGAATATCTAACGCTTTATGCCGGCGCCGATGGTGGTCTGGATCAAAACTCATACTACGATTTTTCACAAATAAATCCGTTTGTATCTCCAACACTTTTTGTGGCACCCACAGACAGACAATACGAGGGTTTTGCGGGTGTTAAGGGAAAATTCACAAACGCTGTGAGCTACAATTTAAGAGGCAGTTATACCAGCGAAATCAACAAGCCACTTTTTCTGTCTAATCCATTAATAAGTGTATCTCAAAACCCTGAGGGATATGAATTTGGAAATTCCTTTGGGGTGATTTATGACGATGTCAATACTTTGGAAGTTTTTGGCGAATTACAAGCGGAGGTTACAACAAACGTCACTGTGGGAGTCAATGCAAGTTTTTTTAATTACAGTTTAGACTTCCAACCTGATGCATACAACCTGCCGGAACTCAAAGCAACCGTTTTTGCTAATGCGGCTTTTACAGAAAAAATATATGGCGGATTGAGCTTGTTTTATGTAGGTGAGCGCAAAGACTTAATTAGTTTTGACCCCTTATTGCCCGTTCAACCCATTGAAAAAACACTGGATGGCTATGTAGATTTAAACCTGCACGCAGGCTACCATATCAATCCGCAACTCACAGTATTTTTAAAAGGAAGCAATCTTTTGAGTGATACATATGAAAAATGGTTGAACACGCCTGTACAAGGAATTCAAGTGTTGGGCGGTGCTACATACAAGTTTGATTGGTAGCCAAATCCCCTCGAAGGCAGGGATCTCGTCCATCAAAAGCAAAAAAGTAAATTCATTTCATTTCAAAAAGCACAGTAATGAGTATTTACCTCATGTGTTTTAGCACCTAGCACCTCACAATTTCCGCGTTAACCATTTTTCCAATAACCATTTTCCCAGTCTCTCTAAAATCCTTATTTTTACCACCCAATCAATCCTTTAAAACAATGAAACCTTTTTTTTTATTTCTTTCAATCCTTTTTTTAATTTCTTGCAATGAAAAGCAAGTTGCAGATCTTTTGGTTATCAATGCAAAAATCTACACAGTAAACGATAGCTTTGAGAAAGCCGAATCTTTTGCAGTTCATAATGGAAAAATTATTGAAGTGGGAACTTCTTCCGCTTTAAGCGAAAAATATAACGCAACTGAAACCTATGACTTTTCCGGAAAAACAATCGTTCCAGGGTTTATAGACGCACACGCCCATTTTTATGGTTTGGGTCTCAACCAGCGTGTTGTCAATCTTGTGGGTGCAGAAAGTGTTGACGAAATGATTGAAAGGGTTGTGGATTTTCAGGAAGAAAAGCAAGTTGATTTTATTGAAGGTCGAGGCTGGAATCAAAATCTTTGGGAAGTAAAAGAATTTCCCTCAAAAGAAAAGTTGGATGAATTGTTTCCTGACACACCGGTAGCTCTTACCCGCATCGACGGTCACGCCTATCTGGTGAATCAAAAAGCCCTAGATCTAGCAAACATCACCACTAAAACAAAAATAGACGGCGGACTCGTCGAAGTAAAGGATGGAAAATTAACCGGAATTTTGATAGATACTGCTATGGGACTTGTCAATGCCATTAAGCCGGAGGTAAGTGAGAGTGACAAAAGACAGGCCTTGAAAGATGCTCAGGAAATTTGCTTCTCTTATGGGTTAACAACAATCAATGATGCAGGTTTGGATAGAGGAGTGATTGAATTGATAGATAAAATGCATAAAAATGACCAACTGAAAATGCGCATTTATGCGATGGTTTCAAACAGTCCTGATAATTTAGATTACTATCTTAATAAAGGAATCATAAAAACTGATAAACTTAACGTGCGTTCAGTAAAAGTATATGGAGATGGTGCTTTAGGTTCACGTGGGGCGGCATTAAAACAACCTTACTCAGATGATCCTCACAATCACGGTTTGTTTTTGACGCCAGTAAACGAAATTGCAAACCTTGCCAAGAGAATAGCAGCTTCAGACTATCAAATGAACACACACGCAATTGGTGATTCTACAGCTTTGGTTGTTATGCAGGCTTATACGGAAGCATTGGGCCCTGCAAATAACCGCCGCTGGAAAATTGAACATGCTCAGGTAGTTTCTATAGCTGATTTTGACTATTTTAAAAATGGAATTATTCCTTCTGTGCAACCCACACACGCCACCAGTGATATGTACTGGGCAGAAGATCGGGTGGGAGCTGAACGAATGAAAGGTGCATATGCTTATAAAACCCTTCTTGATAAAGCCGGTAAAGTTGCGCTTGGAACTGACTTTCCGGTGGAGCATGTGAGTCCGTTTTATACTTTTTATTCTGCTGTAGCCCGAAAGGATTTAAACCAATATCCAGAGGGTGGTTTTCAAAAATCAGATGCTTTGTCACGTGAAGAAACCCTAAAAGGAATGACACTCTGGGCAGCTTATTCCAACTTTGAAGACCACGAAAAAGGAAGTATTGAAGTGGGGAAATTTGCTGATTTTATCATTCTTGACAAAGACATAATGACTTGTGATGAAGATGACATTCCAAACATTGAAGTAGAAGCGACTTTTGTTGGTGGTAAAATGGTATATAGCAAATAAGAATACCTTATTTTCCTCCTTTTGCCTGAAGATCCTCAATACATAATGGGTCTAAGTTGCTATCCATGGATTTACTTAAAAGTGCTGATGTGATTGCGGCTCTACCACCTGAAGTTTCAAAATACATCAGACAATCTTCAATCATACAGTGTTTGCTGTTTTGTGTATCTTCATGTTCCTGATGAATATCGTCCAATTGGAGGTTGATCAATCCCAATAAATGACCAAACTCATGGTTTAATGTGGTTCTTTCAGCAATTGGAATATTGATTCCGTTTGAAATAGCAATGTCCATGATGGTTTTTTTGTATATAACAATAGAGGTGTTTCGGTAAGCAGAACCTAGTGTAACTCGGTTGGGTGTATCGTTGCTTGAACTTTTATTTGAGAAAAAGATATAAACTGCCAGGTTGTTTCCATCGTTATAATTAATTCTGTGTTCCTCCTCAATGCTTATTATCTTATTAATATTGAAAGAAGAGCCTTCAGGAGTAGGAATCACATTTTGTACTATAGTAATTTCACCCGGTTTGTGGAGCCGCTCTTCCAAAAAGTTAACTAAATTATCGATGGTACCCGTTTCAGGCTGAAAGCCTTCGGGATAGACAAATTCAAGAGTAAGACTTGAAAAATCAGTATCTCTTAAAAAATCTTCAGCTGAAGATCCTGTGGCTTGTTTGTTTGCTAACTTAGGGTCTTCAGGAGGATTGTTATCCTCTTTTTTACACGCAGTAAGTAAAAAAATTGCAATAAAACTAAATACTATTCGTGAGTGATTGATTTTAAAAATGGGGTTTATCATAAAGAAACTTTTATTTTGAATACAACTCAATTTATGTACGATTATTTTACAGTGAGAGTTTTGCAAGATAATCATAATGGACGCCTTCTGCAATTTGGTCACATTTTAAACCCGCCTCATTAGCAAGTTTTTTAAGTTTATCAAAATCGAGATACAACCACTCAAATAGGTCTGACTCTTCCCCTTTGTAAGTCATTTTAAAGGTGAGCTCACCATAGTATTCCTTTTCGGTGGAAACCCAAACACCCCCATCGTCATCAACGTCAAACATATAAATGAGATCGCTGGAGTCGATAAGGATTTGTCCACCCGGGTTGAGAAGGTTTTTAAGATGATTTAAATAGTGTGGGGCTTTTTCCAGGTTTTGAAAAATACCGGTACCGTTCATTAAAAGTAGCACGGTGTCAAATTTTTCAGTTATATTGAGTAAACGTAACATTTTTGCATCGTTAACACCTCTAAGCTTACAAACTTCAATAGCACCTTTAGAAACATCAATTGCGATTACTTCAAGACCTTTTTCTTGTAAATAAAGCGCATGACTACCTGCACCGCAGCCTACATCAAGAACTTTTCCCTTCGCAAGGTCTAGTGCTCTCTGCTCTATTTGGGGCATTTCTTCATAATCTCTGAAAAAATAGGGTAGAGGTAGCACGTCCTCTTCTGAAATGTTGGTTTCAGTAAGGATATCTTCAGTATATCTTTTATGAAAATAATCCAGCAAGGCTTTGCCTAAAATGTCTTTTTGCATAAGTCAAATATACTGTTTTTAAGAATTTGATAAATAGGTTTTTAATCTACTTTCTTACAAAAAAAAGCAGCCCTTTTTTAAAAAGGGCTGCTTTTTCGAACTAAAAAATAAATTATTGTTTGACCGTAGTGATTTTAGCATTACCCATCGCGGGGGCAATTTGCACCATTTTTTCAGTTTGATTTGTTTGTTTGTTGACCCAAAGTGTTGTGATGTCATTTGGATTTTCAACAGCTTTTATTTCAACTACATAGCAATCAGAATCATTGAACATTTCAGAGCCCGTTACTTCAAGCTTCATCGTTTTTGCTTTGGCGGTCATCAAGTCGGGCATTTCAAAACCTAATTGATAGCCTTCTTTTAACGGAAGTGCTGAAATAACAATATCCATAGCTGCTCCATCCACTATATAAGCTCCTTTAAATGGAATTTCCATGGCATTGCCTTGGATTTCCATCGAAGCTTTTTTGTCTGAAAATGTCATGGGTATGGTCATTCCCATCTGGTTGATGGTTCTGCTCAAAGGTTTCAAGTCTTCCGAAAGCACTACTAGGTCTTTAGTTTCTCCCATCATTGAGGTAGAGACTTCATTTATACTCCAGTTTGCACCGTCTTTTGAAACGGTACGTTCTTTAGATGCCTCGATATTTTGCCCTTGCACTTCGACATTCATTTTATAATTATGAGTTCCCACCTGCAAATTGTTTTTTAAAACGGGGAGTTCATTTGATATTACAATTTCTTCTGCTTCTTCATAGGTTACACTATTGATATCAATACGCATTTCTTCAAGTCTTTTGGCGATGTCCTCAGGCATGTCTTCCTGATAACGACCTCCAAGAATAGGTGCCAAAAAGCGTTCGATTTCTGCATACATTGCCATATTGTTAACTGGCTTTGCAAACCCATGCCCTTCGTCATCAGCTAGGATGTAGCTCACGTGTTTACCACGATCCCTGAGGGCAATCACAATTTGGTCTGCTTCTGCTTGTTTCACCCTGGGGTCGTTTGCTCCCTGAATGATTAACAAGGGACGATCAATCTTATCAGCTTTAAATAATGGACTTGCTTCTTTAATTAGTTTTTGGCCTTCTTCAGTGTTAGGGTCTCCCACCATACCATACAAAAAGGCTCTTCCGGCTTCCCAATAGGCAGGGACAGACTCCAGAAGTGTGAAAATATTACTCGGGCCAACAATATCAACACCAGCAGCATAAACATCTGGAGTGAACGCCAAACCGGCAAGGGTGGCATAACCTCCATAGCTCCCTCCCATAATAGCCACTTTGTCTTTGTGTGCTATACCTTCATTGATTAGGTGTTTAACTCCCCAGGTGATATCGTCTTGCATTAATTTTCCCCATTGCAAATCACCGGCATTGAGAAACTCTTTTCCGTAACCACCACTGGCTCTAAAATTGGGTTGTAAAACGGCATAACCTCTGTTTGCTAAAAACTGAACGGTAGAACTATAGCCCCAAAAGTCTCTGGGACCTTTTGGACCTCCGTGCACCAATACAACTACTGGTAGATTTTTTGCTTCTTTTCCTGCCGGTACCGTTAAGTATGCCGGTATGGTAAGACCATCACTACTTGGGTAACTTATTGGAGTCATTGGAGCAAGGTGTTGCTCAACATCTTTTAGTTTGGGTCTGGGTGTGTATTGATGGATGAGTTCTCTTGTTTCAGAATCAAAGAAATAAGAGTCTGAAGCATATTTATCACCCCATACATTGATTAGGAATTTTTTCTCATCATTAGTAGCACTTTGAATACTCACTTCTCTTCCTGGAAACTGCTCAAGAAGGAAGTTGAAATCTGCTTCTCTTTTTTTATTTTTAAAATACCTACGCGTTTTATCGTCTGTATAACTGGTAGATATGATTTCCCGAGTCAATTGGCTTACTGACAAGCCTCCAAAATCAACACGGTTTTCAGGATCACTTTCTATTTTTGTTTTCTTTTTTGTTTTTGGATCCATCAAGAAAAGAGTGCTTAGGTTTAAGTCACCTGTATTGGAAACTAGGTACAACTCTTTATTGTCTGGTGTCCAACTTGCAATATAAGCTTGTTCTGTTACGGTTGTTTCATAAATAGGTGTGAGTTTGTCTCCATCTCTATAAAGCATAACAGTATTTCCTTTTTCGTCTGTTCTTGAAACAACTCTTAGTTTCTCATCCCAGTCAAAATTATAACCAGTAATACGGTCGTTGTTTTCTTGTATTAAAGTGAGTTTTCCGGTGCTAATTTCTAATTGATAGAGATCGTGCCAAGCCTTGTCACGGTCGTTTAGACCAATCATTAAGATGTCTGGATTGTTTCTGCTCACCATATTGATGCGCGCTTGAACGTCCTTTAATGGAGTCAAGTTTCTGGATTGAGGAAAGGACTCTTTACCTGCATCTTTAGGGTTTACAGCAAAAATATTAATATTTTCATCACCATCTTCATCCTTAGCATAGAGTATGTATTTACTATCGTAAGTCCAAAAATAACCATACAATGGTCTTTTACTGTTGGTAAGAGGCTTTGCGTTTTCAAAAGGCTCGTCAAAACCTTTTACCCAAACATTCATGATTCCATCATATTCTTTCATAAAAGAAATATAATTTCCATCAGGACTTAATTGTCCCGAAGAAATTTCAGGGTTTCCAAAAAATACTTCGCGGTCTATAATAGGGGATTGCCCATAACTAAGCAAAGTAAAGCAAAATGCAATACACATGAACAGAAGTTTTGTTTTCATAATCTTATTAGTTTTTTTAATAACCAGTTAGTCAATTTAGAGTTAAATTTGTTACACTTTTTTGACTGAAATTAAAAGTCAATCGAATTTATAAAATTTAATAGTATTGTTTGATTTAAAACTTGCAAAATTTCTTTAAAATGGAAGAAATCCTGAAACAACTCCCCTCGCGAGCAAAAGATAAGAATAGCGAACATAAAAAGTTTTTTACCAAGCTAAAAAAAAAGCCACCCAAAAATCTGGATTTGGTGATGCAACAATTGCATGTTGAGGAGTTTAGTCAAACAGATTGTTTATCATGTGCCAACTGTTGTAAAACAACAGGTCCTTTGTTTACTGATAAAGACATTGAGCGCATCGCCAAACATTTTAAAATGAAACCACAGCAGTTTATAGATACATTTCTTCGTGTCGACGAAGACAAAGATTATGTGTTGCAAAGTGTGCCGTGTACTTTCCTGGGGTCCGATAATTACTGTTCCATTTATGACGTGAGACCCAAAGCTTGCCGCGAATTCCCACATACTGACCGAAAAAAATTCCATCAGATTTCAAACCTGACTTTAAAAAATGTAGCCATTTGCCCGGCAGCGTTTAACATAGTGGAGAATATGATGCGTGTTTTAGATATTAAAAAATAGAACAAAGAAAAGAGACTGTACCCAGATTTGGAATTTGTTATTTGGAAATTTATTCCAGCGTAGTAGCAATATAAACCAATTCAAAAAGAATCGCCCAGTTTTTTATAAAGTGCATGGCTTCCAGCATGACCATTTCCCTTTTTTTAACTGTCCAGAATTTGTGTAACATAAACGATGCCACTGCCAGAAAAACACACAATGCGATGATACCTTCAATTATAAAGTAACCGCTGATAAGAGTTAGACCTCCGGCAACTAATAAAATACCACTTAAAATAACCATCAACTTAGGCGCAATTAACGATCTGTTAGCGGCATATTCTTTTAAAATATGTGTGTTGTAAAAATGGTTGACTCCATTAAGGAGAAAAAACAACCCAAGAAGAATGAGTAGTATTTGTTTGATCATTCCTATTATAGAATTAAAAGGGTATGAGTTCTTTTCGCTTCTTTGTGGCTGAGATATATTTCAAATAAACTAAAGCACATCCCTTATTTCAGCAATTTTATCAAACATAGCCTTGGCAAAAGGGCACAGCGGAATGATTTTTAAATTGTTTTCACGAGCATAGTCCACAGCTGCAAGCACCATTTTTTTTCCAACTCCTTGTCCGTTGAATTCAGAATTTACTTCTGTGTGGTCAATAATGAACCTCTCTTTGCCCGCCCACGAATAGGTCATTCTGCCGGCTTCTTTTTCGTCTGAAACGGCTTTAAAAAAACCTTTACTTTCCCGGTTGATTTGTTCTATTTCCATATCCTTATTCATTCTTTTTATAGCTTAATGCCCCTGACGGGCATTTGCTCACCTGACTCATCAACTCTTCTGAAGTAGCGTTATCAATCTTTATCCAAGGACGTTCTTTTGGATTATAGACTTTAGGTAAGGTTCTTACGCACACTCCGGAATGAGTGCACAATGCCGGTTTCCATAAAACGGTGATTTCACCGTTTGAATATTCATTTACTTTTTCCATCATCGATTGTTTAACTATTTAAATCTAAATTACCCAAAAAATCGTCTAGTGACCCATCTGCAAGTCGTTTTTTAGCCTAGTCTTTCCAATCAACATCTCCCAGACTCACATCTCACTACCATAAATCATATACTGTTTCCTCATTTTATCATACTTCTCAAGGCCGTGTTTCCAGGAGGCTCTTATTTGATCATTGTTCATTCCTTGTTCAATTTGTTGCTGCAAGGTCTTGGTGCCGGCAAGAGTGGTGAAGAAATTTGTAAAAAACGACGACTGTTTTCCAAAAGCGGCAAAAGCATCAATGAGCCATTGCAGGTTGAGGTGGTCAAGCTGTTCTTCTTCTCTCAGGTCTTTGCCATAGCACAATTGCCCATTGAATTTTGGATTACTTGCTCCCTCGTTAGGGCGTGGTGTAAAGGTGAAAGCATACTTATCTTTAGGAAGCGTTGGACTTCCAAATACCTGAAACTGCATTTCAGTTCCCCGTCCTTCACTGAGCGGTGTTCCTTCAAAAAAACACAAACTTGGGTACAGGTTGATTGCTTTTTCATTGGGCAGATTGGGGGATGGTTTGATGGGTAGCCTGTATGACATACTTCGGGTGTAGTCTTTTACCGGGACAATCTCGAGTTTACATTTCACGCCATTTTCCAGCCAGCCCTC
>JANSXN010000040.1 GCA_024742935.1 Flavobacteriaceae bacterium
GGGAAGTGACAGTGCCGTTTACAGGGTCGCCGGAGTCTTAAATGTTATTGGTGGATGGTTTATGACGGCAATTGCTGCTTTTTTAACAGCGGCTACTCTGGCGTTCATCATTTTCACAGTTGGTGAAGTTTCTTTAATTGTTTTATTTGCTCTAGCAATTGTTCTTATAATAAGAACATATCTAAAAGGTAAAAAAGTAGCAGCAGAATACAAGGAGGATGAGCTTTTTAGAAAGGCAGAAAGCACTTCAATTCAAGGTGTGATTGATGAAAGTTCCAGCAATGTTTCAACTATTATGAAAAGAGCCAGTAAAGTATATGCAGCCACACTGGAAGGCTTGGCAAAGCAAAATGTCAAAAAGCTAAAGAATGCAAAGAAATATACTGAAAAACTGGATGAAGAAGTTGAAGAACTCAAAGACCACATCTTTTATTATATTAAAAACCTAAAAGGTCATGATGTGGGAGCCAGTCGTTTTTATTTACTGGTGCAAGACAACATTCAGGATATTACTCAATCTCTGGAACTCATCACAAAAGCTTGTTTAAAGCATGTTAAAAACAACCACAAAGGTCTTAAGTTTAATCAAATAAAAGATTTAAAAGAGATTGAGACACAACTGCTGGATTTATTTAACAGAACCAAGACAGATTTTGACAATAAATCACTAGATAATATCGGCATTATTTTAAGTGAAAAACAAGACCTACTCAACAAGGTTACTGAACATATTGAAAAGCAAATCGCCAGAACTAAAGACCCGGATTCTAGTTCAAAAAATTCCTCATTATATTTTACAATATTATTGGAAACTAAGGATTTGATATTGTCAACTCATGAAATGCTTGAGTTATATTATATTGAGCACAAAAAAGCTAAGGTGATTAAAAAAGATTTGATCTAAACAAAAAAAAGAAGGGCGATGCCCTTCTTTTTTATTAACACTCATAGTTCAAATTATGAACCACACATCAAGCAATCATCATCCTCTTCTGCATTTTTAGATTTAGCAAGCATTTCACGTAATTCCTGAGGTGAAAGCGGCTTGTTATTTACCCCACTGGTAGCATCTTCCAAAATAGCTTCTTTTGGATTTGGCACCTCCTTTTTAACTTCTTTATTGAGTGTAAACTTGATGGCATCAACTGCAGATTTGGTTCTCAAATAGTACATACCTGTTTTTAAACCACTCTTCCAAGCATAGAAATGCATCGAAGTGAGTTTTGCCATGTTTGCATTTTCCATAAACAAGTTGAGAGATTGTGACTGGTCAATAAAATAACCTCTGTGACGTGACATATCGATGATGTCTTTCATGCTCAATTCCCAAACGGTTTTGTATAGTTCTTTTAAGTCCTGTGGAATTTCATCAATATCTTGAATGGACCCGTTTGCACGCATCACTTCCTGTTTGAGGTCTTCATTCCATAAACCTAACTCAACCAGATCTTCCAGCAAATGCTTATTTACAACAATAAATTCTCCAGAAAGAACTCTTCTGGTGTAAATATTTGAAGTATAGGGTTCAAATGCTTCATTGTTTCCAAGAATTTGAGAGGTTGAGGCTGTTGGCATAGGCGCTACCAGAAGTGAGTTTCTTACACCGTGCTTTTTAACATCCTTGCGCAGTTTGCCCCAGTCCCATCGTCCACTGAGTTCTTCATCTTTTATTCCCCAGAGGTTGTGTTGAAATTCTCCCTGAGAGATGGGCGAGCCTTTGTAGGATTGGTAGGGACCTTCCGTTTTTGCCTCTTCCATAGAAGCAGTGACAGCAGCAAAATAAAGGGTTTCAAAAATTTCCTGATTAATCTTTTTAGCTTCATCGCTAGTAAATGGTAACCTAAGCATAATAAAGGCATCTGCCAATCCCTGAACACCCAACCCTATGGGACGGTGGCGCATATTTGAGTTTTCAGCTTCTTTAACAGGATAGTAGTTTCTATCGATGACCCGGTTTAAGTTTTTAGTGACCCTTTTAGTAACCTTAAAAAGTTCCTTGTGATCAAACGCTCCGTTTTTAACAAACATGGGCAAAGCGATGGAAGCCAAGTTACATACAGCAATTTCATCTGCAGAGGTATATTCCATAATCTCTGTACATAAATTTGAAGAGCGAATGGTTCCCAGATTTTTCTGATTTGATTTACGGTTTGCGGCATCTTTGTAGAGCATATAGGGTGTGCCTGTTTCTATTTGAGATTCCAGAATTTTTTCCCAAAGCTCTCTTGCTCTGATGGTTTTTCGGCCCTTTCCGGCTTCTTCATAGGCAAGATATTTTGCATCAAACTCTTCACTGTGGCAGTCATAAAGCCCCGGGCACTCATTAGGACACATCAAAGTCCAGCTTGCGTCTTCTTGAACGCGTTTCATGAATAAGTCAGGAATCCACATGGCATAAAACAAATCGCGGGCGCGCATTTCTTCTTTACCGTGATTTTTCTTCAGGTCGAGAAAGTCAAATATATCGGCGTGCCATGGTTCCACATAAATGGCAAAAGAGCCTTTGCGCTTACCTCCACCCTGATCAACATAGCGCGCTGTATCATTAAAAACACGTAACATAGGGACAATACCGTTTGAGGTACCATTAGTTCCGGCAATGTAGGAGCCGGTCGCTCTTATGTTATGTATAGAAAGTCCTATTCCCCCGGCAGATTGCGAAATTTTTGCTGTGTTTTTCAAGGTGTCATAAATTCCGTCAATGCTGTCATCTTTCATTGCGAGAAGAAAACAAGACGACATTTGTGGCTTGGGTGTTCCTGAGTTGAATAGCGTAGGTGTCGCGTGTGTAAAATATTTTTTGGACATCAACTCATAAGTTTCTTTTGCTGCCTCCAGGTCATTGAGGTGAATACCAATAGATACACGCATCAACATATGCTGTGGGCGCTCGGCTACATTTCCGTTTATTTTTAGCAGATAAGAACGCTCTAAAGTTTTAAACCCAAAGTAATCGTAGTTAAAGTCACGGTTGTATATGATCGCAGAGTTGAGTTCGTCTGCATTTTTTTGAATGACTTCATACACCTCATCACTCACCATGGGGGCTTTTTTTCCGGTTCTTGGGTTGACATATTTATAGAGGTCTTCCATCACTTCAGAAAAAGATTTCTTGGTGTTTTTATGCAGGTTTGACACCGAGATGCGTGCCGCCAGTTTTGCATAATCAGGGTGTGAAATGGTGAGTGTTGCTGCGACTTCAGCTGCAAGATTATCGAGTTCTGAAGTGGTTACTCCATCATAAAGGCCTTCTATGACACGCATAGCAACTTTAACAGGGTCAACGTGGTCATTTAACCCATAACACATTTTTTTGATTCGCGATGTGATTTTATCAAACATCACGGGCTCTTTTCTGCCGTCTCTTTTTACTACATACATACGCTTTACTTTTTTGTTGGGAGGTTAGTTATTTGAGAAAACAATGCTTATGCGCCTTAACAGAGCACATTATTTTCTTTTGGGTAAATTATATTTTTAAACCTTTTTAGCTTCTAAAAGTCTTCGTCAAAGCTAATTTTATTGGTTTCTTTGTCTTTGTTTGTAACCCCTGCTTTTTGATATTCAGAAACACGTTTTTCAAAGAAGTTTGTTTTTCCTTGAAGCGAAATCATATCCATAAAATCAAATGGGTTTGTAACATTATACTCTTTTTCACATTCCAGTTCGACAAGCAATCTGTCTGTTACAAACTCGAGGTATTGTGTCATGAGTTTTGCGTTCATCCCAATGAGGCTAGCTGGAAGTGACTCAGTAATAAACTCGCGTTCTATATTTAAGGCATCTATGATTATTTCGCGAATGCGCTCTTTTGGAACCTTGTTTTTGAGGTGGTGGTTGTGAAGGTGAACCGCAAAATCACAGTGCACACCTTCATCACGGGAAATCAATTCATTTGAAAAAGTAAGTCCCGGCATCAAACCACGTTTTTTCAGCCAGAAAATAGAGCAAAATGCACCTGAGAAGAAAATTCCTTCCACTGCTGCAAAAGCAATTAGCCTTTCGGCGAAAGAATCTGATTCAATCCATTTTAAAGCCCAGTCTGCTTTTTTCTTGATGGCCGGAAAGTTTTCAATGGCATTAAAGAGTCTGTCTTTTTCGACTTCGTCTTTGACATAAGTATCTATCAAAAGGGAATAGGTTTCAGAATGGATGTTTTCCATCATAATCTGAAAGCCGTAGAAGAATTTAGCCTCAGGATACTGTACTTCGTTCACAAAGTTTTCAGCGAGGTTTTCATTGACAATTCCATCTGATGCAGCAAAAAATGCCAAAATATGTTTTATGAAGTAGCGTTCATCGTCATTCAATTTGTTTGCCCAGTCTGTTAAATCTTGATGAAGGTCAATTTCTTCTGCTGTCCAGAAACTGGCTTCACTTTTTTTATACCATTCCCAAATGTCATGGTGTTGAATGGGAAATATTACAAATCGTCCTGGGTTGTCTGTTAAAATGGGCTCTGCTGCATTCATAATTTCTTTTCGGTTTTAAAATTTTATACGTGTTTTTTTACTTCGTGTCGGGACTAACAAATATGGAAAATCACTATTGATTTTGAAAGAATATTTTATAAACGTTGTCAACAAAGTTTTCAACATATCAACAAACAGGCGTTCATGAGATTATGTTAAAATTGAGTTGTAATATGCTGATTGTGTAGTATTTAAAATTTATTTATTGGCCTTATCAACACTATTCATGGCAATGGTGTGAAGCCTTGCTGCACGGGTGAATAGCCCAAATTTTGATTAAAAAAAGTAGTGGAAAATGAGTGTAAAAAAAAATAAAAAAGTCGCCATAAAGGCGACTTATTAAACAGTTTATTTTTGGATTAAGCTAAATCATCCGCATCCATTTCGTCAATCAAGTCCCACAATTCATCCATTTCCATATTTGTGCCTGTTGCTTTTATATAGAAACGATTGTCTTGCATAAATTGTATGACAGATTGGTTTCTTCTTTTGTCATATTCTTCAATAGCTTTTACTCCATTTTTTGTGACAGTTTTTCTTGTTTTACTTTCAGTTTCTTCTTCAAAGTCCATAGAGAAGGCCATTCTTAGTCCTGCGGTGGAAAGTGCCCCCATCTCACCGGCTCCATCGATTACTTCCACTTTAAAAGTGCGGCTTTTATCTTCTTCTGCATAGGTGGCTTCAACAGAGGCAATATTCATCATTCCCATGGCTCCTGTTTTGAAAGCAGTGCGCTTCATGCCGTCAACATCTTCCGGCAGCCAGGCCTTCATCTCATCATTAGTTAAAGGTGTGGCTTCAGAAAGTTCTTTGATGTCATCCTGCATTTTTGTGGATTCTTTAATCACTTTTTGAGTGTTGGATACATTGTCTTTAACTTCTTTTGCTTTTTTTACAACCGGGTTGTCTTTGCAGGCAAATAATAGCATCGCTATTGATAAAATCAGAATTAAGTTTTTCATATTTTTTGGTTTTAGAGAGTTTACTCATTAGCTAAATTACAATTTATTAAAGGAAAAAAGAGGCCTACCCTAAAAATATTGTTATTGTAAAACTATCTTGCTTGAGTAACCAAAAACTAAAGGTTGAATTTTTTAAAATAAAATAGATATTATTGTTCCTCAATTTGAGCAAAAATAAAGGGAAAGAGAGCAGGAAACGACGCCAGATTTACTTTTGCGTAAACATGCTTTTTAATCAAAAACCCAGACATGGTCAAGAGTAGTATTGCCGTTGGTGCCACCTAAAATAAATATTTTATCAAGAAATACATTAGAGCTGTGTCTATTTATTCCGGGCATATTGGAACTTGATGTGACTAATTCCCAGCTAATTCCGTCTTCAGATGACCAGATTTCATTATAGAAAACTCCCAATCCAAAACCACCAAATACCCACATTTTGTTTTCATAGATAACTGAAGTATGACCCGATCTTGTAGAAAATTGTGCATTTGCTGTAGCTTCTACCCAGTTGATACCATCACTCGAAAACCAGACATCATTTACAGGGCTTCCATCTCTGCCACCAATCACCCATAATTTATTGTCAAACACAAAAGAAGTATGATCGCGTCTGGCACTAAAATTTGCTGCCGCAGTGGCTTCTACCCAATTTGTCCCGTCACTGGAAAACCATACATCATTTTTATTATCAAACGTTTGATCTTCTCTTCCACCAATAACCCACATCTTGTTATCAAAAACCACAGAAGTATGACCTTGTCTTGCAGAAAAATTAGCTGATGCTGTTGCCTCTGTCCAATTGATACCGTCACTTGAAGACCAAACATCGTTTCTAAGATTAAGTGTTTGACCATCAACCCCTCCTAAAACCCACATTTTATTATCAAAAACCACAGCAGAATGATTAAATCTGGTTGGAAAACCGGGGCTGGAAGTTATAATATTCCAATTTGCCCCATCACTTGAATTGATAATTTCTTCATTAATACTATTATTGCTTATTCCACCAACAACCCATAGTTTGTCTTCAAAAACAAGTGATGCTTGATCTCTAAAAGTTGGAAAACCACTTGTATTCAAAAGCGTTCCTGAGTTTAAATTCCGGGTTGTAAAATTGTAAATTTCACTGGAGGTTTCACCGCCATTGCCATCTTTTGCAACCACTCTCCAGTAATATTGAGTGAATAGTTTTAATCTGTCCTCTATTGTGATTTGAATTTCAGAATGGTTTTCCAAAAACAAGTTTGAAGCTTCTTCATCTTCGCTCAAATAAAAATCATAAACCACATCATCACCATCGGGATCAATTGCAGCATTCCAAGAAAACGAGGGTGTTACACTCACATTGTTTGCCGTGTTTGTTACACCTATTAAAGCAAAGTCACCGGGTGGTTGATTTTGCAAAGTGGGTTGATCATCATCACCTCCTGAACAGGCTGTTAATATGAGGGAGATTAGTACTAAAATTATTAGTTTTATCTTTTCCATAACAATTAAAATAAATTACAACAAACAATAGCGTGCTGAATTTCAACTCTTTAAAGTTACAAAAAAATAACTATCTCTAAAAAGGAATCTAATATTTAGCTTTTATGGGACTTGGAAACAGACTCCAATTCCTTGTACCACTCCTCTCCAAACTTCCTTATTAAAGCATCCTTCACAAATTTATAAACCGGCACCTGTAATTCCTTGCCTAAGGCACAGGCATCATCACAAATGGGCCATTTATGGTAGTTTACTGCTGCAAAAGAACTATAATTTTGAACTCTTACAGGGTATAAATGACAGGAAATGGGTTTTCTAAAATGGGTTTTTCCGGCGTTGTAAGCATCTTCAATTCCACAGCTGGCGATGCCTTTGTCTGTAAAAGTAACATAGGCACATTCTGCTCCATCAACCAAGGGGGTTTCCAAAGCGCCTTTATCGGTTTCAATAAAAGTACCTTGTTTTTCAATAGCAGCGATGCCTTCCGGACGCAAAAAGGGTTTTACATCTTGATAAATTTCCTTAAGAATCTGAACTTCCTCTACTTCCAGAGGCGCGCCGGCCTCACCTGCTATACAACATTCGCCTTTGCAAGCACTGAGATTGCAAACAAAATCTTTTTCGATAATGTCTTCAGATACAATTGTCTTTCCAATTTGAAACATGCCGCAAAGATAGTAATTCTAAAACCCCTTTTTTAGCTTAAAATGGTGTTATGATACTTTATGAAAATAGTAACTATTTTATGATTTTATAAGACCTTTTTATTTGTAGTTTTGCAGGCTTAAAAATTAAAAGATTCATGGAACTATTTTTAGCTTTTGACTGGAAAGAAATGCTAACAGCCACAATGGTGCTTTTTGCTGTGATAGACATCATTGGAAGCATTCCTATTATCGTTGATTTACGCAAAAAGGTGGGACACATTCAAAGTGAAAAAGCCTCAATTGTTGCCGCGGTTTTGATGGTCGTTTTCCTTTTTGTAGGAAAAGAATTGCTCAACCTCATAGGTATTGATGTAAACTCATTTGCCGTAGCCGGCGCATTGATCATTTTCTTTCTTGCCATAGAAATGATCCTGGGCATCAAACTTTATCGAGATGATAGCCCTCAAACAGCTTCTATTGTGCCAATTGCCTTTCCGTTGATTGCCGGTGCAGGTACTTTAACTACCATTTTGTCTTTTAGAGCAGAATTTGAAGTCATCAATATTATTATTGCCATCATTTTAAATACTATCTTTGTATATGGTGTTTTAAAGTCTTCTGCAAAAATAGAACGACTGTTTGGTAAAAACGGTATCAGTGTGATTAGAAAGATTTTTGGAGTGATTTTACTTGCCATCGCTGTTAAATTATTTGCCTCAAATGTTATGGGGCTCTTTCAACAAAATTTATAAAAATGAACATTTTTAAAAGTATTCTTGCTGTTGCCGCTCTGGGTCTTCTTATTTTTAACTTAACAATTATAGACTTTTCTGATATCACAGGAAGGGAAAGCATTGTCGCTCTTATTGGAGTTGTAGCCTGTTTTTGCGCCTTACTGCTTTTAGCAATCTTGTTTACTTCAAAAAAGATAGACAAGAAAATGAAAGAAAAAAGCAGTTAACTCACTGCCTGTTAAATAATTTTTTAGTTCACAACAAAAAAACTTAAAAAATTAAACCTAACTTGATTTTCTTATTGTAGAAAATACTTGATAACACTAACTTTGCCGCCCATGAGCAAAGCCATTATCGATTCGCTTTTTGCACAGTCTTCGGAAACCCGAAAACTGGGGGAAGTCCTCACCCCCGGCCCCTCTCCTAAGGAGAGGGGAGAAGTCTCTACTGATATTCATATAACAGGTTTGGTTGGTTCTTCAACTTCACTGGTTCTGGCTGAAGTATTTAAAAAAACAGAATTCCCTTTCCTACTTATATTTAACGATAAAGAAGAAGCCGCTTATCATCTCAATGACCTTGAGGCCATTTTGGGTGATAACGATGTGCTCTTCTATCCCGGAAGTTACCGCCGTCCTTACCAAATTGAAGAGACAGATAACGCTAATGTATTGCTGCGTTCTGAAGTTCTCAACCGCATCAATTCCCGAAAAAAACCGGCAGTTATCGTCACCTATCCCGATGCACTTTTTGAAAAAGTAGTTACTAAAAAAGAACTAGAAAAAAACACCCTCAAAATAAGCGTGGGCGAAAAGCTTTCCATTGATTTTATCAACGAGGTGCTATTTGAATACCAGTTTCACCGCACCGATTTTGTGACAGAACCCGGAGAATTCTCGGTTCGGGGTGGAATTCTCGATGTGTTTTCGTTCTCCAATGATGAGCCCTTTCGTATTGAATTTTTTGGCGACGAAGTGGAGAGTATTCGTTCTTTTGATGTAGAAACACAACTTTCGCTGGAGCAACAAAAAAAAATTACCGTGATTCCCAATGTTGATGCTTCCACTTCGCAAAGCAACCGCATTTCTTTTTTTAAGTATATCAACGACAAAACCGTTGTTTTCATTAAAAACCCCGATTTGCTTTACAGTAGCATTGAATCGCTTTTCGCGAAAGCGGAAGAAACTTTTTCATCACTAAATGAAGGAATCAAACAACTGGAACCCAAAACCCTTTTTTGCACATCGTCTTTGCTGAAAGAGGATTTAAAAGGCTTTACGACTGTAGTGATGCAAAATGGCCTTTCGGCGGAAGCCATTGATTTTAAAATAAAACCGCAGCCCTCCTTCAACAAACAATTTGATTTACTCATTGAAAACCTCAACGAGAATACAGAAAAGGGGTTTAAAAATTTTATTTTCTGTTCTTCAGAACAGCAAGCAAAACGCTTTCACGATATTTTTGAAGATGCACAGCTTGACGTAAAGCAGTTTGAAACTATTGTTTTTCCATTGCATGAAGGCTTTATCGATATTGGGCAAAAACGGGTATGTTATACAGACCATCAAATTTTTGAGCGCTATCATAAATTTCAGCTTAAAAATGGGTATGCAAAAAAACAAGCCATCACACTCAAGGAGTTGACCAATCTTGAAATAGGCGATTATGTCACCCATATTGACCACGGCATCGGCAAGTTTGGCGGATTGCAAAAAATTGATGTTGAAGGTAAAAAACAGGAAGCCATCAAATTAATATATGGCGAGCGGGACATTTTGTACCTCAGCATCCATTCACTACACAAAATTTCAAAATACAACGGCAAAGACGGCAAACCACCAAAGATTTATAAACTGGGTTCCAATGCCTGGAAAGCCCTCAAACAAAAAACAAAAACACGGGTTAAAGAAATTGCTTTCAACCTGATTGAATTGTATGCCAAGCGAAAACTTCAAAAGGGCTTTGCTTATGACCCCGATTCTTATTTACAACACGAGCTGGAATCTTCCTTTATCTATGAGGACACTCCAGACCAGATGACGGCTACAGAAGATGTGAAGCGCGATATGGAAAACGAGCAACCCATGGACCGCTTGGTGTGTGGTGATGTGGGCTTTGGTAAAACGGAAGTCGCCATTCGAGCCGCTTTTAAAGCGGTTGATAACGGCAAGCAGGTGGCTGTTTTAGTACCCACAACCATATTGGCATTTCAGCATTTTAAAACCTTTACAGAACGTTTGAAAGACATGCCGGTAACTGTCGATTACCTCAACCGTTTCAGAACTGCTAAGGAACGTAAAACAACACTGGAAAATCTGGCTTCCGGTAAACTGGATATTGTCATAGGGACACATCAATTGGTAAACAAAGCCGTAAAATTCAAAGATCTGGGCTTGCTCATTATTGATGAAGAACAAAAATTTGGTGTGGCTGTTAAAGACAAATTGAAACTCATTAAAGAAAACGTCGATACACTTACGCTCACAGCGACTCCCATTCCCAGAACGCTGCAGTTTAGTTTGATGGCGGCACGTGATTTATCGGTAATCACTACACCACCGCCCAACAGGTATCCTATTGAAACCAATGTGATTCGTTTTTCTGAAGAGTTGATTCGGGATGCGATCAGATATGAGATTTCGCGTGGCGGTCAAGTATTTTTTGTACACAACCGTATCGAAAACATTACAGAAGTAGCCGGATTGATTCAGCGGGTGGTTCCTGACGCTAAGATTGGCATTGGTCACGGGCAAATGGAAGGCAAAAAACTGGAAAACCTGATGCTGTCCTTTATGAATGGGGAGTTTGATGTTTTGGTTTCAACTACGATTATCGAAAGCGGACTGGATGTGCCCAATGCCAATACCATTTTTATCAACAACGCCAATAATTTTGGCTTGAGTGATTTACATCAAATGCGGGGTCGTGTGGGTCGAAGCAATAAAAAGGCGTTTTGCTATTTCATCACTCCCGAGTATTCTGCAATGACTGATGACGCCCGAAAACGCATAACTGCCCTCGAGCAATTTTCAGAACTAGGCAGCGGATTGAACATTGCCATGAAAGATTTGGAGATACGCGGTGCAGGTGATTTGTTGGGTGGCGAGCAGAGTGGTTTTATCAACGAAATTGGTTTTGATACCTACCAGAAAATCCTTGCAGAGGCCATCGAAGAACTTAAGGAAAAGGAGTTCAAAGACCTCTATAAAGAAGAAAAAGACAAGAAATACATCAAAGAAACAGTTATTGATACTGATTTTGAAATTCTTTTCCCTGATGATTTTGTCAATAATATTATTGAGCGTTTGAATCTCTACAATAAACTCTCAGACCTCAATACTGAAGAAGAACTAAAACAGTTTGAAAAAGAACTGGAAGACCGTTTTGGCGAGTTACCGGTGCAAGTGGTGGATTTACTCAACAGTGTGCGTGTCAAATGGATTGCCATCAAAATGGGACTAGAACGCGTGGTTATGAAACAAGGGAAGTTTGTGGGTTATTTTATTGCCGACCAGCAATCAGGTTTTTATCAAAGTGAAGGCTTTAACAGGGTGTTGCAGTTTGTACAAAGCCAGTCGGGTCTTGTGAAAATTAAAGAAAAACAAACCCGCACCGGTTTACGGTTGCTGTTGAGTTTTGACAACGTAAAATCGGTAAAGCAGGCTTTGGTGGTGTTGGATCGGTTTATGGACCCCAAAGATTCTTAGATCAGTTTGAAAATAAAAAAACCCTGTCCATTACAGACAGGGTTCTTTTGGTTGGTTAGTTAATTAGTTAACGTTTTACAATAATAAATTCTGATCTTCTGTTTTGTTGGTGTTGAGCCTCTGTACAGTTAGTTCCACATTTCACTGCCGGTCTGTCTTCTCCAAAGCCTTCACCGCTAATTCTGCTTGCATCAATACCTTTAGAAATGACATATTGAACTGTTGATTGCGCTCTTCTGTTTGACAATTGTCTGTTGTATTCAACCGCTCCACGAATGTCTGTATGACTTTCCACTTTAATGACCATTTCAGTATGCTTTTTCATTAACTGAACGAGTTTATCAAGTTCTGTGGCAGCTTGAGGCTTGATGTTGTGTCTGTCAAAATCAAACAAAATGGGGTTTAAAACCACTTGATCATCAACAATTATTTCATCAATGGGTCTCAATAGAATTTCTGTGTTCACATTTTTATCTGCAGTGGAAACAGTGGTTGCATTCGATTCATAACCGTTTAGTGATGCTTGAACGCTCACATTTTGATCGCATTCTACTTCAAAAGTGGCTTTACCATCTGCACCGGTCATTTTTGATGTTAACCTGTTTTGATTGCTATCATAAAGTGCTACTGTTGCTCCGCCAAGGGGTCTGTTTGTGTTTGCATCTTTAACAATGCTGTTAATTGTAGAAACACAAATTTCTCTGGTGCTATAGATGTTATCAACGCCTCCATCTCTGTTTGAAGAAACAAATCCTTCCTGTGTAGCATCTTTGATACTAAAAGAAAAATCATCTGCAGTACTGTTGATGGGTACACCCACATTCTCAACAGCTCCAAATCCAGAGCCCGATTTTGGTGCTTTAAACACATCAAGACCTCCCAGACCCAAATGACCGTCACTGGAGAAATATAAAGTTCCGTCATCACCGATGAATGGGAACACTTCTTTACCAGGTGTGTTAATAGATGTACCTAAGTTTTGTGGTTCTCCAAAAGAGCCATCGGTGTTGATGGCAACCTTGTAGAGATCAGAATCTCCTTGTCCGCCCGGCATATCAGATACAAAATAAAGTGTTTTACCATCCGGACTCAATGCAGGGTGGCCTTGCGAATGTTCTCTGGTGTTGAAAGGTACTGCTTGCACATCACGCCACTGCCCGTCAACCAAATCTGCATAATAAATATTTAGCTGGTTGATGCCTTCTTCATTTTTTTTGTATTTTCCGTTATAGAAATCATTTCTGTCAAAATACATTCTTTTTCCATCGGCAGTAACAGTGACAATTCCTTCATGGTATTTTGTATTGACATCACCTTTCACCGCTTGCACATTTGTAGCCAACCCATTTACATAAGTTGCTTCATAAATATCCAAATAAGGCTCCTGGCTTCTTCCATAGGTTTTGTTTGAGGTATTTCTTGCAGTAGAGAAGTAAATTTTATCGCCCACTTTATGCACGCCAAAATCAGAAAAAGAACTGTTTAAACCGCCCACCTGTTTTAGGGAAAACCTAGGTTTTCCTTCCATAATCTGAGGAATGTAGTTTGGATTTCTTTTATACTCAATAGCTCTTGAGTCATTTGGGCTCATTTGAGCAAATTGATCCATTATGGTATTTGATTCTTCAAACTTTCCATTTGCTTTTAGGGTTTGAGCATAGTTGTAAATCGTTTCAGGACTCACACCTTTTCTGGTCGAAACCCTTTTGTAAAAAGGTTCTGCTTTTTTTGTATCATTGATAAGAAAGTAAGCATCTGCAAGACGGGTATAAACATAGGTATCTGCTTTTCCTCTTTTGATTACTTTTTGATATTCTTCAGCGGCTTTAACATATTCAAATCTATCAAAGTGCTTGTCTGCAGTTTTTGTGTCTCTATTTTGAGCAAATACTATAGTGGTGCTCGCTACTAAAAGAAATACTAGTGTGTATAATTTTTTCATGTCGTTTTGCTTAGTTGTTTAAAAGAATCTTGGTGAACGTAAAACTCGCTTGTTGAAAAATAAATCAAAGGATAATATAACTTCGTGAGAAGCAGGTGCTACCACGTCTAAATCTGAAACCACGTGGTCATAAGCATAGCCTATTCTAATGTTATCTGTTACCTGAAATCCTACCAGTCCACTAAATGAATCATCCAGCCTGTATGAAGCACCTATTTCAAATTTGTCAAAAAACAATGCGTTTAAATTAGCATCAAATGAAAGCGGAGCTTCAAAAGCAGATTTTACCATTACAGAAGGCTTTAACTTAAATGTTTCACTCACATTGAATACATATCCTGTTGTAGCAAAAAAGTGTTGAGTTTCTGAACCAATTTTTAATTCATTTTCATCAAGGTGTACTGAGCTTAAGAAGTTTGGCACAGACACTCCCAAATAAAAATTATCTGTATAAAAGAATGCTCCTGCACCAATATTTGGATATGTTTGATTGATGTCCTGAGAAAAGAAAGGATCGTTTGGGTCCTGTAATTCAAGACTGGTCAAGCCCACATCGTGAAAAGTAGCTCCTGCTTTTAAGCCCAAAGCCAATTTTGCTTGTTCACCTAGTCTCAGGGTATAAGAAAAATCAACATAAACATTCGTTTCTTTAATGGGCCCCAATTCATCTTTAATAGCAGACAATCCTAAGCCCACCTTTTCCCCAATGGGTGAATGTGCAGAAAAGGTAAATGTTTCCGGCGCTCCATCAAGGCCAGACCATTGATTTCTATACAAAGCTGTTAAAGAAAGGCTTTCTTTTGAACCTGCATAGGCAGGGTTTACCACATTCATATTGTACATATATTGTGTGTACTGTGGATCTTGCTGTGCACTCAAATCCTGAAAGCCAAGGACTATAACTAAGATGAGTAAAAGAGAGAATTTTTTCATTATATATTATTTGATTGTTATGTTAGTGATTATTTATTTAAGTATATATATCCTGTTAATGGATCTTCATTCTGTATCTTAATGACATAAAAGTAGTTTCCAACCGGAAGTGCTTCACCATCATCAGACTGTCCACACCATTCATCAACATAATTGTTTTGCTCAAAAACAACTCTACCGTGACGATTGAGAATAACCAGTTCCAGCGGACCAGATTTATCGTTTAAAAATAGTAAATCAAAGCAGTCATTTAATCCGTCATTGTTGGGTGAAATTCCTTGAGTGATGACACAGTTCTCATTAGCGTAAAATGAAACTACAATATCATCTACTCCAATACAGCCATCATCATTCACTTCAACAGCATAAATACCCGCATCTGTTACATCAAGTGTTGGAGACGTTGCTCCTGTGATAACCCCACCATTAAAAAACCAAGTATAGGTCACGTTTTCAGAAGTTTCATTTGAAGGAGTAGCATTTAAAGTAAGTATTTCTTGTGCACATTTTAAAGTATTTTCTCCTAGATTGACTTCGGGAATATTTCTAAAGTTTACAGAAACAGTATCAGACTCAACACAATTAAAAAAGATGACATCCAGACTGTAATTTCCAGAGGTTGTTACTACAATACTAAAACTGGTTTCGCCGGTACTCCAAAGGAAACTGGCCTGAGAGGGATCAATTCCTTCAATTACAGGAATTATTTCATAGGATTCTCCGTCACAAAGTATCACATCCGCTCCTAAATCGACACTGTAATTTGCAACAAAAACTGAAATTTCATCCGTCCCAACACATTCTTGATCTGAAGTAACTTCTACCGCATAATCTCCAATTTCAGTAACTTCCAAAGTAGGATTATTTTCGCCAACAATTAAGGCTCCATTAAAAAACCATTCATAAGTAACACTTCCCAACTCATTTATATTTTCAGGGGTTGCATCAAGCGTTGCAAACAACTCATCACAAAAATAAAAATCACCTCCCAAATCAACCAGAGGTTGTGGGGCAAAAGTTAAATTGATATCATCTGTTTCAACACAATCTGAGAAGGTTACTTCAACACTATAGTTACCGGTTTCACTAACCGTGATTGTTGGAGTTGTTTCACCGGTGCTCCATAAATAAGTGGCGTCTGCTGGGTTGATTCCTTCAATGGTGGGTATGATTTCAAATGTGTCTTCACAAACAATGGCATCATCTCCCAGGTCAACTGTATAATCTACTATAATGACTGATACCGTATCACTTCTAAGACATCCTAAATCTGAGGTCACTTCAGCAGTATAATCTCCAACCTCAGTTACTTCCAGAGTGGGTTCATTTTCGCCCGGGATTAGCTCACCGTTAAATAACCATTCATAGGTAGCACCTCCCAGGTCATTAATATTTAAGGGAGTCGCGTCAAGTATGGCAAAAACATTATCACAGACTAAAATATCATCACCAAGATTTACAATTGGAGCTGTTATAAATTCAACAATAACTTCATCTGTTATAATACAATCGGGAGCATCCGGGTTTTGAATTTCAACCCCATAAGTTCCTGATACAGTTACAATAAGCTCCGGTCCATTCTCATCCGGAATTATATCACCATTAAAGAACCAGGTTATAATGGAATCAGGGGAGGTATCTACACTCAAGATTATTTCTTCGTCATCACAAGGCGCATTGCCATTTGCAATGGTTAAGTCTTCACCCAGGTCTGCACTACCAATAAAGAAACTTCCACCTTCAATAAATACAGCAGAGTCCCATGAAGAGTCATTTCTGTCTGCTACAACAAGTTTCATTCTGTAGGGGTTGTTTGGGGTGACAAATTGCCAAGCTTGCATTAAAACTGTTAACCCGTTTAAATTTACAGGAGCAGAAGCAGGTGGCTGTCCTGTTGTTCCATAATACACATCAAAAAATTCAGGATTTTCTGAGGAACAGCTTCCATTATGAGTTTGATCTCTTATGGTTGTCACTGAAATGGGCACTTCACCGGGAGTATCAGGTACCAAAGCCATATTAACGACGTCACCGGTTACCATATCTTCCAGAAAGAAAGCAAATGCATCTGAAAAAGAGCATTGAAATGTCCCATATTCATTGGATCCAAATACAAAATTAAAGCTTATGGAATCTGTTAGTGGTGTAAAATCAAATTCCATAATTGTAGCATCATTGTATGATGTCAAACCGGGATCAATCCCTAAATTTTGAATGTAATTAAAAAGTTGTGGATCTCCGGGCCAACCTCCACCAGCAAAAGTGTTTGAAGTGTTGGGACCGGGAGCATCATTAACACTTCCGGTTGCCAAAATAACACCATTTTGCATCGGAAAATTTGGGTTGGTATTTTCAAAATATCCAATGCCATTCCCTAATCCAAAATTAGTACCCGTAACTGTAGAAATGTTATCGACTATGGCACAAGGTGAATTAATCAAAACCTCTGTAACTAACTCTTCGTTAGTAAATTCAGTAGTTGATACGGTTATCACCTGAGCTTGAACAACGGGAACCAAAATCAAAAAGGCAATAAAAAACAGATAATTTTTCATTTTTTGTTAGTTTCAAATTTTATTAATTAGAGTCTCTATTGATATAAATCCATCCGGTTTTTTGGTTTCCATAAACGGGGTCTTCTCCGGCAAAGCTAATCACATAAAAATAAGTTCCTGTAGGTAATTTGTCACCATCATCCGTTTGACCTACCCATTGGTTTACATAATTATCAAGGCTATAGACTTCTCTTCCGTGTCGGTTAAGAATTTGCAGATTTGCTATTCCGGTTCTACTGGCCAGAAACTCCAAATCCAGATTGTCATTAAACCCTAAAGAACCCTCTGGAGAGAGTCCTTGTGAAATTATACAATTGGGATTATTTGGATAGGCACTTACGAGAACTTCAGCAGTTGTTGAACAGCCGTTTACAGTTACCTCAACACCATAAATGATTGAGGAGTTTGCAATACTTTGCGGAACAACTATTGTAATACTGTTTCCTGTTTCGCCTGCAATCTCAACGCCATCTTCAAACCAAACAAAGGTGGCGTCAACAGCATCTGTTACAGCAACAATAGTTTGCGATTCACCGGGACAAGAAAAAATAGTGGGGCCAAGTTCTACTGAAGGTAAATCTCCAAAGGTTATGGTGATACTATCGTTTACAACACACAAGCCATCTGTGATTTCCAACGTATAGGTTCCCGAAGTATTCACCACAATAGTGGGCGTCGTTTCACCTGTGCTCCACAAATAGGTTGTATTTGCAGAATTACCTGAGATGATTGGAACAATTTCAATGCTATCACCATCACAAAGGATTTCATCCTCACCAAGGTCTAACAAAGGTGCTTCCTGGATGTTAACCTCAATATTCACAGTGAGTTCACTACAGCCATCATAAAAGACATTCACGGTATAAACACCACTAACGGCAGGAGTTATTTCAGCTTCCTGAGAGATTAATTCTCCGTCAAAAAACCACTCATAAGTAACTAGTGTTAAATCGATATCGGGGTTTGTGGGTGTGGCATTTAAGCTTTGTGCCGGTTCTGAGTCACAATATGCCAATGTTTCCGGTAAATTAGTTACCAATTCAATACCTAGTTCTACAATCAAATTAAATTGAACAGTACCGTAACAAGATGTTAAATCTGCAAACTCAACCCTAACAAAAATTGTTTGCGGGTTTTCAGTATTTTCATAAGCTACCGGATTTGCAATTGGGTCTGTATTGGTAAGTGCATCGTCTTCGGTAAGATGAAAAGTAACATTAAAATCTGCCGGGTCTTGACCATCAAGTATTGCAGGAATCTGCGTTGTTAAATCAAAAACAGATGTTGTTCCCGAAACATCACATTGAATCATGTCTTCCGGAGTGACAACAACCGGAGGATCTGAACTATAAGTCAAGGTAATGTCATCAATGGCCAAATCATTTCCACAACTATTAATCCCTAAGTTTATAAAGACAAATTGAACTTCAGTATTGTCCAGAGAATTAAAATTGGTTGAATATTCAATCCAGTTTGGTTCGGGTCCATTGGGAACATCGCCTGTTTCAAATTCGACTATAGTGTTTCCGTCAAGATCTTCTATGCGTAATAATATATTTGAGGGGTCTCCTGTACCCGGACAAATGTTTGTGTCTGTATCATAAACAGTTGTCATAAAATAGCTAAAGGTATAGTCTGTATTTGTTGTTACCTCAATGGTTCTTCTATACAACTCATCATCAACACCCTGAGGGGCTAAAGGATTGACTACAAACATTCTTCCGTCTGGATCGCCGGTGTGATCTGTCATCACGTGCCAACCCGCATTCATTGCTGTTGTTGTATTTGAAACAGCATACTCACCGCCATCTATTTCACCAAACCCATCAAATATATAATCTGTGAAAGGGGTTTCAAATCGGCCATCACCGGTTCCAAAATCCTCTACAAAATCAATGCGTTCACAGTTGGGTTCTGTTGACTCACAAACAGTAACAGTAACAGTATCCTCTTCAACTACCACTTCACCATTACAATTAGTATATGTAGCCCGAGCAGTGTAAGTCGTATTTTCACTTGGACAAACTTCTAGTGTCGCTGTGTTTCCTATTTCAATACCATCACCATCTAGCCAAACGAAATCCACATTTGAATTCCCATTGGGAATAAACCTCCAGGCTTCTTCTGATGCACCCCAATCACCGGTATTTCTTCCTGGTGCGCTTAAGCCTTCTGTACCTCCAACATTTTGAATACCAATTAGTGCATTACCACTATTCCAGCTACAACCTGATGTTCTGTTTTCTACATAAACATCAATAATATTAGTGGTCTCATAAAAAACAATTTGAGAGGTCATTGTTAAGCCTTGGCAAGCCGACCCAAAATAAGGAATGTCTGGAAAGTTTACAACAAGTGTTCTTGCTGGTGCTTCCCCAAAAAATGTAAAGTTTATAGTTCCAGAACCTGCGATAGATGGGTCAATATCCATATAAACACCATTGATAGAAGCTGATATTAAATCTATACTAGGGATTGATGTACTAAAAGACCAGGGACAAAAACCCCCTGGACTGTTATCTACTGTATCAAAAGTTACCACACCATTTGAACCTATTAAAAATTCTGAATAAGGTACATCATAAAAACAAAATTCAAATGGAAGAGGAATAATGCTAGACCAAACGTCATCTGTATTCACAGACACCGGTGTGCCACCTGTAAAAGGGAAAGGAGGCTCAAAATCAATGGAAACAACATCATAAGAGGTGGTTTCTCCTGTGTCAAAAAAAGTGGCCGTTAACTCTGCACAGGGTGTTTCACAGTCTAAAATCACATCAGGACCTGCGTCAACAAATGGAAATCCGGGTTGTTGTGCTTGTAGTAATGTACTGGAAAATAGAATTAAAATTAGGCAATGTTTAACGCTAATGATTGATTTTGAAAAGGTTAATTTTTTTAAATTTTCAGCAAACTTAAAAAAGTCGCGTAGTTGTATTTTCATAGTAAAATGAGTTATTTTGATGTAGAAGCGACTAAAGTAAGAAATTAATATAGATTAAGAAATAGTTAACTTTTCAAATCAGATGTACTGCAATTTTTAACGATAAAATACATAAATGTGTAAAGTCCATTTAAGTTTGTTCAACAAGACCTCTTTTTTGCTTCTAAAAATGTAATTTTGCACATTATAAATAATGTATGCTAGAAAAACTAGAAATTGGCTATGAAAAAGCCATCCTTATTGGTTTAATTACCCAAAATCAAGACGAAGACAAAGCAATCGAATATCTTGACGAACTTGAATTCCTTACTTATACAGCCGGTGGTGAGGTATTGAAACGGTTTATGCAAAAAATGCAAAAACCAAATCCCAAAACATTTATTGGTACAGGAAAACTGGAGGAAGTGCGAAAATTTGTTGAAGAAAACGAAATAGGTGCCGCCATTTTTGATGACGAACTCTCCCCTGCACAACAAAAAAACATCGAGAAAATATTAAAATGCAAAATCATTGATCGCACAAATCTAATCCTTGATATTTTTGCACAGCGTGCCCAAACAAGTTATGCCTCAACGCAAGTTGAATTGGCTCAGTATGAATACCTCCTTCCTAGACTCGCCGGGATGTGGACTCACCTTGAACGTCAACGTGGAGGGATTGGAATGCGCGGACCCGGTGAAACCGAAATCGAAACAGACAGACGAATCGTGCGTGATCGCATTGCGCTTCTTAAAGACAAACTTAAAACCATCGACAAACAAATGGCCGTGCAACGCGGCAATCGGGGTGCACTGGTGAGAGTCGCCTTAGTGGGTTATACAAATGTGGGAAAATCAACCTTGATGAACGTCATTAGCAAATCTGAGGTCTTTGCCGAAAACAAATTATTTGCTACTCTGGACACCACCGTGAGAAAAGTAGTCATTGGCAACTTACCTTTTTTATTAACTGATACCGTAGGTTTCATAAGAAAGCTTCCAACTCAACTGGTAGAA
>JANSXN010000068.1 GCA_024742935.1 Flavobacteriaceae bacterium
GAATTGAATTTAAATAATATCATATTGTATCCAAGTCCAGCAGAAGATTACTTTATGATACAGTACAATACTGTTATTGATCTCAAAAAACTCGAAATATTTGACATTAGAGGCAGGTTAGTTTCTACCCAATCAATTGGAATTAATGGCAACCTGAAGCAGTATGATGTTTCTAAACTTGCCGGGGGTGTGTATTGGGTAACCCTGTTTGCTGAGCAAGGCAAAGTAATAAAAAGGCTTGTTATTGAATAAAGAACTCCGGATGTTATAACCTAACATCCGGTTCTAAAAAATTAAAATCAGATACTTACTATTTATTTGAAAAAACACAAATAAATCGTCAACAATTTATAAATTATGAGAAAAACAATTTACCATAAGGTTTTATTCTTTTCCATTTTACTTGGAATATCAATACATTCCTTTTCGCAAGTGGGTGTTGGTACAACCACACCTGCTCCCGGTTCTATGCTTGATATTGAAAGTACAGACAAGGGACTGTTAATCCCAAGGGTTGCATTAAACAGTACAAATAATACAGCCCCCATCACTCCTGCCCCATCACTTGGTTTGCTTGTGTTTAATACAGCTGTTTCAGGTAGCGGAGCAACAGCTGTAAGTGAAGGATTTTATTATTGGGACGGAAGTCAATGGGTGCGTTTACAAACTGCTACTAATTATTGGAAGCTCGACGGAAATGATGATGCTGTAGAAGGTGTCAACTTTTTGGGTACAACAGATAACACTAATTTGGAGTTTAGAACCAATAATACAGGTAGAATGAGAATTTCGGGAAATAGTGATCAACTCCAGGCGATGGGTGATGGCACTAACTCCAACCCCTTTTACAGTTGGTCAACAGATACTGATGTGGGAATGTGGCGACCCGGAGATAACCAATTGGCTTTAAGTGCCGGTGGAAATGAATTTTTGAGAATCAATGGTTCTTCCAATGAATTAATTATCAATGAAGGCGGTGCAGAGATCGATACCCGAATTGAGACTCAAGGCAATGCAAATATGTTTTTTGTGGACGGTACAAACAACAGAATTGGTATCAATACCAATACACCGCAAACTGCCCTTCATATTGCGGGAAACAACCAAACCGTTAGGATTGATGAATTGAATCAGGCGAACAATGTACATTATACAACCAGTGACTATATGCCTGTTTATGTGAATACTGATGGGGATTTGTCTCTACAACCTTCTTTAGTTCAAAATTTTGCTCCTATTAATTTGGTAGATTTTATTAATTCAGCTATAACTATTGAATCTTCTACAGGAGAAGGTGTATTTTCTGATATAGAAACAGTTACAATTAATTTGTCTCAGGAATCGCTCGTTCAAGTTAATTATCAAATGAGTGTAGATATTACACGCCATGATGGCACTCAAATCGTGGATGGCGCAACTCGTTTGTTTAGATCTTGGGTGGAAGTTAATGGTGCTACAACACACATTGCTTATGATTCAGGAACTTATAACAACAACCATGTAACAGGGCCGTATGCAAATGAGAACTTTTATCTTAACGGAAACGGATACATCCAACTTCCTCCCGGGACACACGAATTGAAATTACGAGTTCTTGGGTTTGGTGGTGGTTCTGGTGGGACTCATAGCTACAGACTTAGATTTGGTGCAAATACCAATGACCGTCTTTTGATTTCTGTTCATAGATAATACTGTTCCAGTTATACTTAGAATTATCATACTTAAATTATTTATCTATTTTGATTTATTTGTAAGTATTTTCTTTATTTAGTTGTATTTCATCGAATTTTTAGGTATTTAATCTATATTTTAATTATTTTAATATAGTTTAGTAGTCCCTAAATCAAAAACTATGAAATCAAAAACTACTCTAAGAGTTGCTTTTTTGTATGCACTCTTAATTCTCTTAGGAACTACTTTAAATGCTCAAGTGGGGATTGGCACAACAAACCCCGCTTCGGGCTCTATGCTTGACATAGAAAGCAATGACAAGGGAATATTAATTCCTCGTGTTGCACTAACAGGCACAAACGATGTTGCAACAATTACCCCAGCAGCTTCTTATGGTCTTCTTGTGCTTAACACTGCTACAGCCGGTGCCGGTGCAACTGCCGTGACCGAAGGCTTCTACTATTGGGACGGTACCCAATGGGTTCGTATTCAAGGTGAAGAAATTAACTGGAAAATTGATGGTAATGATGACATCATCAACGGTATCAATTTTCTTGGAACTCTAAACAATAGAGATATTGAATTTAGAACCAACAACACTCCAAGATTTAAAGTGCCCGGTAATCAAAACCAAGTCTATGCATTGAATGATGGATCGCGAGCAAGACCCTTCTATTCATGGGAAGATGACGACAGTATGGGGTTTTGGAGAGCCGGAAACAGACAAATGACACTTTCTGTTGATGCAACAGACTTTTTTAATGTGAATGCCAACAGTGCTATCAGAGAATTTAGTATAAATCCAACTTCTGATGTGATGCACTTTCGTATAGAAACAGACAATGAACCCAATACTCTCTTTGTCAATGGTATTACAGACAATGTGGGCTTGGGAACCAACGCTCCCAATACAAGTTCCTCATTGGAATTGGTAAATGACAATCGCGGTCTGCTCATCAACAGAGTTCAATTAACAAGCCGTGATGTTGCAGGTCCAATAACTGCACCTGCCACCGGTTTATTGGTTTACAACACCAATACTTCAGGTACAGCACCCAATAATGTTTCACCCGGATTTTACCACTGGAATGGCAGTGAATGGATTGCTATGGATGGTACCGGAGGAAGAGACTGGTCACTTTTAGGAAACGCAGGCACCAATTCAACAGTAAATTTTATTGGAACTACAGATGCCCAGGACCTTAGATTCAGAACTGATAATAGTGAACGTATGCGTATTGCCGCTACAGGCAATATTGGAGTCAATCACAATTCATTTAATAATGTGGGCTTGACTGTGGATGCAGGCGCAAATATATTTGCACTATATGGATTAGGCGCTAATACTGCGGCCGTTTTTGGTAGTAACACCAATAATGGAATTGGAACCTTAGGTGAAAGTGTTTCCGGTCACGGTGTAAGAGGATTTTCTCAAAACAGTATTGGTTCTTTTGGACTATCAAACAACAGCCATGGTAGCTGGGGCCAAACCGCCTTTACAGGAGGAGCATTCCTTACCGGTGGTACTGTTGGGTTTGGAAGTGGTGCCAATGGTGCAAATGGTATGCTGGCCTTTGCAACTCAAGCTGCTGTAACAAATTCCAACTTTGGTATAAGAGCGGTATCGGGAAGTAGTACTTCCATTAGTTCCTCAGAAATTATGAATGTTGCTATCAATGCCAATGCCACTCACCTTGGTCTCTATGTTTTAACAGAACGACCCATTGATGTAAATACCGGTCTCAATATAGAAGCAGCACGTTTTCAAACAAACTACAATGGAGCAGCAAATGATGCTGATGCCCGAGACCCCAGAGCAAGACTCGCCGGTTACTCACCCAATGTCAATATTCCCGGTCAAGGAACCCACAATACCTACTTTGGTGGTTACTTCTACAGTGGTGGAGATACAAACGGTGGATATGCCTATGCAGGTGCAAGACGAAATGGCACCAATTATAAAATCATTGGAAACGGTACAGTCTCCACCATCGTTCAAGGCACAAATCCCAATGAAAAGAAAACCATGTTTGCCTCAGAAGCCCCTGAAGTACTCTTTGAAGATTATGGAACAGGTCAACTCGTTAACGGTACCGCAACCATTCAAATTGATCCCATTTTTGCCAGAAACATTTATGTATCTGATGAAAAACCATTGAAAGTTTTTGTCCAATTGGAAGGTGACTGTAATGGAGTGTATGTGACCAATAAATCTGCTAATGGATTTACGGTAAAAGAATTACAAGGCGGCACATCAAACGTTTCATTCTCCTGGCACATTGTAGCAAACAGAGCTGATGAAATTGTGAATGGCGAGCGCACCGTTTATCAATCATTGCGCTTCCCAGATGCACCTAACAAAATTCAGGAAACAGCAAATGTTTCTCAATCCATTAAAGAAGAAAAAATTGAACCGATTGAACAACCCCGTTTAAACAGTTCACAAAAATAAGTTTTTTCCTATTTTTGATTTCAAAAGCCCAAAGCAAATTACTGCTTTGGGCTTTAATTTTTCTTACATTTTCAATTCAATTACAGTAAATAATTTGCTGTTTGTCGATGATTGTTAATGGTTTAACGAAATCTTAATGATTTGATAAAATGATAAAGGTTTTTGCGCTTACTTTACAATTCCTTATATCAAAAATATCAAAAAATGTTTAAGAAAATTACCCTAAGTGTTCTCACACTTTTTTGTTTTACCTCACTCCTTGTTGCACAAGTGGGGATTGGAACGACCAATCCAGCAGCAGGTGCTTTACTAGATATTCATGGTGATAATGGTGGTATTGTTATACCACGAGTTAATTTAACTGAAACTACAAATCAAGCACCAATCATAGGGCCTACTCCTGTAACCGGATTAATGGTTTACAATCTTGCAAATATAAATGACGTTACCCCCGGTTTTTACTACTGGGACGGCTCTGCCTGGGAACGTATGGCCTCAGGAGCCTCTACAGACTGGGCGTTAGCAGGAAATGCAGGCACGACACCGGGGACCGGAGCAGGAGAAAATTATATTGGAACCAGCGATGCTCAAGATGTAGTGATTGCTACTGATGGGACGGAGAGAATGAGAGTATTAAACGATGCTGTGGTTGTAAATACACCTACCCCTTTATTTGCAGGAGATCGGTTTACAGTAGTAGGAGAAAGTGGAGAATTTACTATAAATGGGTATACTGACAATGGTGGTGGTTTATATGGTTCTAACAATGGGGGACCTGGTTGGGGTGTTTTAGGAGAATCATCAAATATTGGCGTAGAAGGATTTGGTGCTTTTGGAGTAATTGGCGAATCACCATTAGCAAATGCTTTTGGAATGTTTGGAGTAAATACAAATGCTGCTGGCACAGGGATATTGGGTGGAAGCAACGTATATGTTTACCCTACAAATGGTGCTGGCGTTTCAGGCTCTGCAAGTAGAATTGGAATTTATGGTTATGCTGGAGCTGGAAATAACATTGTAGCTAATAGAGGAAATGCAGCTGGAGTTTTTGTTTTGGATACTGACAGTAATCCTAGCACTAACACTACTTCTAATGGAAATAGAGCAAGTGCAATCTTAGCAGGTTTCGATAACGTTGATCCAATTGGAGCACCAAGCGGTAGCAGAGACAGCTACTTTGGCGGTTATTTTAGTGGTGGAAGACAAAATGGCACACCAACTTATGCTTTTGTTGGAATGAGATATAGAACAGCAGCTAATGGAAATAGCGATATAAATACAACAGACTATAAAATTATTGGAACTGGCATTGTTTCTACATTAATAAATGATACAGAAGGAATTCCCAGGATTTTATTTGCTCCTGAGTCTCCCGAAATTGTATTTCAGGATTATGGTGTAGGCCAACTTGTTAATGGTGAAGCTCGTATTAATCTAGACCCTATATTAAAATCATCACTACACATTGACGAAAATCATCCATTAAAAGTTTTTGTAACACTTGAAGGAGATTGTAATGGGGTTTATGTGACTGATAAAACAGCTGATGGATTCACAGTAAAAGAACTCCAAGGCGGTAATAGTAATGTCCCTTTTTCTTGGCAAATAGTGGCAAATAGAGCAGACACAAAAGATGCAAACGGAAATATTGTTTCTAAACATGTTGGATTAAGGTTACCAATTGGACCTGGTCAAATTAAAAATTCTGACTCAAATATTATAGATTTGAAATCGAAAGAAGATATAATAATTAATGACAAGCAACATAAAAAAAGAAACAAAACTAATTAAGTTTCAAATTATAAATAACGTATAGCTTAACCCCCCGGTTAAGCTTTTTTTATTTTCACACTTTTCAATAAGACCATAACTACTCCTTTTTTACTATTCGCGCATAACAGTTAATCGGTACTTTTTTGCCATAAAACCCCTAAAAAAAGTTAAACATTTATTAATTGTTAAAATATTCCCGTATGTTTGTCGCAGTAATTAGAAATTTAAAATTGGTTAATAAATAGCTATTACTGTTGACCGCCCGCTGCTACGGGCGGTTTTCTTTTTTTAAATAGCCTGCAAACGCCCAGCATTTACGGCTTTTTATGTAGTGTAAGTCATCCTCATTGCTATAGGCCTCCCGTTCAAAACTAATGTTTCGGTAAGCCATATGCCTGTCTTTATAGTGGCAAAGCCTCAATAGAAATTCAACTCCATACCACAAATAAAAAGGCAGGATTAATAATTCCAGTTGTTGCTTGAGGTGAATGCGCTCGTGGTTGATAAAAACCGCGTTGGTTTTAAGCGCTTTGGACTTCACCAAAATAAATGGCCACAATGCCATACCGGCAAAACGTTTTGGAAAAATAGAATTTATGATAAAAATCTTTGGCATAGAAATGTTCTGCTATTTTGTATTTTTGCTTTGTGAATGCGTCCAAAAAAAATAATCCCAAACAAAATACTGAAAAAAAGCCGGAGCTTCTCGGCGACGGCGACTATTACCTCACGCCAGAGGGTTATAAATGCTTCACAGAACAATACCATTTAAAACGCGGCTATTGCTGCCAGAGTGGTTGCCGTCATTGTCCGTATGGATATGACAAAAAAACCAACAGCAAGCAATAATTTACATACAAATTACTCTGTCACTTTGGGGTTTTCTTTTTTCAAATAGTCACTGTCCCAGGAATGGTCATTTCCTTCGTTTTGAGTGTACAAATCACGGCGTAATAGTTCTTCCTGCATTTTCACTTCTTCCATCACCGTGACCATATAGGCCATTTTATCATGTCGTTTTTTGGCAAGTTTCCAAGTGGTGTCCTGGTCATATTTAATAAACTGCTGTCCTTGACGGGTGGCAGTATAGCGTCTATACCCTAGTTCAACAAGTGCATCAACTCCAAGATGGACGGCAGTATATAAGGTTTCCCTGTAAAAATTCTTTACACCATGGTCAATGAGTTCATAAGCATCAACTCGGTTTCTTGCACGAGCCAGTACCCGCACATTTGGAAAATGTTTTTGCAATAGCTCCACCAGATTGAGATTAACTTCGGGGTTGTCTATGGCTGCTATAAAAAGTTTTGCCTCATCAGCGCCCGCTGCTTTGAGGAGTTCGAGACGTGTTGCGTCTCCATAATACACTTTAAAACCCATTTTGCGCAGCACTTCTACCCTTTCGGCATCGTGATCCAGTACCGTTACATCTACTTTATTTGCACGAAGCAAACGACCAATGGTACTCCCAAAATGTCCAAAACCGGCTATGATAACTTCATTTTTTTCATCAATAAGGTCATCCTCCTTTTCTTCTTTTTGTCTGGTTCCCACATTGGGGAGAATAAATTTTTCATTAATCACATTTAAAATGGGTGTTAAAAGCATGGTAATAGCTATAACCGCCAGAATTTGGTTAGACAAATCGTTAGGGACAATACTGAGTCCCATTGCAAAGCCCATAATCACAAATCCAAATTCCCCTGCCTGACTCAGCCCAATAGAGAACTGCAGGTTTTGATCTAAATTCTTTTTATAGACAAGACCTACACCAAAAAGAATCAAAAACTTTAGTATGGTAAGTGCCAAAACAAAAAGCAAGATAAAAACCGGGCTTGATAGAATCAACTCAAAATCAATTGAGGCTCCAACACCAATAAAAAAGAGCCCCAAAAGCAAACCTTTAAAAGGAGCAATATCTCCTTCCAGCTCGTGGCGAAATTCAGAATTTGCTAAAACAACACCTGCCATAAAAGCACCTAATGCAGGGCTCAATCCCACCAATTCCATTAAAAATGAAACTGAAAAAACCACCAGCAGAGCTGAAGCTGTAAACAATTCCTGAAGTCTTGTTTTAGCAACAACGCGTAACAAGGGTACTATAACATATTTTCCTAAAAAGTAAATAGAAACAATCGCACCTATGACCACCAGCGTTTGTATCCACGCCGGAAAATCTGAAATCAACGAAGGTACAATCTCATCGGGGTTTGCACCACTTACCTCAGAAACCATTAAAGGGATTACTGCCAGTATGGGAATGACTGCAATATCCTGAAAGAGTAATACTGCAAAAGAAGACCGCCCCATAGATGTATTATTCAATCCTTTTTCTTTAAGTGTCTGAAGAACAATTGCTGTAGAAGATAGAGCGAGTGCCATTGCGATTGTTAATGCTGTTTGCCAGTTCCAACCCAAAATCCATTGTAATCCAAAAAACAATACGACAGTGGTGCCCAGAACCTGAATAGAACCCATCCCGGCAATGAATTTTCTCATTTTCCAAAATTTGTTTGGGTCCAGTTCCAGACCAATGAGGAACAACATCATCACCACACCAAACTCTGCAAAATGCATAATATCTTCTCCTTTTTGTCCAATAAGACCCAACAAAGAAGGCCCTATGAGAATACCGGCAAAGAGATAACCCAAAATGGAACTTAATCCCATTTTTTTTGCTATAGGGACACATATCACCGCTGCTGTGAGGTAAATCATTGCCTCTAAAAAGAAGTTTGTTTCCATAAAGCTTTATTTTTTATTGTCAATCCAATCATTCAAATACAACAGATCTTTAAACTCTGAAGCTGATAATTTATGCTCCAGTAAATAAGCAATCAAGCGCCCATATTCCTCTCCTGCCTTTTTATAATCTTTTGCTTCCATCTTAAATGTACCGTGAATGACATAGGGTGGCAAATAATTCATTTGACATACCTGCGCCGTTTGGTTAAAAGGGTCTAAAAGCTCATAAATAGTAAAGCGGTCTTTCCCTGTATCACAGTAATTTTCTTTACGGCCTCCTGTAGTAATTGCTTGAAAAATAAACTTCCCTTGTAGCGCAGTGCCTGTTGAACCATAGGCCCATTTGTATTCTAAAACCAAATCAATCCATTGTTTTAAAATGGGAGGAGCACTGTACCAATACATGGGATGTTGCCAAACGATAATATTATGGCCTTTAAGAAGCTCCTGCTCCTTTTCAATATCAATATTAAAATCCGGGTAGTTTTCATACAAGTCGTGAAAAGTTATTGCATCACTTTTTGGAAGATTCTTGATCATCTCAATATGAGCATGAGATTTCTCATAAAGAGGGTGAGCAAAAAGGATTAAGATTTTATTAGAGGGCATTGTTTAATTTTTGGTTTAAGATACATCAATTGAAACAAAAATAACAAAAGCATTTCACAAAAAACCCAAACTTTTCGCCATCTATTTTTCGTAACTTTGTTGTGAAAGGACAACCACATAATTTTTTTTAATGAATACTTCAACACACTCAGTTATAGATTTCAAAAAAACCATTTTACAAGGAATTCCTTCAGAATTACCTCAACCAAAACCCTACGACACAAACATCAATCACGCCCCAAAGCGAAAAGAAATTCTTACCGACGAAGAAAAAAAACTGGCTCTTCGCAATGCCTTGCGCTACTTTGAACCCAAACACCACACTACCCTCCTTCCCGAGTTCAAAGAAGAACTGGAAAAATATGGTCGCATCTATATGTACCGCTTTCGCCCCGATTATAAAATAGTAGCTCGCCCCATACATGAATATCCCGGAAAAAGTGAGCAGGCAAAAGCCATTATGCTAATGATCCAAAACAATCTGGACTATGCCGTGGCACAACACCCACACGAACTTATCACTTATGGTGGTAACGGAGCCGTATTTCAAAACTGGGCACAGTATCTTTTAACTATGCAATACCTCGCAAATATGACCGATGAACAAACCCTGGTCATGTACAGCGGTCACCCCATGGGATTGTTTCCTTCTCACAAAGAAGCACCACGCGTAGTAGTCACAAACGGTATGGTCATTCCCAATTATTCAAAACCCGATGACTGGGAAAAAATGAATGCACTGGGTGTTTCACAATATGGCCAAATGACTGCCGGTAGTTATATGTACATTGGTCCGCAAGGCATTGTTCACGGAACTACCATCACCGTTTTAAATGGTTTTAGAAAAATAAACAAATCACCCAAAGGCGGTTTATTTGTTACCTCAGGTTTAGGTGGTATGAGCGGCGCGCAACCCAAAGCCGGAAACATCGCCGGATGCATCACTGTATGCGCCGAGGTCAATCCAAAAGCAACTCACACGCGTCATTCACAAGGCTGGGTGGATTTGGTGATTTCAGATTTGAACCAACTTGTGCAACGTGTAAAAGAAGCGAAAGCGAAAGGTGAAACCGTTTCTATAGCTTATGATGGCAATGTGGTTGATGTCTGGGAGACTTTTGAAAAGGAAAATATCCACATAGATTTGGGAAGCGACCAGACTTCGCTGCACAACCCCTGGGCAGGTGGCTACTACCCTGCCGGCCTTTCTTATGAGGAGTCTAACGAAATGATGGCAAATAACCCGGTGCTTTTTAAAGAAAAAGTGCAGGAAAGTTTACGCCGCCAGGCAGCTGCCATTAACAAACATGCTGCAAAAGGTACTTACTTTTTTGACTATGGAAACGCTTTTTTACTGGAAGCCTCCAGAGCAGGTGCAGATGTGATGAGTACTCAAAATAAAAACCCGTTGAAACCACAGGAATTTAAATACCCTTCTTATGTTCAGGATATTATGGGACCTATGTGTTTTGATTATGGTTTTGGGCCTTTTCGTTGGGTGTGTGCTTCCGGAAAACCGGAAGATTTGGAAAAAACAGATGCTATTGCGTGTGCTATATTGGAGGAATTGATGAAAAATTCACCAGTCGAAATCAAACAGCAAATGCAGGACAACATCACCTGGATTAAAGGCGCTCAACAAAATAAACTCGTTGTAGGCTCGCAAGCCAGAATTCTATATGCAGACAGTGATGGTAGAATAAAAATTGCTGAAGCATTTAATAAAGCAATCGCTCAAGGCGAAATTGGTCCTGTGATTTTGGGCCGTGACCACCACGATGTTTCAGGAACAGACTCGCCTTACAGGGAGACCTCAAACATCTATGACGGAAGCCGGTTTACAGCAGATATGGCGATTCATAATGTAATAGGCGATAGCTTTAGAGGTGCTACCTGGGTAAGCATTCACAATGGCGGTGGCGTGGGCTGGGGAGAAGTTATAAACGGTGGATTTGGTATGGTTCTTGATGGTTCTATAGAGGCTGAACGGCGTTTAAAATCCATGCTTTTCTGGGATGTTAATAACGGAATTGCTCGACGCAGTTGGGCTCGAAATGACGAGGCCATTTTCGCCATAAAAAGAGCAATGAAAGAAAATCCCGAATTGAAGGTGACGTTGCCCAACATAGTTGACGAAAATTTATTAAATGATTAATTTGCGTTAGGGATTGCAGTGAAAAGCCCGGAAACTGAGCTTATCGAAGTTGAGGACTTGCAACGAAAAGCCCGCCCGAACGCCCAAAAAAACAACTGTTATGAAAACACTACTTATTTCCTTTTTTGCGTTATTACTGTTTACATCCTGTAGCAGTGTGCGCGTCGCTTCAGACTATGACACCTCAGTGAATTTTAGCAACTACAATTCCTATGCGTTTTTTAAGCCCGGGATCGATAAAGCAGAGGTATCTGACCTTGATAAAAGAAGAATCTTAAGGGCTATTGATGCCAATATGAGTGCCAAAGGACTTCAAAAATCTGAAACCCCCACTTTGTTAATCAGTTTTTTCACCAAAGCCAAAGAACGTGTTGATGTTTATCAAAGTTACTATGGTTGGGGTGGCTATTGGGGCTGGGGCTGGGGACATCCGTGGGGTGGAGGAACCACCGTTTCAAAAACCACAGAAGGCACACTCTATATTGACATTATTGATGCTAAAACCAATGAATTAATTTGGCAAGGAATTGGAACGGCTCCTTTAAGTAGAAATATGGAGAAAAAAGAAGCGATGATCCAGGAAGTTGTATCAAAAATACTTGAAAGGTATCCGCCCAAATAAGATTCCAGATTTTGTTTTATATATAAAAGCCGCGCAATAAATTGCGCGGCTTTTTCATTAAATAGTTTTTACCTTTATAATAACAGGAAAAACCCTTTAAAAAAATAGGGTTTAAATGCTGGTTTTTAGTGTTTTATAAATTATTTTTGATAAACTTTAAAAAACAACCATTATGAAAAAAATTATTTTATTATTCGCTTTGTTTTGGTTTGGCCTTAGCCAAGCTCAAAACTTCATTACCCACACAGCAGACGCGGGTAACATCTCATTTTCAGCTTCTTTCATAGACCACCCTGAATTAAACAACAATCCTTCAGCCAGAATTATTGCTGTTCACAACTGGAATCCACCGGGAAGTGTAGGTGTTTATAATCAAAGTCCAACCGGAGTATATTATGAAGCTGGCTCAATTAATAGATGGGCTGTATTTAATGAAGATGGTTCTAATATGCTTGAAGATACTTCCTACAATATTTATATTGCCAACGACGCAGCCATTACTCATTTACACAGTGGTGATGCAATTCATCCGGATCCTGTTTACTCTATTGTAAATCATCCGGTATTAAATGGAAACCCCAGTGCTATTGCAGTAATGTCTACATACTGGAACCCTTCCGGCGTATGGAACAACGCGAATTATGGGTTTTGGTATGATGATGTTGGGGGAGCTGATGAATGGATAATTTACAATGAGGGTTTGAATACGATACCTGCAGATGCCGGCTTTTTTGTTGCTACAGAAAATCCTAATGTTGCTTCTATGAGACATCAAGCTACTGGAAGTAATATATCTAACAACTGGACTACTATCGACCACCCGTTGCTGAATGGCGACCCAAATGCTATTTTTGTTTTTTCACATAATTGGGGAGTAAGTGGTCAATCTTCTAACGTAGTTTTAGATAAAACTTTAGGCGCTTGGTATGATGGTTCAAACTGGGCTATTTATACTGAAGATATTTCTGCAATGCCAGAGAACGCTACATTTGACTTATTAATCTATGATCCAAACTTGAGCACAGTTGACGAAACTCTGTTTGCCGTTTCTGTTTATCCAAATCCTGTTATTGAATGGGTTTATATAGAGGCCTCAGAAATTATAACAAATATATCTATTTATAATAACCTTGGTCAACTAGTAGTTGAAAATACAGAAGAAGAAACTAAACTAAGCATGGATCTTTCCTTTTTAACTTCAGGCGTTTACTATGCCAAAATTGAAGTAGGTTCAACAAATCAAACTGTAAAAATTGTAAAAAAATAAAGTGAGGGACCCTTTATTAATAGTGCTGGTTTGCATACATGTTTAATCAGCACTTTTTTTATTCCTTAAATTCAAGCACATCTTTGGAGTTAAATCCGATAGTAATGTGTTCGTCAATATTGTTATGTTTAGTAACTACCGTGAGATGCTCACCATTATCAAGCTTAATGTAAAGCTGGGTATCTGAGCCTAAAAAGGTTTTCTTTAGTACCCTGGCATTGGTCACATATTCACACTCATCATTAATAGCGATATTTTCGTTTCTAATGGCATGACAGCAGTCTGTTTTGAGCGGGCATTCAAATGCAGTTTGCAATTCCTTACTCAATTGTATGGTATTTCCAAATAGTGAGGCAACATAAACAGAGCTGGGTTTGGTGTATAAATTGGCCGCTGCATCTTTTTGTACTAGTTTTCCGTTTTGGAGGATTAAAATTTCATCTGCTACGGCAAGGGCA
>JANSXN010000060.1 GCA_024742935.1 Flavobacteriaceae bacterium
TATTAGTAGTAAACTCGATCTGCGATTGTATCGTGCAGCTGCCTATACAGCCGGTGAGACCCCCTCAGACGGATTGCGCTTGAAGTTTGGTGCCGAAAACACCAACGCCATCACATCAAAAGATGCACCCAAGTTCTACAATCAGGATGAAAACCTGGCGAGTTCAAATGATGAACGCCTGTGGAGCATAGAGAGTAGAGCACTTCCTGAGGAAGGAGAGAGCATCCCGCTGTTCACCAATGCCTACCGCACCACCGACTATGTGTTTGAAGTCCAGCTCACCGAAGTCAATGATATCAAAGCTCTTTTAAGAGATCATTTTACAGGAATAGATACCGAGTTGGAAAACAATGAAAGCACCCTTTATGCCTTCAACATCAATCCTAATGATGCACAAAGCAGTGCTACAGACCGTTTTGAAATCGTGTTTGAAGAATTGCTTAGTAGTAGTGAGGTAGCTTTTGGAAACGGTTTTGTGTTGTTCCCCAATCCCGCTCAAGGCGAAATCACATTGGCGACAAAAGGCATAACCGGTGAAGAAGTGACGCTGCAAATCACCAATGTACTGGGGCAGGCTGTTTATAGAGGAAAACAAATCGTAAACACTAACGGACATTTGACAGTAGATACAACCCCATTATCACAAGGGGTGTATGTGTTGAAGCTCATACACATTAAAGGACAGTTCACAACAAAATTCATTAAAAAATAAAACCTCCAGACGATGAAAAATATAAAATTACCTATATCAAAAATGGTGCTTACTGCAATGCTTTTTCTGGCAACAATGGCTTATCAGCCGGTACATTCACAAATCACTTTTGACGATGATGTGGACGATGAAGTCCCGGGAGCACCCATTGATGGATTACTTGGGCTAGGTCTAGCAGCCGGTGCTTATTATGGCATTAGAAAACTGAAAAGGAATAAATAATTTATTTATGTTTTTTACCAAAACCGTTTTCTCGTCAAGAGGGAGCGGTTTTTTTTATTCATTGACAAATGCCGCGCTATGACAGGCAACTATAGCAGCCGTTTCAGTTCTGAGTCTACTTTCTCCCAGACTTACAGCGCTAAAGTTGTTTTCCAGTGCCAATTCAATTTCGCTTAAAGCGAAATCACCTTCAGGGCCAATTAATATCAGTACATCTTCCCCAGCTTGTAAAACATTCTTTAAAGATATTTTTTCACCTTCAGCGCAGTGTGCAATGTACTTTTTTGCGGGATTTTCAGCATTGAGCTGTATAAACTCTTTGAATGAGATGGCATTATTGAGTTTGGGTAAAAAGGCCTTAAGGGATTGTTTCATGGCACTTTGAAGGATCTTTTCATAACGCTCCTGTTTTATTTTTGTGCGTTCGCTATGCTTGCAATAGACGGGGGTGATTTCAGTAATACCAATTTCGGTTGCCTTTTCCAAAAACCACTCATAACGGTCGTTGAGTTTGGTGGGAGCGACAGCCAGATGGAGTTGGTAGGGAAGGGGTTGCTGTGGGGTTTCTTCTGTGATTTTTACAATGCATTTGTTGTGATTGGCTACAGAGATTTCAGAGATGTAAAAAAAACCTAATCCATTGGTAATGTTTAGTATGTCACCTACTTGCTTACGTAACACTTTAATAATGTGTTTGCTTTCTTCCCTGTCAAAGACAAGTTCCTGATTGACTTCGTTTGCTTCGGGATGGTAGAAAAGTTGCATAGGTATTTCAAATTTGGCACTTCTAATTTCTAACTTCGTATTTCTAACTTAAAACTCCATTCTTGCTTTAGAGCCGATGTTGAGTTCGCTAAAATCCTTGTTTTTGTATTTGAGTTCGCCCACAATGGCAATCATCGCGGCATTGTCTGTACAAAATTCAAATCGGGGAATGTATGTTTTCCAGCCATAGTCTTCTTGGGCTTGTTGCAATGCGTTTCTGATTCCGCTGTTTGCTGATACACCGCCACCAATGGCAATTTCCTTAATTCCGGTGGCTTTCACAGCGTTTTTTATTTTATCCATTAAATAATCAACAATGGTAAACTGTATGGAAGCACAAATATCAGCCAGGTTTTCTTCAATAAATTGCGGGTTCTTTTTCACTTCATTTTGAATGAAATACAAAACAGCTGTTTTTAGTCCGCTAAAACTAAAATCGAGCGCACCCACTTTGGGTTTGGTAAAAGAGTATGCTTTGGGATTTCCTTTTTGTGCATATTTATCCAGCAGCGGTCCGCCGGGATAGGGAAGTCCGAGTATTTTAGCAGATTTATCAAAGGCTTCACCCACGGCATCATCAATGGTTTGTCCAATTATTTTCATATCAAAATAGTCATGAACCTCTACCATTTGCGTATGACCGCCACTTATGGTAAGTGCCAGAAAAGGGAAATTGGGTTTCGTTTGTCCTTCGGCTTCAATAAAATGTGCCAGTATATGTGCCTGCATATGATTGACTTCAATGAGTGGAATTCCCAACCCCAGTGAAAGGGATTTAGCGAAGGAGGATCCCACCAGCAGGGAGCCCATCAACCCGGGACCACGAGTAAAGGCAATGGCACTGAGGTCCTTTTTGCCAATACCGGCTTTTTTAATTGCCAGGTCAATCACCGGAACAATATTTTGTTGATGTGCCCTGGAAGCGAGTTCGGGGACCACCCCGCCATATTCTTCATGTATTTTTTGTGTTGCCACAACATTAGACAGTATCTTACCGTTGTGAATGACAGCTGCAGCCGTGTCGTCGCAGGAGGATTCAATTCCTAAAATATATATTGAGGGTTCCATTTTATTTAGGCACAAAAATTGTTACTTTTATAGTCAAATTCACTGCAAAGTTAAAACATTAACCGCTATCAAAAAATTCAAAAAAATACTCTTTCGTTTTTTGCTTGCAATTTTTTTGCTTTTGATAGCGATTCTCATCGCATTGACCTTTCCATCTGTACAAACGTATATTGCTAAAAAAGTCACTGAAAACCTCAATGAACGCTATGATACCGACATCAATGTGGAGCGACTGGGCATCAACCGAAAAGGAGAAGTTACTTTAAAAGATGTTTTTATTGCAGACCATCACAAAGACACCCTGATTTATGCAAAAGAAGTAAACACCACCATTTTGAGTTTTAGAAATCTTCTGAAAACCAATCTCAATTTTGGTGACCTAAGCCTTGATGATGCAGTACTGAATGTGAAAACCTACAAGGGAGAAGAGATGGACAACTTGTCTATTTTCTCCAGAAAATTTGCGCCTGAAACACCTCTTGAAGATCCGCCTCCCTTTGTACTTGAGGCTACTACACTCAGTTTGAATAATGCCACTATCACCATCACTGATGAAAATCTGGAAACTCCGGAAGTCGTCTCCTTTAAAAACGTGCATCTGGAAGCTGATGATTTTCAAGTTTTGGATGTTGATGTTTTTGCAGACATCGGGCAGATGAGTTTTGTTTATAATGACCAGCTTGTGGTTGAAAACCTAAAAGCAGATTTTGGACTTACTAAAAACAAGATCGATTTGAAAGGCTTGGATTTAAAAACTTCAGAAAGCACCCTAACGGGAGATGTCGCTTTGCTTTTTGATGAGTCAGGGTTTTCAGACTTTGAAAATGCAGTGGTTTTTGATGTTGATTTTAAGAAATCAAACATTGCCACTAATGAGTTGAATTATTTTTATAATGAATTTGGTGCAGACCAGTATATAGAGCTTAAAGGCACTTTAAAGGGTCCGCTGAATGATTTTCGCTTGTCCCGTGTTGAACTGAAGAATCAGGCAACCAATATCACTGGTGATTTTCGGTTTGAAAATCTTTTAAAGGGGGATGATTCTTATGTTATCACAGCAGAAAACCACAGCATACAATCTAATTATTATGATTTAAGGCGTTTTATGCCCGGTCTTCTTGGACAGGTGATGCCAAAGGAAATGGAATCCCTGCGTGACTTTGATTTAAGGGGAAGCACGACTCTAAGCGGTACCACCCTGGAAACAGATTCCTCCATAAAATCGGCTCTAGGTAACTTAAAGACCAATTTGAGAATGACCTCCATCAACAATCTCAATCGCGCAACCTACAAGGGCACTATTGACATAAACCAGTTTAATTTAGGTCGTTTGCTGGGCACTAAGACATTAGGCAGGGCTTCGGCTAAACTGCGTTTTGACGGAATGGGTTTTTCACAGGAAAATTTAAACACGCTGGTATCGGGCAGTATTTCCAATTTTACATTTAATGATTACAATTACAAAAATGTGAATGTGAGCGGAACCCTTGAAAATCCTATATTCAACGGTAAACTCACTATCAATGACCCCAATATGGAGCTTGATTTTGAGGGGTTAATCGATGTTTCTGATACTGAAAATGTTTATGATTTTGATGCAAAAATAAAATATGCAGATCTTTATAAAACCAATCTTTTTAAAAGGGATAGTATTTCTATATTCACAGGAAACATTGGAATGGATATGAGGGGAACCAATGTGGATGATGTTGTGGGTGTGGTAAGAATTTCTGAAAGCACCTATCAGAATCTGATTGACGATTACTTTTTTGACGACATTTTAGTGCTTTCTACCTTTGAAGATGAGGATCGCACTTTGCAGGTAATCTCTCCAGATGTTATAAACGGAAAGCTCACGGGGCGGTTTCAAATTGAGGATATTCCCAATCTTTTTCAAAATGCCGTGGCGAGTATTTATGCAAATTATGTGCCTGTCAAAACAACAGAGAATCAGTATCTCAATTTTAATTTTGAAATTTTCAATAAGATTGTAGAGGTTTTTGTTCCTGAAATACGACTGGGTGAAAATACCACAATACGAGGAACAGTGGCTTCAGATGAATCGAAGTTTAAACTCAATTTCAGGTCTCCGGAAATTACGGCTTATGGCAATTACATCAAAAAAATTGCCGTACAGGTGGACAATAACAACCCTCTTTTTAATACCTATATTGAAATTGATTCCCTTGATGCCGGGTTCTATCAGTTTTCTGAGATGAATCTCATTAATGTAACGCTTTCAGACACCTTATTTGTAAGGTCTGAATTTAAAGGGGGGCCTTCAAAAAGTGATCTCTTTAATTTATCCATGTACCACACGATCAATCCAAATGGAAAATCTGTTGTGGGTATGAAGCGTTCTGATATTTTATTTAAAGAGAATCTTTGGTTTGTTAATGAAGCAAATGACACGCTCAATAAAATTGTATTTGATAACAACTTCAATGATGTAATCTTGGATTCGTTGGTGTTGAGTCATCAAAATGAACTCATTCAAATGGCCGGTAAACTAAGCGACAGCAGTTATAAAGATGTGCGCTTGTATTTCAAAGATGTTGATATTGGCAAAATAACACCAGAGATTGACAGTCTTTCTCTATCAGGAAATGTAAACGGTAATTTTACTTTTTTACAACGCGAGGCTTTGTATTATCCCAGTTCAAATGTCACTATCGACAATTTGATAATCAATGATAATGAAATGGGCAATTTAATACTGGATATTTCGGGGAATGAGGATTTAACCAGCTATGACATCAACACAACACTTACCAATAAAGACGTTGAGTCAATCACAGCGATTGGAAATATACAGGTAAATGAAATGGCTTCCACCATCAATCTGGATGTGGGACTCACAGATTTTAACCTCAGTGCTTTGAGTCCGTTTGGTGGTGGAGTCATCGAGGACATCAGAGGCTTTGTTTCCGGCAATGCAAAAGTAACAGGCAATTACAAATCACCTGATATTACAGGTCGCTTGAATCTCAATCAAACCGGCATCAAAATTCCGGAACTCAATATTGATTTTGAATTTGAGGAGGAGACACGTGTTCTTTTATCAAAAAACAGGTTTACCATTCCCAAAACCGAGGTAACAGACACCAAGCACGACACCAAAGCTTCTGTAAACGGATATTTTGAGCATTCCAATTTTTCAAACTGGGCAATGAATCTGGATATAGAAACAAACCGATTTTTGGTATTGGACACAGAAGCAGAGGAGGAATCCCTTTACTATGGAACAGCATTTATCACCGGATTGGCTTCAATTTATGGACCTGTTGACGAGTTGGTCATCAAGGTAGATGCCACTACCGCGGCGGGAACTACTTTTAAAATACCTATTAGTGATACAGAGTCTATTGGTGATGATTCATTTATCTATTTTCTTTCACCTGAAGAAAAAGCAGCCCGCATCTCTGGGGAAACACTTGTTAGAGAGGAGTTAAAAGGGCTTACGCTCGAGTTTGATTTACAGATAACACGCGATGCCGAAGTGGAAGTTGTTGTGGATGTAAAAAACAATTCCACTTTAAAAGGTCGGGGAGAGGGTATTCTCTTTATTGAAATCAATACATTGGGACGCTTTAATATGTGGGGGGATTTTCTGGTGTACAACGCGATTTATGATTTCAGGTATTTGGGGATTGTCCAGAAACCTTTTGTTGTAGAGCGGGGAGGGAACATAAGCTGGAATGGAGACCCGGTGAGAGCCAATATAGATATCAAAGCCATTTATGAGACCACAGCAAATCCTTCTGTGTTGCTTGATAATCCCACGATAAACAGAAAGATACCGGTTGATGTAGCGATTGAGTTGCGTGGTGAACTTATCTCTCCTGAGATGGAATACACCATAGATTTTCCAACGGCAAGTTCGATTATTAAATCTGAATTGGCATACAAGCTCGATGACAGGCAACAACGGGAGTTGCAGGTACTTTATTTAATTTCGACAGGTTCCTTTTCCAGTGACCGCTTTACACTTGAACAGGGAACAGCCACATTTGTAGAGCGATTTTCGGGGCTTGTCAATGAAATTTTTGCTGATGAAGACGGTAAATTCAATGTGGGATTGAACTATTCGCCAGGAATGCGCACCCAAGACCTTGAGACCTCAGACAGGCTGGGGCTAACATTTTCTTCACAAATAAGCGAACGCATTTTAATTGACGGAAGAGTGGGTGTACCTGTGGGAGGTGTACAGGATAATACAGTTGCCGGTGATTTTCAAATTCAGGTATTGCTCAATGAGGAGGGAAATTTTAAATGGAATATTTTCAACCGGGAAACGCAGGTTCAGTTTATTGGTGAAAACCAGGGTTTTGAACAGGGTACGGGATTGTCCTACTCACTTGAGTTTGATTCTTTCAGGGAGTTTAGCAGACGTATTTTTAGAAGAAATGCTAAAAAAGAAGAAGAGATGGAGTTAAATTCTCAGGAGCGCACAGAGAGACGAATGCTAGAGACCCTTCCATTGGACAATGAAATAGTTCCGGAGGTAAATGAGAAGGAAGAATAGCGAATTTACTTCATTGCTATCATAGAAATTTCCACATTAACAAATCGGGGTAAATTGGCTACTTCTACAGTTTCCCTTGCCGGTGCTGTATCTTCATCAAAGTATTGCGCATAGACCTCATTGATTTTGGAAAAATTATTCATATCGCTAATAAAAATGGATGCTTTTAGCACGTTTTCAAAGGTCATATTGGCTGCAGCCAAAACGGCTTTTAAATTTTCCATAACCAATCGTGTTTCTGCCAGTATATCATTGGTAACCAGAATGCCGGTTGCCGGGTCGATAGCAATTTGCCCGGATGTATAGAGCATATTTCCCGCCAATACCGCTTGATTGTAGGGGCCTATTGGAGCCGGTGCATGTTGTGTTTGAATTATTTTTTTCATTGATGTGAGGGTGTTACTATTTGAGTATTGAGTATTAAGTATTAAGTATTAAGTATTAAGTATTAAGTATTAAGTATTGAGTATTAAGACCGATTTAATTAGACATCCAAATCTGAATCAATTTTAAATTTTAAATTTTAAATTTTGTATTTCAAATTTCAACCTTGAACCTTGAACCTTGAACCTTGAAACCAAATAAGAGCACTACAAATTCCTGTCAGGTTCTCTGCGTTTGTCATATTTGATATCGCTCAACACTGAGGATTTGATTCCCACAAAGAAATACCAGGAGCTTCTGGCGCTAAAGGGAACCCAGTTGAAACTCATTTGCCAGCTTTCTAGATCCCGCTGAAAGCGAAATTGAGTGAACGTAAATCCTTTTCCTTTAAAATCATAACCTGATGAGGCACCTACAGACCATCTTGGCGATAATACCACATTACCACTGAACATTAATGAATGAGAAGAAATTTCATCTTCGCGACGGCTGTTTGAATAGGTGACTGTGTATGCCAGTCTAAAGTCCCAGGGAATCGCATAATTGTAACGACCAATACTTACATCCCGGTCTTCTTCTCGATTTCTATTTCCAACAAATGTAGGGTCTGAAAGTTCGTTTGAATTTCCAAACAAATCATCAGGTCGTCCTCCATTTTTGAAGGTTTCATTATTTTCTTCACTACCGTCATTGTTTTTCTCAAAATCGCGACTGGTAAACGAGTAATTTAAACTTACATTGGCTTGCGTGAGTCGAAAAAGGCTTCCGCCATTATCGATATTGAAGGTATTGATTTTATTGTTATTGTTATCCAACGCATAGGGGTCTAAAGTTCCATTGAAATTAAAATCTAATTTTTGAACCAGGGGAATGCTTCCTGTGATGTTAATTGGCTGCCATTTAAGGCTGTCTGCTGAAATGGAGTAAGATGATGTAAAATTGAGATTGTTGAGCAGGGCGATGCGTTTGGATTCTGTTGCTGTGGTATCTCGATCACGTACTTTTGCCTCCAGAGTATTGCTAAGACCAAAACCAATATTGCTTGAGTAATTTTGATTGGGTGCACCAAACATGGTATTCTCAAACCTTGAATACACTAATATTTCTTCTTCAGACAATCCACCTGCAACTGTGGGGGTGTATTTCAGTTCCTCATAATATTGATCAAATCCCGGATTGATTGAGTAACTCACATTGGGACGCATCACGTGTCTTATGGTTTGGATTTTCTTATCAGGCCCAAAATTGAACATTCCATACAGGGTTGTTCCCAGGCTGGCAGAAAAATTGTAGGTTCTGAAACTATCAAATCCATTTACGGTATCTATAACAACCTGATTGAGTTCCCGGTCAAAAGAACGCCGTGTGGTTTTCATGACCCAGGTTTCCTGATAACTTGTCCCGGCACTGGCACTCAGGTAATTAAGTATTTTAAAATTGGTGCTTATTGGAATGTTATGACGGGCTCCCAATTGGGCATCATCAAACATTTTTTGAGTAAAAAACAAGGAGTCTGTTGTGCGCATTCTGTTTTCTGCACTCACATCATATTGAAAATTGATGTTTTGCAGAGCGCCATTTTTGATGCCGCTTTTTGGAGCAAAAGGAAAGACTCTTGAAACACTGGCCGAGACAGTGGGCAGTGTTAAATTGATTTCCTGTGTATTCGTATTTTGGGAATGTGTTGCTGCAATATTTAAATTCACTTGAGGCTCCCCTTCAAATGTTTTGGAATAAGAAACAGAGGAGCTTAGGGTGTTGTTCAGGAAGCTGGCAGTGTTTAATTGGTTTATGGATTCCTGAAAAAACCGGCTGCTTCCTAAGTTTACAGATGCAGAAAAGCGGGAACTGGGGTTTGCCTTGGCGTCCTGTGAGTGTGACCATCTTATGTTGTAAACAGAGGACTGAGAAAAATCTGGGAAGCCCCGTTCGCTATTAAGCAGATTTTCATATCTGAAGCTCATATTTCCGCGAAAGCGGTAGCGCAATGCATAATTTGATTCCAGTCGCAAAGCATAACTTCCGTTTGTATAATAATCTCCCAGGGTTAACAAATCAATATAATCATTGATGGCAAAATAGTAGCCTCCATTTTGGAAAAAGAATCCCCGGTTGCTGTTTTCACCAATTGTGGGTATGATAAAGCCTGAAGCCCGGTCTTCTGTGAGCGGAAAGTAACCAAAGGGAAGACCCAGGGGTGTTGGTACATCTGCAATATACATATTGGTGAGACCGGTTACGATTTTCTTTTGGGGTACAAATTTTACTTTTCGGGAATAGAAATAGTACTCGGGGTTGTCAATATCCTTTGCAGTGGTAAATTTTACGTTATTCAAATAGACTACAGAATCGTTTTCTCTTTTTGAAATTTCGGCTTTGACCTTAAATTCGCCTTGCTCGGTGCGTGAATTGTATATCAGTGCTTTTTGAGTATCATAATTAAACCGAATGGAATCGGGTTCTACTTTGTTTGTGCCTTGTACAAAAACAGGCAGTTGAGTATAATTGCCCACAGAATCTATAATTCCCTTTGCATAGACTTCTTTTTTATTGTAATCCAGAATAATCATTCCGGCATCAATGCGCATATCTTCATAAACGATATAGGCTTTGTTGTACATATATATTTTGTTTTCCTTTCTGTGCATATACACATAATCTTCACCAAAATAATCTACAACATCGTTTAATAATTCCTTTTTTGGAGCGATGGTGTCTATTTTTACGGTATCAACAGCTTGTTCATTGCCGTTTTCTGCGATGGGAGTGTCAGGAAAACTTAGCGAATCAACGGCAGTGGGCAGAGGGATAAGCGGATTGCTACCAATTTCTTGAGCTTGAGATTCATAAGTCCCCAAGGTCATAAAAAAAAGCAATAAAACCAGATGAAGTTTATTTGTTTGCAATGGTAATAATCCTATTTTTGTAAAGCTATGGCTTAATTATTGAAGTGTCAAAATTAAACATATTTTTTGGGTATCTTTTTATACCCTTATAAAATTAAAATATAAATTATACTTAAGACGTTTCTATTCTATGAAAACGAAACCCCTGATTCATTTCGTATCGATTCTTTTTTTATTTTCTCTGTTTTTTTTAACGGAGCTTCAAGCGCAGCAAAGTAAATTTAAAGTGGTTATTGATGCCGGTCATGGAGGTCATGATCCGGGTGCTTCCTATTACGGTTTTAAAGAAAAAGAGATTGCGCTTAATATTACCTTGCTGGCAGGGGCTATTTTAGAAAAGAACAGTGGTATCGATGTGATTTACACACGAAAAACAGATGTGTTTCTGGAACTTCATAGACGTGCGGCTATTGCCAACAAAGCAAATGCAGATTTATTTGTATCCATTCACGCCAACGCTGCCGGTAATAAAGCTGCTTATGGGACTGAAACTTTTGTCCTGGGGCTTCACAAATCTCAGGAAAACTTTGAAGTCGCCAAAAAGGAAAACCAGGTGATTTACTTGGAAGATAATTATGAGGAAATTTATGGTGATTTTGATCCCGCCTCCCCTGAGTCTCTCATCGGGCTTACCTTGATGCAGGAAGAGTACCTCGACCAAAGTATAGAATTGGCATCCTTAATTCAAAATAATTTTACAACACAACTCAAGCGCAGAGACCGCAGTGTGAAACAGGCCGGTTTTTGGGTGTTGCACAATACCTATATGCCCAGTGTTTTGATTGAAACCGGTTTTGTTTCAAATAAAGAAGAGGGGACTTATCTTAATTCCAAAAAAGGGCAACAGGAAATGGCAACTGCAATTGCAAAGGCCATAACAGATTATTACGATTCGGTGAAATACTCCTATGTTGCAAGCACTTCCGAGAATCAGATTACAAACAACCCAACAGCTCATTTACCTGAAGTATTGATATATGAAGGCGTTTTGTTTAAGGTTCAAATTGCTGCCGGCTCCAGAAAGCTGGATACCAAGCCAAAAAACTTTAAGGGTTTGACCATGATCAGCCGGGAGCAGGAAGACGGTTTGTTTAAGTATTATTACGGAAACACTTCAGATTACAATTTAATACAGGCATTGCATAAAGAGGCAAAAGAGAAAGGATACCCATCAGCTTTTATTGTAGCCTATAAAAACGGACAGCGTGTTCAATTAGCTGACATCATAAATTAAAACAGTTTTAACCCCCGGGTTTAAATATTTTCCTAAATTTGTTATTTAAATAAAACTACGTGAAATTAACCAAAGAGATTAAAACAGGATTACTTGCAGTTTTTGCTATTTCCACATTCATTTTAGGATACAATTATTTAAAAGGCTCTTCTTTACTTCAAAAAGAACGTGTTTTTTTTACTGTTTATGACAATGTTGAAGGCCTCGATCTTTCTTCCCCCGTCACTCTCAATGGTTTGAAAGTGGGGAAGGTACAGGAAATTGTTATCAATCCCGAAGATGCTAAACTCATTGTTAAATTTAAAATTGAAAGGGATTTTGTTTTTTCAAATCAAAGTGTTGCACGCATTTATGGCGGTGGAATTATTGGTGGAAAATCGCTCGCAGTTGTCCCCGATTATGAATCAAAAATCCCTGCAAAAAGTGGCGACACTCTAAGGGGAGAAGTAGAAGAGGGAATTATGGAGCTTGTTAATGACAGATTAACGCCTTTACAAACAAAAATTGAGAGTGCCGTTGTGGGGGTTGACAGTTTGATGTACTCTGTTAATAATGTGATGGATCCCAAATCGAGAAAAAGTTTGAGAGAGAGTATCGATAATTTGAATAAAATCACCACTTCGTTTGCTGTAAGCTCAAAATCACTTGAGAACCTGCTGAAAGACAATGAGCAAAAATTATCGAATACCTTTGAGAATCTGGATATAACAACTCAAAATTTTGCAAAACTATCAGATTCACTAGCGCAAATTAATTTGGGTCAAATAGTCAATGAATTGGAAACCACACTTGCCAATTTTAAGGAACTTTCAGAAAATCTAAACAGTGGTGAAGGAACCCTAGGAAAACTTATAAAAGATGAATCTCTCTATACAAATCTTGAGTATGCCACAAAACAGTTGGAGGAATTACTTCAGGACATAAAACTGAATCCCAAACGCTATATTCACGTATCCGTTTTTGGAAGAAAAGCGGGTGAGTTTCAGGAACCGGAAAGCAGAGATCAGTAAACTAATTGTAAATGAATACCATGTATTTTATTCCAAATATTCTTTTTCTGATTGCCTTGTTTATAGGTGTTGGTTTTTTTGTACAAAATGTAAGAAAGCTAAGAAGGAATATAGACCTTGGAAAAGAGGTGGATGTTTATGACAAACCAAAGCAGCGTTTCAAAAACCTGCTGATGATTGCGTTTGGTCAATCCAAAATGGTGAAAAGACCCATTTCAGGTTTTCTTCATTTTATAGTCTATCTGGGCTTTATTATCATCAATATTGAAGTACTGGAAATTATTTATGACGGTCTCATTGGAACTCACAGAGCATTTTCAATTTTTGGAGGTTTTTATGACGTACTTATTGCTTCCTTTGAAATTTTGGCATTGTTGGTGATTGTGAGTGTTGTTCTCTTTTGGCTGCGCCGAAATGTTCAAAAAGTAAAACGCTTCTTAAACCCTGAAATGAAGGGCTGGCCCAAAAATGACGCCAACATCATTCTTTATATTGAAGTGGTTTTAATGGCTTTGTTTTTGACGATGAATGCGGCAGATGCTCATTTACAAAGTATCAATTCAGAAGGGTATACCATAGCCGGCTCATTTCCCGTGAGTCAATACATCACACCCCTTTTTACAAATATGGCTGAAGGGTCTGTTATCCTTATCGAAAGAACTTCCTGGTGGTTGCATATTTTAGGAATACTGTTTTTCCTCAATTACCTCTATTATTCAAAGCATTTGCATATTCTTTTAGCCTTTCCGAACACCTATTTTGGCAAGCTCAACCTTCAGGGAAAATTTCCTAATAATGAAACAGTAACCAATGAGGTCAAGCTAATGATGGACCCCAATGCCGACCCCTTTGCAGCACCGGCTGAAGGAACAGAGGCTTCAGTCCCTGAAAAATTTGGCGCCAGTGATGTGATGGATTTGAATTGGGTACAACTTCTCAATGCCTATACCTGTACAGAGTGTGGTCGTTGTACCAGTGAATGCCCTGCAAACCAAACCGGCAAAAAACTTTCTCCCAGAAAAATAATGATGGACACCCGTGACCGACTTGAGGAAGTGGGAAAAAACATTGATAAAAACGGCCAATTTGTACCTGATAACAAACAATTGCTTGACGACTATATAAGCCGGGAGGAACTGTGGGCGTGTACCACCTGTAATGCCTGTGTGGAAGCATGTCCTGTGAGTATTGACCCACTCTCTATTATCATGGAAATGCGTCAATACCTTGTTATGGAGCAATCTGCAGCACCTAACGAACTCAATGTGGCGATGACAAATATTGAGAATAATGGAGCGCCTTGGCCTTATAACCAAATGGACCGATTGAATTGGAAAAATGAGTAGGGAGCATTTAAGGTTCAAAGTTTAAGGTTCAAGGTTTTGGAATTCAGATTTTTTTTTGAGCCTACTGTTAAAGCAAAATGAATACAATCTCTTTAGAGGAGTTAAATGTTAAATTATAATGCGATTACAATGAATAAGAATTCAGAGATACATCTAAAAGAAATTATAGAAAACGGTAAAAAAGTGAGTCCCGGTTTACCGGAAGACGTCAAAAATTATTTGATAGACATAGATGGGACAATTTGTGATGACATTCCCAATGAAGAGCCTGAGCGAATGCTTACTGCTAAAGTATATCCGGATGCCTTAAGAACATTGAATAAGTGGTATGATGAAGGGCACATTATCTGTTTCTTTACGTCACGCACAGAGGAGCACCGCAACTATACTGAAACCTGGCTTGAAAAACACGGTTTTAAATACCACAGTTTGTTGATGGGAAAACCGCGTGGCGGGAATTACCACTGGATTGACAATCATTTGGTGAAAGCTACACGTTACAAAGGAAAATTTACAGATTTGGTTGATAAAGATGTAACCATACAAGTGTTTAAAGACTAGAAGAATATCGAATTTTGAATGTCGAATATCGACAAACCAAATTTCAATCAACATATCACCATTAACAAACCACTATTAACAAAAATGTCATGAGCGAAGCAATAAAAGTACCCACAATGGCCGAATATATGGCACAAGGAAAGCAACCCGAGGTTCTTTTTTGGGTGGGCTGTGCCGGAAGTTTTGATGACAGAGCTAAAAAAATTACCAAAGCGTTTGTGCGTATTCTCAATAAAACCAATGTTGATTTTGCTGTTTTGGGCACTGAAGAAAGTTGTACCGGTGACCCTGCAAAGCGTGCCGGGAATGAGTTTCTCTTCCAGATGCAGGCCATGACAAATATTGAAGTGCTCAATGGTTATGAGGTTAAAAAGATAGTGACTGCCTGTCCGCATTGCTTTAACACCCTTAAAAATGAATATCCGGAACTTGGTGGTTCCTATGATGTGATGCATCACACCCAATTTCTAAAATCACTAATGAATGAGGGAAGATTAAAAGTAGAAGGCGGAAAATTCAAGGGCAAACGCATTACCTTTCATGACCCTTGTTATTTGGGAAGAGCCAATGGCGAATATGAAGCCCCGCGTGAACTTTTAGAGAAGCTGGAAGTCGAATTGGTTGAAATGAAACGCTGCAAAACACGTGGTTTGTGTTGTGGTGCCGGTGGCGCACAAATGTTTAAAGAACCAGAAAAGGGCAACAAAGACATCAATATTGAACGCACAGAGGAAGCACTTGAAACCCAACCGGAATTTATTGCAGCCGGTTGTCCGTTTTGCAATACCATGCTCACAGACGGCGTCAAAAGCCAAAACAAAGAAAATGAAATCGAAGTGATGGATGTCGCTGAGATGATTGCCAATGCTGCGGATTTATAGTTTTGCTTCCAGCCTTCCGCCTTGCGCTTCAAAGCTTCAGGCGACGAAGCGGCAGGCGCAGCTAACCAACCAATAGGCAGGCAGGCTGTGCGAATTTAAACCTCCCTTCTCCGCCTCAGGCGGATACGGA